>NZ_JBGONI010000008.1:0-200095 GCF_041439035.1 Vibrio sp. 1F263 | reverse complement strand
GTTGTATGGGTCTTTACCTTCACTATCTGGATCGACTTTCTGGCCTTTGAAGAACATATCGGCAAAGAATGGCGTGAGTGAGATGGCCGTAAACCAACTCAGCATCAAGGAGATAAGTAGAACCGTGAACAAGGTTCCACAATATTCGCCCGTTGAGTCTTCAGACAAACCGATTGGGGCAAAAGCGGTGACCGCAATAACCGTTGCACCAAGCAGTGGCCATTTGGTTTGGGTCACAATATCTGTGGCGGCCTGCATTCGGGTTCGCCCCTTCTGCGTGCCGATCAATATCCCTTCCACCACCACAATGGCATTATCCACCAGCATCCCCAGCGCGATAACCAACGCGCCCAATGAAATACGTTGAAGATCGATTTTGAAGTACTGCATGAAAATGAAGGTACCGAAAACGGTCAATAGCAGTATCAAACCAATCAACAAACCCGATCGTAATCCCATGAAGAACAGCAACACTACGATTACGATCGCAACCGCTTGTCCTAAACTCACTACAAATCCACTAACTGACTTATCGACTTCTTTGGGTTGGTTATAAACCTCAGATATGTCAATACCTACGGGCTGTTGGTATTTCAGCTCGGCGAGCCTTCGATCAAAGGCTTCACCCACTGCGACCACGTTCACGCCTTGTGCAAAAGAAACACCAAGGTTAAGTGCGAGCTTCCCGTTATAGCCAATGATGTTAGTAGGCACTTCAACATAACCACGAGTTACATTCGCCACATCTTTTAGATAGATAAGCCCTTGAGCGCCACCTTCCGTAAGAATCAAATCACCGAGCTGTTCAACATTCTGGAACTCTCCTGTTGGATGGATTCGAATGTACTCGTCACCAATCCTTACAGCACCTGCACTTGAAACAATATTTTGAGTGGATAAAAGGTTAAATACAGTATTTGGAGACAAACCCAGAGAGCTGATCCGTTTCATCGATATCTCAATGAACACTTGCTCTTGCTGTTGGCCGGATACCGAGACTTTACTGACCCCATCAACAAGTTCTAGCTCTCGCCTTAGGTAATCAATGTAATCAAGTAACTCTTTGTAACTGTAACCGTCCCCCGTTACGGCAAGCAAAATACCGTAAACATCACCAAAATCGTCTATGACTTGAGGGTCATTTACCCCGGGTGGAAGTTGACCTTTCAAATCATTCACTTTACGTCGAAGTTCATCCCAAATTTGTGGAAGATCATCAGGGCCGTAATTATTCTTCATCGTTACCGTAACCTGAGACAGGCCACGACTAGAGATAGAGTTAACTTCATCAACATAGGTAAGCTGTTGAATCGCTTTCTCTAATGGGTAAGTCACTTCCTCTTCCACTTGCTGAGGCGTCGCTCCCGGATAAGAGGTCACTACCATGGCATCTTTGATGGTAAAGGCAGGATCTTCTAAACGGCCCAAACCAAAGAATGCAGACACACCACCAATAAGAAAGATCAGTGATAGCATCCAGCTAATGACCTTATTTCGTATAAAATAAGCCGCCACTCCAGTGATTTGGTCATCACCCTGTTGATCATCACTTTGGGGCTTGTTATTGACTTCACTCATTGTTCGTCTCCTGAGACAATACTTCCACTGTCATCCCATCTCGCAATCGCGATACGCCTGCAACAACGACATGCTGCCCCATTTCTAATCCTTTGATTATCTGCAATGTTTTCTGATTCGCTTTGCCTAATACGACTTGCTGTTTAGATACTGTATTGTCGTCATTAAGAATCCACACGTAAGAGTTTTGACGAGTTAACTCATCCCCATCGGCATTGAACACAGCCTCAATAGGAATAAGTACGCCGGCTTTTAATTTCAACCCGATATCACGCCCATTTGACGTGACCTCAACGGCCATACCGTCAAGAATCAAATCATCTTCTGGCATAGGTAAAGCAAGCGTGACGGTAAATGTACCTGTGCTTGGATCGGGTTCAGTCGTAAACTCTTTTATCCCCGCACTGTATTCATTCCCACTTGGAACTCTAACTACTGCCTCAATATTCGAGATAGTCGCTTCATTTGGTTGATTTACATAGATTTGGTCAGGCAATTGGATAACAACTTCAACATCCTCAACACTGTGAATATTCACAATCTGTTGGCCAACCTGAATATTTTCGTATTGGTCAACACTGACACGAGAGATAATTCCATCAACCGGTGCGCGAAGCTTGGTAAATGACAAACGCAGTTTTGCCAATTCTAACTCGGCATAAGCGATTTGACGCTGAGCGGCAATCTCATCGAATTGAGACTTAGCCAATAACCCCTTTTTGACCAACGGACTTGAACGTCTGTATTGGCTGTTAATCACTGTGTATCTAGCTTGAGCGTTATCAACGTCCAACTGATAATCTGTTGGATCTAACTCGGCAAGAACATCACCCTTTTTAACTTGTTCACCTTCTTTGACATCAAGTTTAAAAATCTCACCAGCGACACGGAAACTTAGGTGCGCTTTCTCAGCAGCATTAGCCACTGCTGGAAAATAGAGTTTATCGTTAAAGTCTAAGACGGAGATTTCAATGGCTTTAACAAGAGGAAGCTTTTCGACTTCAGTGACACCTTTGTCTTTACAGGCTGTCAACAACGCCAAACATGATAGGCCGATGGCTTTTGATACTGTCTTCATGTTAGAGCCCCCTTTCCTTGATCCACTCACGAACTTTGACACCAGTTTCTAATCCATTAACGCCCGAGGTCACAACGCGATCTCCGTCGTTAAGACCCGAAATAATATGACGTTTTTCATCAATGACTATCGCGACTTCTTCGACGATACCATCGTTGTTAACGCGCCATACTGATACATCATCTCCATTGGTCATCATTGCTGAGGTTGGAATTTTTGTCGCCGCTGCTTGTGAAGAAACAAGGTTAACCGTGCCAGACATACCCGGCAGGATGCCTATATCAGTCGGTCTCTCCATTACCATAGTGACCTTGTATGAACCGGTTTTAGGATCGGCTTCGGTATCGACTTCTTGAAAGGTGAGGACATAAGAATGTTCAGGGAAGGCATCGAATACCATAGTTGCGTCTGTCTCAAACCCTGCAGAAAAGCGTGCAATTAATTGATCAGGCAATAAGAAGACAACTTTGAGGATCTGATTTGTTTGGATATTCATTACACCTTGCTTAGCCGCGATGTATTCGTGGTTTTCAGCAGGAATAATAGAAATAGTACCCTCATAAGGCGCAACAAGTGTGGTGTAGCGAAGATTAGCTTTTGCTTGATTTAAAACCGCTCTCGCAGAGTTATGATTTGCTTTCGCTTGGTCAAAATCTTGCTCAGAAACCACTCTATCCTTACGTAGCTTGATGGAACGTTGGTATTGCACATCGGCAAGTTTGAAGTTAGCTCTTGCCTGCTTTTCTAGCAACTGATACTCATCAGGATTAAGCGTTGCCAATGCATCACCTTTGGAGACCTGTTGCCCCGCAGTGACATCGATCGTTTTTAGTAAACCGGGGACTCGAAATGCCAATACGGCTTTATCGCCCGCTTCAGTAGTCGCAGGAAAATTTCGTTCGAAGGCATTGTTACCGACCGAGACGGTGAAGAGTTTGGCTGGTCGTGATTCGGGTTCTGGAACCGGAGGGAGCTCCTTACCACACCCAGATAACCCGGATAAGGTCACCAATAGGACTAGGGAGGCTTTGTACATTGCGATCATCCATATCTATAAATATTTTATTAACATAGATTAATCACATGTAACTTACCAGTTATCGTAAGATTTATTTAGACAAAATTATTAAAAAAAATAACGGCTTGGGATAAATTTTCCTAAACCGTTATCTAATCTTTTTAAGGCTTAACCACTACATGTTCTTAAATGCACGGTCGACTTTAAAAGTGTCCGAAGTCACATAAGCTTCCATATTGCGTACACTGGTCTCTAACGTCTGGAAATCACCCTCTAAAGTGCCCAACAAAGACTCTGCTGTTTGCCCTTTTTCCCAGGGTTTTTGCTTGAGTGTGTGCTCTTGTTTAGCTTTCATCTGATCGACATATTGAGGTGGTTGTTTTTCAAGCATAAATGTCAAAGCTAAATACGCTAATAACACCAGAAAGCTACCACCTAGTAGTGCGGCTGAGATCACTAAGATACGAACCAACCAAACTTCAAGGCCAAAATAGTTCGCTAATCCGGCACACACGCCAGACAATTTACCGTTAATCGGATCGCGATACAGTTCTCTACTCATAGTTCCGTCTCCAGTTAGGTGACTCCGCATCCAGTATTTTTTCTAACGTTTTCACTCGGTCTTGCATCGACTCAGCTTGCTCAGAAAGCTTATGCAGACGCTGAAGATCCGTTTCTGAAAGACCATTGCTGGATTTCTTCTTGCTGCGGTAGTGTAAGAATAACCATAGCGGTGCCACGAAGATCAAAAAGACAATCAGTGGACCTGCAATTAGAAATGTTGACATAGACAACTCCTAAAATTATTTATCGCGGTTTTCAACTTGTTGCTTCAGTTTCGCCAGCTCTTTTTCAATCTCGTCTTGAGCTTGTAGCTCTGCAAACTCTTGGTCTAAAGATTTTGCGTTACCGGTTTTTGCGTAAACGTCAGCTTCAGCTTCTAATTCATCCACTTTACGTGAGAATTGCTCAAACTTCGCCATTGCTTCGTTGGTTTTGCTTGAATGCAGATGTTTTTGAACATCGCGACGATTGCTTGCTGCGTTATTACGAATCATTAGTGCTTGCTGTTTTGCACGTGTCTCGGCGATTTTGGTTTCAAGCTTACCGATCTCACTGGTTAGTTTTTCGATGGTTTCATGAACCAAGGTTTGTTCGGTATGAAGGCTCTTGATGATATCTTCAAGTTTTTGCTTTTCGATTAGCGCCGCTCTAGCCAGATCTTCACGTTGTTTAGTCAGGGCTAATGTCGCTTTATTCTGCCAATCTAGAATCTGAGTTTCGATAGCTTCAACTTTACGTGCTAGCTCTTTCTTGTCTGCAATGGCTTTTGCTGAGTTAGTACGAACCTCAACCAGCGTGTCTTCCATTTCTTGAATAATGAGGCGAATCATCTTTTCAGGATCTTCAGCCTTATCTAATAGTGCACTGATGTTTGAATTTACAATGTCTGCAAAGCGAGAAAAAATACCCATAAGAAACTCCTTAATTGCAATAATGGCAAATAGGTTTTAAATCGTTTTCGATTTCTCAATCCACTTGCTCAAAAATCTACGTCTGTTGTTAAACCTACCATAAGTAATCCAAGTAGCGTGCCAACTTTTAAGCCATTGTTTATCAAATACTTACAATAAAATGGTGATTAACCCGAACCATGCTATGATGAATTTAGCCAAGTATTGGTATTTTTCACCACTACAGCTTTGTGATTAATGCTATTTACATCAAGTGATGTAAATAAAGCTCTCTATATCTTGCCCATTGGAAATCAGATCATACAAGGACCCATTATGCAGCAGAATCTCATTGGTGAATCCCCTAGTTTTCTCTCTGTTTTGGATAAAGTGTCTCAACTCGCACCAATCGAAAGACCGATTCTGATCATCGGGGAGCGTGGTACAGGTAAAGAGTTAATCGCTCAAAGGCTGCATTACCTTTCAAGGCGCTGGGACCAGCCATTGATCTCACTGAACTGCTCAACCCTTAGCGAAGGGTTGATTGATTCAGAGTTGTTTGGTCATGAATCAGGTTCTTTTACCGGTTCAAAAGGTCGTCATCAAGGTCGTTTTGAAAGGGCTGAAGGTGGAACTCTGTTCTTAGATGAACTAGCGACCACCCCCCTTGCCGTTCAAGAGAAGCTATTGCGTGTTATTGAATACGGGCAATATGAGCGTGTTGGCGGACAAAAGGCGCTAAGTGCCAATGTAAGACTGGTGTGTGCCACCAATGCTGACTTACCAGACATGGCGTTAAAAGACGAATTCAGACCCGATTTATTAGATAGACTGGCGTTTGATGTCATTACTATCCCACCTCTTCGCGAAAGAAAAGAAGACATCACGCTACTAGCAGAATACTACGCCATTAAGATGTGTCGAGAATTAGAATTGGAGCTGTTTGTCGGTTTTGCGCCATCTGCTGTTGAGGCACTATTGGATTATTCTTGGCCGGGAAATGTGAGAGAACTCAAAAACGTCGTTGAACGAGCTATCTACCAGCACGGTAAAGATCCATATCCTATTGAATCTTTGGTGTTTAACCCCTTCAAACCAACATGGAAAATAGATCAACATTCCACGCACGAAACTGGCAATGATCTGTCCAACAGCCATACTCCATTAGAGCACTCATTTTCTTTGCCGCTTGATTACAAAGCATGGCAAGAACAGCAAGACATTAAATTACTCAATCAAGCTCTAAAACAGAGCAAGTATAACCAGAAACAAGCAGCAGAATTACTTGGGTTAACCTACAACCAATTACGTGGAATGGTGAGGAAGTACGCGATTGTAGGACAAGCTAACGATAAATAGCTGTCCACACTTGATTATTATTTGGAGCCGAATAAATAAAATGTTAAATTATCGGGATCTTGAGGCTCCTCTAACGCCTCGTTTCGAAAAGTATTTCTTTTTATGAAAGCACTAATAAGACTATCACTTAGCATCTGCACGCTTGGCTTTTTAGCTGGATGTGGTGAAAGTGTCACTCACGAGCAAATCCGTGAAAAAGGCTTCATTTATTGCGGCCAAGGTAATCCTAGTACCTTCAATCCACAATTGGTTGATAGTGGCATTACCTCAGAATCGCTGAGCCCTCAAATTTTCGATACCCTGCTCACTCTTGATCCTATGACTTACCGACCAAAACAGAACTTGGCAACAAGCTGGTCTGTCGATAAATCAGGTACAGAGTACACTTTCAAACTGCGCCCAAATGTTGCGTTTCAAACCACAGATTGGTTTGCCCCAACCCGCACCATGAATGCACAGGATGTGGTCTTTAGTTTTGAACGAATTATTGATAGTTCAAACCCATTCCATTATGTGGGTGGCGGTTTATATCCATGGTTCGCTGGCATCGACTTTCAAAACCTGATTGTTGAAATCACAGCGGTGGATGACCTAACGGTGAAGTTCCAGTTAAGTCGCCCAGATAATTCATTTCTTAACAATATCGCCACCAGTTATGCGGTTATCCACTCCAAAGAGTATGCCAACAAGCTGATTACCACAGATGAAAAAAATGAAATAGACTCCAAGCCCGTAGGCACAGGCCCTTTCTACTTGGATGAATATCAAATTAATGATCTTGTACGCTTGAAAAAGAACAAGCATTACTGGAAGGGTGAAGTACAAATGGACCAAGTCGTATTTGATACTTCACAACGCGGTACAGGCACACTTGCCAAGCTTCTCCGCAGTGAGTGTGACGTGTTGAACTCACCAATTTCTAGCCAGATCCCTATTATTCAAGCTCATGAAGAGTTGAAGATTTCTGCCACACCTGCAGTAAACGTCTCTTTCATCGCGCTAAACACAGAACACCCGGCATTGCGTGACTCACGAGTACGTAAAGCATTGAACTTGGCTATTAACCGTCAGAACATTCTTGATTCTGTGTACTACGGTACAGGTACAAAAGCCTACACGTTACTTCCCCCTACTTCTTGGGCTTATCAAAAAGACAGCGTTCAAGTTCGCTATGATCGAAACTATGCGATCGCACTTCTTAGAGAGGCCGGTGTAGAACCAGGGTTAGAGCTTTCAATGTGGGTGCCACTAGAGCCACGCGCATACAATCCAAGTCCAAGAAAAACGGCAGAACTGATCCAAGCAAACTTGGCTGATATTGGTATTGAATTGAAACTCTATACCGACGACCGATTTGACCGAACACAGCTGTCTTCAATTTCCTCAACAGATTTGTTACTCACAGGTTGGATTGGCAGTACGGGCGACCCAGACAACTTCTTGCGTCCACTTCTATCATGTAGTTCGGAACGCGCGGGATTAAACGTCTCTATGTGGTGCAACTCAGACTTTGATTTCCTTCTCGACTTGGCATTAGAGATTAATCAACAAAGGCATCGCGTGAACTTGTATCGACAAGCCCAAAACATTCTTAATGAAGAAGTTCCTGTGATACCTCTCGCTCATGGCGTGCAATTCCGTGTGCACGATCGTTCGCTAACAGGTTTTAAACGCAGTCCTTTTAATGCTCAACCTTTTGATCAAGTCAGAAGGGAGGTGAACTGATGTTTTGGTATACATTAAGACGTGTAAACTTATTCATTATTACACTTGGAATTCTGACTTTAGTGGGCTTTGCTCTACTTCGATTAGACCAAACCTCACCTTGGGCAATTCAAGATTTTTGGCCCGGCTGGCTTAGCTATGTCACCGAATTATCGACGCTGAATTTCGGCCTGAGCAAACACGGTGTTCCTATCATCGAAGAGCTTGTCGTGGTATTCCCTGCGACGTTAGAATTGTGCTTCTTTGCTTTTTTACTCGCACTGTTTATCGGCATCCCTTTCGGCACAATTGCCGGTATGAGACAAGGAAAATTTGTTGATACCACCATATCGTTTACTTCAATGGCAGGTTACTCGGCACCTATATTTTGGGTCGCATTGCTAATGATCATGGTGTTTTCACTGCACTTCGAGATGTTCCCTGTTGGGGGACGATACGATCTACTTTACGAAATTGAACACGTGACTGGCTTTGCAATGATTGATGCGTTCTTTGCCGAAGGTAACTATCGAGCACACGCCCTACAGAGCGTAATAGACCATATGGCGTTACCTTGTCTTGTTTTGGCGCTCGCTCCAACAACCCAGGTTATCCGACTAATGAGAGCGTCAGTGGCTGAAGTGATGGCTCAAAACTACATCCGTGCCGCACGAATCAAAGGTCTTTCAACAAGAGAGATCGTCACTCAACACGTATTAAGAAATGCAATACCACCGATTATTCCTAAGGTCGGCGTTCAACTCTCCAGTATGTTAACGCTCGCTATCATCACCGAGTCTATCTTTAACTGGCCAGGTATTGGCCGCTGGTTGCTGGATGCATTATCCAATCAAGATTACGTTTCAATTCAAGCTGGTGTAATTGTGGTAGCAACCTTGGTTTTGACCGCGAATATACTGTCCGATCTACTGGGCGCGATGGTCAATCCTCTGGTAAGGAAGGAATGGTATGCTAACAAATAACGTCTACCAAGAAGAACAGATTCCAACCCAATTCGAGCGTTTCTGGCGCAGCTTCCGTGGCAATAATCTCGCAATGTTTGGACTATGGTGTTTGGTCTTGATCATTTTGATCACCATCACTTCACCATGGCTAGCACCACATGATGCTCAAGAGCAGACGGGGCACCTACTAACACCTCCTTCTTGGGATCCGGCTGGAACAGTTGAGTATTTTCTAGGCACTGATGATTTAGGCCGAGATATTCTATCCCGTCTGATTATTGGCTCTCAGCTGACATTTGGTGCCGCAGTAGTGATTACCTTTATCGCAGCAGTCATCGGTTGTCTGATTGGCGTACTTGCAGGTATGACTCGTGGGTTGCTATCAAGTACGCTAAACCACTTGCTTGACACGGTAATGTCTATTCCGTCGTTGCTACTTGCGATTATCTTCGTGGCATTTCTTGGCTTTGGCGAGTTTAATATCTTGCTAGCCTTATGTTTGGCATTGATTCCACGCTTTATTCGTTCGGTATACATTGCCGTGCATGCAGAAGTAGAAAAAGACTATATTTTGGCTTCTCGCCTTGATGGTGCGAATGACTTCTACCTGTTATGGAATTCAATCCTTCCTAATATTCTTACTGTAGTGGCACTTGAAATTACACTGGCATTGTCAGTCGCCATTCTTGATATCACGGCCTTGGGTTTCTTAGGGCTTGGCGCTCAAGCACCAAGTACCGAATGGGGCTCAATTTTGGGTGATTCTGTAGAGCTGATTTACCTTGCGCCATGGACAGTAACTCTACCCGGCTTAGCCATTATGTTTACAGTGATCGTGATTAACCTTGTCGGTGAAGGTGTTCGCCAAGCGCTAAATGCAGGAATCGAATAATGCCGTTACTTGATATTCGACATCTAACCATCGAGATTGAGACCCCTCAAGGGATGGTTAAAGCAGTAGATCGAATGAGTATTACCCTCAATGAGGGAGAAATTCGTGGCTTAGTAGGTGAATCAGGTTCTGGTAAGAGCTTGGTTGCAAAAGCGATCGTTGGTGTTTGCAAAGAAAACTGGAAAGTGTCTGCCGACCGAATGCGCCTTGGCAATATCGACCTGCTACAACTGACGCCCAAAGAACGACGCCGTGTGATCGCTCGCGATATCGCGATGATCTTCCAAGAACCATCGACATGTCTTGACCCTTCCGAAAAAGTGGGACGCCAGCTAATAGAGGCGATTCCTTCGCGTTCATTTGAAGGTCGATGGTGGCAACGGTTTAAGTGGCGAAAAAAGCAAGCAATAGCATTACTGCATAAAGTGGGGATCAAAAATCACTCTCACCTAATGGACAGTTATTCTTATGAGTTGACCGATGGTGAGTGTCAAAAAGTCATGATCGCCATGGCGATCGCTGCCAAGCCAAAAGTGCTAATTGCCGATGAGCCAACCAACGATTTAGACCCGATTACGCAGTCTCAAATATTGCGCTTATTGAGCCGAATGAATCAACTTCATAACACGACAATTCTCCTCATTGGGCACGATTTAACGACTATCACTCAATGGGCGACACGAATAACCGTGATGTACTGCGGTCAGTCCGTTGAGTCTGCAGATACGACAAAACTGTTGGATGTACCAAAGCATCCTTACACCGTTGCACTGCTAAAAGCGATGCCCGATTTTAACGACTGGATTCCCCATAAAGAAAAACTGCAATCTTTACCAGGGTCAATTCCGCCGCTGCAGCACCTTCCGATTGGTTGTCGACTTGGACCACGTTGTCCATACGCGCAAAGACAGTGTGTCGAGATCCCGCATACTAAACGTATAAAGACCCACAAATTTAACTGTCATTTCCCTCTGAATATGGAGAAGAAAAAGAAATCATGAGTGCATTATTAGAGGTCAGTGATTTATCTAAAGACTTTACGACTCGCTCTGGTCTTTTCCGTAAAAAGATTCATCAGGCAGTGAAGCCAGTCAGCTTTTCCCTTGAAGCGGGACAGACTATTGGTTTTATCGGTCAGAATGGGTCGGGGAAATCGACATTAGCTAGAATGCTAGCGGGTATGGTGGAACCAACAGCAGGTGAGATCCGAGTGAACGGTGAAAAGCTAGAACACAAAGACTACTCAACTCGCTGTAAACTGATTCGAATGATCTTCCAAGATCCGAACACCTCGCTAAACCCACGCATCCAGATTGGTCGAATCCTTGAAGGACCGTTGAAGCGAAATACCAACATGCCACCAGAAGCCCGCATGCGCCGCGTAAAGGACACATTATTACGTGTTGGGCTTCTACCAGAACATGCTTACTTCTATCCTCAGATGCTTGCTGCAGGCCAGAAGCAGAGGGTTTGTTTGGCTCGCGCTTTGATACTTCAGCCTTCCATCATTGTTGCTGATGAAGCGTTGAATGGTTTGGATATGGCGATGCGTTCGCAAATCATCAATCTGTTCCTAGAACTTCAAGAAGAGATGGGCGTATCGTTCGTTTATGTTTCCCAACACATCGGCATTGTTAAACACATCACAGATAAGATCATCGTCATGCACGAAGGCAATGTGGTTGAAAGTGGCGAAACACATGAAGTACTGACTAACCCAACTCACCAAATCACACAAAGGTTAGTTGAGAGCCACTTCTATAAAGCACCAAGCCATTAATCGGTGATCGCGCTATATTCCGCAAAGGGGAAAGATATGTTACCAAGAGCTTCAATGCTTTCCCTCTTGTTGGCGCTGCTGTCCTTTAATGCAGCAAGCACAACACTCACATGGCTAGATAGAACCTTCGTCGAAACTGCCTTTTATCACGTCGCACTTCAACACGAATATTCACAAGGCGACAAGCTCCTCGCTAAATGGAAACAACCTATTAAGATATGGATCGATCACCGAGTCGGCGACGAAGAGCTTCATCAAGAACTCACCGAATTGCACGTCCAGCACCTATCGCAAGTCACCCAACATCCGATTAAAATCGTCACACGAGAATCGGATGCAAACGTTAAATGGATATACACAAGGCAGAGTCAGTGGATAGCTGAAGCCAAAACTGTACTCAAACTGAAATCGACACAGCATCTAAACAGCGCTATCTGTACTGCAGGTTATCGAACTAATTCCAAAGGGGAGATTGTATATGCAGGAATTGTGATCCCAGTAGATCAAGCGAGAGCAAGAGGAAAGCTGGTCGCATGTATTGTTGAAGAGATCACACAGGTACTTGGGTTACCCAATGACTCAGATAAAGCCTACCCTTCTATTTTCAATGATCACACGCCAGAAGACTTGTTATCCCCCTTAGATGTAGTGCTGCTAAAGCTACTGTATGAACCTCAATTGAAAGTGGGAATGACAAAAGAACAGGCAAAACCAGTTGTGCGAAAAATACTGAAAAGATACAGCAAAACAGGTGTACTTCAGCAAGCTTCAGAAGCAGCTCAACAAGCACCCTTGTATCAATTGATTGGGTACTGACGAAAATGCGTTGAAAATAGCTTAGACAGGAGCAGTAGGAATATAGCGCCGCCTCAAAGGCAACGCTGAATTAGAATGTTACTGTGTTACTTATACCACTCGTAGTAAATAACTGCTCATCCTAGCTGGTTAAAACGCTCAATAACTGCGTTAGAAATTTTGATTGTAGAATAACTACTTATCGAAAATTTCAGCCTTGTTCTTAAGCTTTTTTCCTTCGCAATTAATGATCACTTACTTACTGTGATTGGTATTAAACAAAAAGTATTAGCGCTTAGAGGCTTGTTTCTTCAATTCAAAATCGAACTCATCCGGGAACAAGATAACACCTTCTTCCTGTTCGTTCGGGAACACAACAACTGCAAGCTCGTCGTCTTCTAGACCGTTAGTCCAACGGCTATGCCATTTGTTTAGTGAAATAGACTCAGCTTTACACTCAGACCAATCACCCGTCGCCCAAGACTCCGCAAACTCTTGATTTGGCCATACAGGAACACAGTCTTCATCTTCTGTGTTCAGCATTACACAACCGTGTTCATCGGTTAAGATCCATACTTCACGGTTCGCTACGATTTCTTTCACACAGTACTTCAGGCGTTGCTCACCCGTATACTTATTGATTTCAGCGATTTTTTTATCGTCTAGCTGTGTAGTCATCTCAATTTCCTACTTTAGTCAGTAACTATGTTCTTAAAGCTATTTTATGCCGAGTGTTTTTAACTTCAAACACTATCGATGAAGAAGAAAGCCTACTTCAAAGAAAAACGCCTGCTAAATTAGCAGGCGTTTATAATTAAGCGACTTGGTTAAACAAGCTCGCCTTGAAGCCAAGGCCAACCTTGCTTCTTACGGCTCAATGTATTTTCCATCATCAATACACCGTCTTTCTCGAATTTAACCAGCTTATCAGCCCACTCACCTTTGTATAGAAGACGAGTTTGAGCTGTAGTGATATCTGTCAGCATTACTGCAGCGAATGCTAGACCATCTTTCTCACAACGCGCTTCAAGATCAGCTTCTAGAGCTTCGATCATGCCGTCTACTTGCTCAAGAGTCGCAAGCTCAACTTGACCAACAACAACATCACGACCGTTGAATGGGTAGCCTTTAAGGTCTTTTTCTACTAACTGTGCAGCAGATAGGCCTTCGATGTTTGTCTTAGCGATTAGAAGCGCTTTGATAAATGCATCAACGTCAGTCACGCCAGCGATTTCAGCAAGCTCAGCAACCGCGTCTTTGTCTTTTTGAGTACATGTTGGAGAAGCAAAACCAACTGTGTCTGAAAGAATTGCAGACATCATCAGTTTAGCGATTTGTTGAGAGATAGCGTGACCTTCAATCTTAAACATGTTGAAAAGTACTGTATTTGTACAGCCAACAGGCCAGATCCAAGCTTCCATAGGGTTAACTGTCATCACGTCACCTAGACGGTGGTGATCGACAATGCCTACGATCTCTGCTTCAGCAACATCGTCTGGTGCCTGTGCTAGATCTGAGTAGTCTACTAGCCAGATTTTCTCACCAGCAACAGAAGTACGAAGTTCTGGCTTTTCAGCACCAGCGACTTCTAGAATGTGTTGAGTTTCGCGGTTGATCTCGCCTTGGCGAATTGGTGTCGCTTCCTCGCCACGAGCTTTAAGAAGCTCAGTTGCAACTAACGCACTACAAATACTGTCACTATCAGGGTTTTTGTGACCAACAACTAAAATCATGTTTCTTCCTATTACACTAACAATTATGACTCTACCTTTAGAGTCTCTCTTTATTAGGCATACTTTACCTCATTTTTTTAGATTGGTCATGTTTCGTGGGTTTGGCCAATGGTAACAAAAGATAAAAAAACAACGAATGCAATTGATAATTATTATCATTCGTATATGATTATCTTAATACACAAATTTTGAGTGATACTTATGGATCGACTAATCTCTTTTTTGCCAAGCAGCAGTGCTGCGAAAACAACTCAGTTTTCACTGTCTTTTAAGCGCCTGCTTTTACCTATTTCACTTGCGGCGTTAGTTGCAGCTCCTGCTACGCGAGAATTGACGGTCACTACCTTGTCTGACGCCTTCTGGGCAGTGTCATGTTACGTTGCTCTAACCCTAGCGATTTACCACTGGTTAAGTCTATACATCAACAAAGATAACGTCTTCAATAAGCTCGTCCATCAATCTCGTTCAAACCAAGTTGTATTCGCCGCGCTAATGGGGGCATTGCCAGGCTGTGGGGGAGCGATTGTAGTCACCACACAATTTATTTCAGGCAAACTCGGATTTGGTGCGGTTGTGGCTGTACTCGTCTCAACTATGGGTGACGCGGCCTTCCTGTTAATTGCTAGCGAACCCAAAACAGGTTTAGCCATGATGGCGATGGGTGTAATCGTGGGTACCGCCTCAGGACGAATCATAAACTTGTTTCACGCAGACGACTTTTTACGCCCGAAACAGGCAGAGAGAAATGAAGCGGAAAACAGCTGTACCTCACAACCTCAAGGTCAAAGCCCTGTCTCTAAAAAAGCGATAAACCTTCAGGGTTACCTATGGTCTGTGCTTATTATTCCGGGAGCCGCTGTTGCCCTGCTTGGCTCTTTTCAAATCGATGTAAACCAGTTGCTGACACTGCCTGAGATGTCTATGGAATGGACGGGAACGATTTTACTGATCAGCTCGATGTTTTTGTGGGGGCTTACTCGTGAAATTGAGGATTACAAATCGGCCGTAAGTGAAGATGAAAAATGTATAGGTTCTCACCCACTACAAAAAACAGCTCAAGATACAAACTTTGTCACTGCATGGGTGGTGGTGGCTTTTCTTTTCTTCGAGTTTGGCTCTGTGCTTGCAAATGTCGATTTTGCGACGCTATTCTCAAGCTGGGGGATGATGCTCCCCCTGGCGGGTGTGTTGATGGGCTTACTGCCGGGGTGTGGTCCACAATTGTTGGTCACTAGCCTTTACCTTTCAGGTGCACTGCCACTTTCAGCTCAGGTCGGTAACGCAATTTCAAATGATGGTGATGCTTTATTCCCTGCTATCGCAATGGCACCGAAAGCGGCTCTTGTGGCCACATTATATTCAGGCATACCCGCATTAATCTGTGCATACGGTTATTGGTTTATGTTCGAAATTTAACTCAAGCTGATTCAATTCCATAGGTCTCTATTAGGTCGATACTTTGTATCGGCCTTTTTGTTTCCGTCTGCCTAAGCCCTTACAACAGATTCTTTTTACATTCCCTTCCTGTTTCATTGTTCATAGTTCATAGTTCATAGTTCATAGTTCTACAGCCTATCTCAAACGGCACGTCGTTATAGCCTGTCTCAAAAACGCCCCCTGTTGGCGCTATGACAATGCTTAATTACAAATCCCGCACACAGGCTAGAAAAACAAAAAGCCCCTGTAAGAGTGCTTACAGGGGCTTTAATTCAAGCTTTAATCTTGGTTCTTAAGTACAAGACTTAAGAAACTTCGATTGGACCACCGAATGAAGTTACTGGAGGCAGTTTGCCTTGGAACTTCTCGAAGTTAACCAAACATGTGTTTGCTGACGTTGCTTGAGCAAGTTCAGACGTACCGATGTCTTGAGTTAGTGTGTTTGGATCGCCGTATGTATCTAGCGCCCCCACTTTCTCGTTGATCGGGCCATACCAAGCGCCTTCTTCGATACGAACAACACCAGGTGCGTAGCTATCCATTAGAACAGCACCTGCTAGTAGTTGACCACGGTCATTGAACACACGTACTACGTCGCCATCTTTGATGCCTTTCTTCTTAGCATCGATTGGGTTGATGTAGATTGGCTCACGGCCTTGTACCGCGTAAGTCGCACGCCACTCTTCAGATTCACACATCTGAGAGTGAAGACGCTTGTCTGGGTGACAAGATTGTAGCCAGTACGGATGTTTGTCAGAGCCTGGACCACCGTGTGAACGTTCAGATTTCTCAAACCACATAGGGTGTTCTTGACAGTGCTCGTAACCCATGTTGCCAACAGTACGGCTTGTGATTTCGATGAAACCAGAAGGCGTACCTAGTGCGTTGATCTCTGGATCTTCACGGAATGATGCGTGGCGAGTCCATGGCTTACCTTTACCGAAGTCTAGGAAACCTTTCTCCCAGAACTCAGCAAACTCAGGCATTTCGAAGCTGCCTTCGTTTGATGCACGACATTCGTCATACAGAGATTTAACCCACTGCATTTCGTCCATACCACGCGTGTAATCGTCGTAACGACCCCAACGCTTAGTTAGGCTAGACATAATCTCGAAGTCAGTTTTAGACTGGAACAGAGGATCGACTAGTTTGTGCATCGCGATCAAACCACGACCAGAGTACGCGCCGTAACCATCAATATCGTTACGTTCCCACTGAGTACATGCAGGAAGCACGATATCAGAGTGACGACAAGTTGCAGTCCAAGCGAAATCAACAGCCACTACAGTTTGTAGGCTCTTGAATGCTTTACGCATCTTGTTGCGATCTTGGTGGTGGTGCCACGGGTTATTACCACTGAATACCATCATCTTGATATCCGGTAGTGTAACCGTTGAACCGTTCGCTTTGATCTTCTTACCTGGCTCTAGCAAGCTATCTACCCAACGAGCAACAGGGATTACACGGCTGTAACCGTTGTAATCAGTGTTAGTGTGCTTAGGCGATTGACCTTGGTCGATGTTCAACGGGAATGAACCCGGAGCAGCGAAGCCAGTTGAAGAAACACCGATACCAGAGTAATGGTGACCGTAAGAGATACCACCGCCAGGTAGACCGATTTGGCCAACCATTGCTGCGATAACGGCACACATCCAGTAAGGCTGCTCACCGTGTTGTTGACGTTGGATACTCCAACCGACAAGAATCTGCGTACGACCGTTAACCAGCATCTTAGCGAATTCACGGATAGAGTCCGCGCTTGCACCACAGATAGCCGAAGCCCACTCAGGTGTCTTCTCAACTTTATCTTTCGTTTCACCTTGAACGTACTTGATAAAGTCTTCAAAACCTAGACAGTAAGTTTCGATGAACTTCTTGTCGTATAGATCTTCGTTGTAAAGAACGTGAGCAACACCAAGCATGAACGCCACATCAGTTTGTGGGTTGATGTACATTTGCTCGTTTTCTAGGTAACGGCCTGTTTTGTTTTTAACAGGGTCAACAGAAACAACGTTGATCTCTTTCTTAGCAACTTTTTCTTTCAGCTGTTCTAAGTATGCGAATGACTCGTGAGTCTCACATGTCCAACCTACTTGCAGGTTTTTAACTGGATCGTTACCCCAAAGAACAATGTTGTCACTGTTTTCTAGGATAAGTTCCCAAGATGTACCTTGTGCGTAAACTTCAGTAGAACCTAGCACGTAAGGCATGATCGTTTGACCAGCACCTGTTGAGTAGTCACCGATTTTCTTCACAGAGTAACCGTGAAGTGCCATTGCACGTTGCATATGGTTAGTACAGCTGTGGAACTGACCCGTTTGTCTCCAACCAGTTTGACCTGTGTGAAGCGCCCATGGACCGTAATCTTTCTGTACGCGCTCTAGTTCGCGGTAAACAAGGTCTAGTGCCTCATCCCAAGTCACACGAATAAAACGGTTGTTACCACGCGTGTCTGCGCTGTATTTATGCTTCTTCAACCAATCTAGGCGAACCATTGGGTAACGCACACGTGATGGGCTGTAGATAATACCTTTAATACCTTTCAACATCTCAGTTGGGTGTTGATCGATTTCTAGAGGTTTAATCTCTTGTACTTTACCCGCATAAACGCGAGCTCGGAATGCACCCCAGTGAGAACCAGAGACTTTCCACGCGCCGTCTGTTTCTGCTGCAGACGCTGATGCCGACGCCAATAAGCTTGGACCGATAACCGATGCCGCACTTGTAGTAGCGACACCTTTCAGAAAACTTCTTCTTGTAATTGCCATTGTGTTACTCCAATTGACGTCTAATTAGTGATGGCCTTCAGAAAAATCTGATGAGTGCTTCTGTAGATACTTAAGAACAAGTGCTTCTGTATCTGTATCGAAGTTAACGAATGCAATCATACCATCTAACATGCCTACCCAACCGTTAGCGCTGAAGTGAGCTTCATCTGGCTGTGAGTGACACGTTGAACAGTTAGATTGGTACGCTTGACCCGCTGCGTTCCAAATTGGATCGAAGTTATCAACCATAGACTCTTTCTTCATCCAAAGTGCTAGGTTAACTTCTTCCCATGGAAGGCCAGTAAGCTCATCTTCTTTCTTCTCACCAACAGTGATAACGTCACTTTGAGATACTTCTTTGGTCAAGATTGCAGTTGAGATGTTCATACCGAAGTCTTCTTGGATTACACGTCCGAAGCCTTTCGCTTTACGCCAACCATCGATTTGAATCTTGATCATGTCGCCTTTTTCGTCGATAACCGCAACTTTACTTGCAGGACTTAGTAGACCCGCTTCAACCGTTGCTGTTTCATCTGTGTACATTGGTAGGTGACGAATAGAGATCACGTCAGAACCATTTGCGTAAGATGTGCTGCTTGCTACATTTTCTAGCTCGCCAACAATACCGCTTGCTGATGCCATATCCATTGGAAGGTTGTGAGCAATACCTTTATGACAGTCAACACAGCTTTGATCACGTTCTGCTGCATTCTTCATCTGGATACGCGCTGTTGGGCGCATGTTCTCGAAGTCCATTGAATCGTAGTTGTGACAGTTTTTACACTCTAGAGATTTGTTCGAAGAGAAACGATCCCATTCGTGTTTAGCCAGTTCGATACGACGAGCTTCGAATTTCTCAGGTGTATCTAAGTCACCAAATACTTGAGCGAATACTTCTTTAGATGCTTGCATCTTACGAGCGATTTTTGCTGTCCATTCATGTGGAACGTGACAGTCAGGACAAGTAGCACGTACACCAGAAGTGTTTTTCCAGTGAACCGTTTCTTGTAGTTCTACGTACACGTTGTCACGCATGGTGTGACAACTTACACAGAACTCTTCTGTATTTGTGTGCTCTAGAGCTGTGTTAAAACCGCCCCAGAAAATAACACCGGCGATAAAGCCACCCATAGTTAGTACACCAAGACTGATGTGTACTGCAGGGCGAGTCATTGTGCGCCATAATTTAACTAAAAATGATTTCATGTTTAGCTCTCTTAAATATTGATTTTAAAAAATGTTGTTACTAGAGGGCATTACATGCCGCCGTGAGCACCAGGAGGTCCGAATACAAACACTTGCAGTGCCCAAACTAGGAAGCCGTAACCGCCTACAAAAGCCACACTTAATATTGGAAAGAGAACCACCGCGATGAAGAGGAAAGACTTCCACTCCAACGAGCGTTTTTCGCCAGTTTCAATTTTATTAACATCACTCATACATTTTGCCTATTTTGTATTTAGTAATTTCGAGTAACCCATTCTATGGGGCTAAAGTTCTTGAGTATCTAACAACAAATTTTAGACCATACACAAAGTAGGGTTCAATCAAATCCCCCGTTATAACCCTTGCTAATCAATACTTTTTTGAGGTCATCCAAACTTGTTTTCAGTTAAACAAAGTTATTAAAAAGTATTAACAAATGTGAAGAATTAAGTATATTTCACAAATGTTAAAAACCAACATATACGCAACCATATGACAACCAATTTTAACTTTTTACCTACTAAGTAGTAGCTAAAAAAGCCTCAAACAACCACTATTTTGTGTTTTGTTTGTTAAATGATTGATCATTTTTAGAATTGGTGACTTTACAGTTGAAATGCATCATTTGGCACTTTCAGATATGATGGAGACCACTTAAAAGGAATCATTATGCAAGACGTTATTGATATATCTTGGTGGCAGTTATTGTTCTTCAGCTCACTTCTCTTGCTACCTATTACCATCAACCACAAGTTAAAACTCGGCCTTGGAAAAGAGGCTTCTGTCAGCATCATTCGTATGGTTATTCAGCTATTTCTAGTGGGACTTTACCTAGAATACTTGTTCACCTTGAATAGCTTATGGGTCAATTTGCTGTGGCTATTTGCAATGATCATCGTTGGGGCAAGCTCAATTGTTGAAAAATCTAGGCTCCCAAAAAATCTACTTTTAGTTCCTATAGCCGTTAGCCTTGCTGTAACTTGTGTACCTATTGTCTTGTTTATCTGCTTTTTCATCATTAAACCGACACCGGTTTTTAACGCACAGTACCTTATCCCTATTGCAGGGATGCTGTTAGGTAATAGCTTAAGCAGTAATATCGTGGCATTGCAGAATTTGTTTGGGGCTTTTGAAACGCAGAAATCAGAGTACGAAGCGGCTATCGCTTTGGGCGCGTCTCCTTCCTATGCAGCCGCGCCTTTTGTTCGTAATGCGATACAGAAAGCGATGTCACCAATTATGGCCTCTATGGCAACTACAGGCTTAGTCACGCTACCGGGAATGATGACAGGACAGATCTTAGGTGGTGCATCACCAATGATCGCGATTAAGTATCAGTTGATGATCATGTTAGCTATCTTCGTGATGATGAGCTGCTCTTTAGCACTTGCACTTCAGCTCTCATTGAAGACATCTCTTACTAAAGAAGGCCGAGTTCTCGCGCAAATACAGCCTTCGAAATAGCCTCCCTACTCCACTTAGATCTGGTTACTCACTGAATTTGAGACAGGTTATCCACAGAAATTGTGGATAACCAAATCAATATAGATCCTTTTTTGTCCATTCCCACCTAGGGAAAGATCATTACCTTTGATCTTTGGGTGTTTTCAAAGACATATACACACACGGTGATCATCGCTATTGAGCGTTCACATGATAATTTAAGAAATGAATAAGTAGGTTTTCCACAAATAAAAACGGCCTGCAATGCAGGCCGTCTTGTAAATGTCATAAGTCAGTTCAGTGTTTTCACTGAGTCCAAGTTACCCAGTTAACTCGTAAACTGGATTAATCACGAAACCTTTGCTTGGTGGATCACGCCACCCTTATTAGTCACGTAGGTAGATCAACCAGTACCACATACCAACAAAGATACCACCGCCAATGATGTTACCAATGGTAACGGGCAGCAAGTTGTTCATCAAAAAGTCCATCATGTTCAGATCAACATAGTCCGCAGGGTTAGCGCCTGTCATTGTCCAAAATTCTGCGGGAGCAAATGTTTTGATACCGATAGCTAAAGGGACTTGGAACATGTTGGCAATACAGTGCTCAAAACCGGCTGATACGAACATCGCAACAGGTAAAATCATAACTGCGATTTTGTCAGTCAGTGTACGTCCACTAAACGTCATCCATACCGCGATACAAACCAACACATTACACATGATGCCAAGCGCGATAGCTTGGATAAAATCATGGTGCATTTTGTGTTGGGAAATCGCCATGGCATTCAAACCCACTTGTCCATGATCGAACATGTACTGTTTAGTCAGAAGCATACAGGCCACCAGCAGCAATGCACCAATTAAGTTACCGACATAAACCGTGGTCCAGTTCTTAACTAATGTACGCCAGGTAATCTTGCCACTTGCGCGAGCAACAAGCGTCAACACCGAGCTGGTAAACAGTTCACCACCAGTAACAACAACAAGGATTAATCCTAAGCTAAAAGCTAGACCACCCAATAAGCGAGTAATACCCCACGGTAAATCACCAGCACCGGTAGTCACGATTGTGTAGAACACAAACGCGATACCAATATGTATGCCAGCAGAAATCGCTAGGAGAAAAGATTTGATTGGATCTTTGGTTGCTTTACCTACGCCAATATCTGCAGCGCGCTCAGCCATTTGTGGCGGTAATAATGAGTC
Source organism: Vibrio sp. 1F263 (assembly GCF_041439035.1). Lineage (NCBI taxonomy): Bacteria > Pseudomonadati > Pseudomonadota > Gammaproteobacteria > Vibrionales > Vibrionaceae > Vibrio > Vibrio sp. 1F263. Next base: position 177,674 of record NZ_JBGONI010000008.1, on the reverse strand, counting down.
GAATTGGTTTAGATTCATGATGATTTACATTTTGAAACATGTCGTCGGGAGCGCGATAATCCTCTCTTTCATTTCTGAATTCAAGAGCTATTTTAAGCTCGAAATGCCTCTCACAATCCTGTTGAAAGAAATTAGTCCAAGTTATTCCAAATTCATACGACTTTAGTAGTAAAAATAAAACTCTGCTGAATGATTAGTTATCAGCATAGAAAACAACACATCTATAAATATCAACAAGTTACGTTAAAGTTCAAAGAATAACGTACACTATAATGACTCAATGGACACTTTTGTTTTCAGATTTTGACATAGATCAACAGAACGTAAAAAAGCGCCCTTAGGCGCTTTTAACTCAATCACAAATAAAGAAATTAGTGATGCTAAACCGAAGGTTCAACCACTTCTTCTAATGATTGTTCGAGAGATGCATCCTCTAGGCTAGATTCAATACTAGGAAGAATCACATCAGAGTCACTTTCGGTGGCAACTTTACCACCTAAGCTTTTCAAACTATCCACTAACTCTTCTAGGCTCTTTATGTGAGCATCACTCTTGGTAATCTGCTCACCGAGCAACTCACTGTGCTTGGTTGCTTCAGACAATTGCTGCGCTTGCTTCTGGTTTTCAGACTCCAGCTTAGCCAATTGCTCAGTCAAAATTTCAATCTCTGACTTTAAAAGCCCTGTCATATCAGAGCTTTTTAACGCTTTAACACTCGCTACAATTTTTTGAGACTGAAGACGCAATACAACATCACGGTGATCTTCATCATTAACCACTCGTGAAATGCTCAATAACTGGTTCTCTGCATTCAAAACCGACTGTTCGAACTGGTCACCTTTTACGCTCGCCAGCACTTTGACTTCATGAGCAACACTGCGTACGTGGTTTAATTCGAACTCCGCAGCGTGAACTGCGTCTTCAATGATCGACTTTTCACGGGGACTGGCTTTCACTTGGCTTTCTGCCAAAGCAATTTGAGATGCCGCTTTAGCAAACGTCAGTGGAACAACGTCATCGAAATCTTCATCTTCCAAGAACTCCAACTCATCCTTCAAAGGTTCGATGTACTTCTTGTGGGCCACTTTAACTTCTAACAAACTCGCGTTATTAAGAAACTCTACCTGTGCTTCCTGAGCATCTTCAAGTTCGTCGACCAGCACATACTCAAACAGTTCGCTGTATTCTGAATACAAGCGCTTGTAGCTCGATGCAAACATAGTGTCGGCACCAAGAAACTTTAAGTAATCCATTTGCACTATCGAGTCGGCTAATACTCTGTCAGCCTTTTCCTTTAGCACTAAGATCGAGTCATAATTTGATCGAATCAACGCAATTTTTTCATCAAAGGCTTCGGCGTAAGTTAATGTCGAAAAAATCGAGTAACTCTTGGTTAACCGTGTTTGATCTTTCAGTAAGTCCGCATAAATGCTTTCAGCATCATTCCAAGCGTCTAATAGTTCATTGTAATTCTCTGGAGCATAGAGAGACAATTGAGCGTGTTCTTCAAGCTTAGTCTCCCACTCGGAGTAAACACTTTGGACAGACTGAAATGAACGGACCTCTACTGTTGATTCATTGTCATTTGTGGTTTGGTTCGCGCCTGTCTGCTCTGAGGGTGTACTTTGACAACCTGAGATAGCAAATAGCATACTGATCGTTAATGCTACTTTGTTCACTCTCACTGATGCGTTTCCTTTTTATACAATATTAGCTGGATGCAATATATTTCTAGTAACACAATATATTACAACCACTTCCCAATAAACATCGTTCAGAATTTAAGTGGCTGCAAATCACGCAATCTAACTAAAATAAACCCACCATACGACGATTAATCATTCAATTTGGTATCACTTATCAATTCTATTTATTTGCTATTGCTTGAGCCGTGAATGCGCACTAAGGTGAAGGTAGAGAACGTTATGAATATATAGGTTAATTATGAAGTACAACGCTGAACATATTGCTGATTTAAACCTCCTTCTTCAATTTGATGTAAGTAGCGCCGCTACTGGAATTAAAGTTCATCAAGAGGCTGCTCAAGAAACTCAAGACGCTGTTAAGCGCCTATTCGAAAAGAATCTTTGCACTCAGCCAGACGGTGGTTACCTAACAGATGAAGGTATCCAGATGGCAGAGCGCGCAGACAAGTTACTTCGCGTACTGAACTAAAACTCCACGGTTCTAGTAAAAACTCCACTCGCTTCGGCCGTGGAGTTTTTTCATTTTTGGCCAAAGGTTTGTTAGGCTTATTGTAAATTCGTCATTTGCAGTTGTGAGGAACACATGGCTTCTATATTTATTGTTGGTGCAGGATGGGTCGGTGCACCTTTATCTGAACATTTAGAAAAACATGGTAACCAAGTTGTGGTCACGAAAACGACCCAAGCAGGTGCAGACGCTGTTGGGAACAAACGAGTTCCATGTGAAGTGTTTAGTTTTGACTCATCAAAGCCAGATGAGACAATCGGTGAACTCTATTCGTTGTTACTCGAAAACAACACTGAGATAGTGATTGGTAGCTTCCCTCCAGGCTTTAGAAAGGGAGCAGGACAAGAGTACGCCGACTACTGGCAGCAACTCACCAATGCATGTCAAAAGGCCAACGTTAAGAAGCTCATCATGGTCAGTTCAACAACCGTATACCCAACTAAACCTGGCGTGTTGAACGAACTGGATGCTTCACTCCCCCTTTCAACCTCAGGCAACGAGCTCGCGTCTTCATTTTCCGATAACGCGCGTGTTATGCTGCAAGCGGAACAGTCAGTGATTGATTCTGGCATCGACTACACCATTCTTCGCTTTAGTGGATTGATTGGTCCGAACCGTCACCCATCGAGGTTTGCAAGTAAATTGAAGCAAGTGAGCACTCAAGCTCCTGCCAACATGCTTCACCTTAACGACGCGATTGGCGCAGTCGATTTCGCTATCAGTCAACTGCACAACGAAGTGGTCAACGTCACCACTCCGAATACTGTGAGCAAAGCAGAGTTCTATGCCGCAGCACTAAAAAGTGCCAATAGCAGCGAGCCACTCCCTCCTATTGTCGATACCCCAGACAAGCTGATCTCTTCTAAAAAGATCCTCGGTTTAGGTTACTCGTTTAAATTCGATTCCACATTGGACGCTCTTTATGACTAAGCAATCCATAGCTAAGCAACCTGTAACAAAGAACTCAAAGGGTAAGCTATATCACTCGATCGACACCCTTTGGAACTTCATGTCGATGGGTCATGACATCACGCCTTCAGATTGTATATTTGTGTTGTGCAGTAACGATACTCGCGTCGCTGAATATGCAGCCGAGCTTTATCACCAAAAGATAGCGCCATACATCGTTTTTTCTGGTGGTATGGGACGTTTTACAGAAGGAAGCTTTGAACGTTCAGAAGCAGAAACATTCGCTTCTATCGCACGAGACAGTGGTGTGCCTGACTTAGACATTATCATTGAGAAGCACGCGACAAACACTGGGGAAAATGTACGGTTTACCTACGAGCTACTGGCTCAGCGAGGATTATCACCGAAACGGCTGACCCTAGTTCAGAAGCCCTTTATGGAGAAACGCACTTACGCAACGTTCTGTAAGCAATGGCCTGACGAAACTTCCGAGATAACAGTGACATCACAATGGCAGAATTGGGATGATTACTTTAACGAAGATTTGCCGTTAGACATGGTGTTAGGTGCGTTGATTGCTGATTATGAGCGAATCAAATCCTACCCCGCTCAGGGCTTTCAAATTGAGATGCCCATCCCTGACGACGTTGACCATGCCTATCAAGCATTAAAGAGGCTCGGTTTCGAATAAAGCAAAAGATCGACTAAGAATAAAATAGAAGCTCGGCTTGGAATAAAACAAAAGCTCGGCTCAATAAACAAAAACGGTGACGCTAGGTCACCGTTTTCTAATTTGAACGCTATTGGTTTTAGCAATGCCGACTTATAGGCTGCTTATTTACCTAACGCTTCTTTATAATGTAAACGGCAAGCCGAAACATATTGGTCATTGCCACCAATAGCGACTTGGTCACCTTCAGCAATTGCCACACCGTGCTCATCTGTACGAATTACCATATTGGCCTTACGGCCACAGTGGCAAATTGTTTTAAGTTCTACTAATTTGTCAGCCCAAGACAACAAGTAGCGGCTACCTTCAAACAGTTCACCCAAGAAGTCAGTGCGCAAACCGTAGCAAAGTACAGGGATGTGCAGCTTATCAACCACTTCTGTTAGTTGGTAAACCTGCTCTTTCGACAAAAACTGACACTCATCGATCAATACACAATGACGCTTTTCTTCTTCGTTGAGTTTTTGAATTGCCTCAAACATATTGGTGTCGTTTTTAAACAATTGAGCTTCAGATTGAAGACCAATTCGTGAACTCACTTTACCGATACCATAGCGATCATCTAATGCAGCCGTAAAGATCACTGGTGTCATACCACGTTCTTGGTAGTTGAATGAAGATTGAAGAAGCGTTGTTGATTTACCCGCGTTCATTGCCGAGTAATAAAAATACATCTGAGCCACAGAAATATTCCTGTTAATTAAAAGTTGAAGATAAAAAGGTGAAATTAGAGAATTTTTGCTAGAAAAAAGGGCTGAAAATCAGCCCTTTTTATAAGATTTACTTACGACGCCAAGTCGTACCTTCTGGACCATCTTCCAGAACAATACCTAGCTCGTTCAGCTTATCACGTGCAAGATCGGCATTTGCCCAATCCTTCGAAGCGCGAGAGTCATTACGTAGCTTAATTAGGCCTTCGATTTCAGCGACTTCGTCATCGTTACCTGCTGCATCGCCTTGCAAGAAAGCTTCTGGATCTTGGTGAAGAATACCGATGATGTCTGCCAGTTCACGCATCAACGCACCTAGTGCACTTGCTTTTTCTATGCTTTCAGTCTTGATACGGTTGATTTCACGAGCCATTTCAAACAACACTGAATAAGCTTCAGGTGTGTTGAAATCATCGTTCATCGCTGTAGAGAAACGAGTCACATACTCTTCACCACCAGCAGGGGCTGCGGTAACGTCTAGACCACGAAGTGATGTATAGAGACGTTCAAGTGATGCACGAGCCTGATTTAGGTTATCTTCGCTGTAGTTTAGTTGGCTACGGTAGTGACCAGACATTAGGAAGTAACGAACTGTCTCTGCATCGTAATGCTGAAGTACGTCACGGATAGTGAAGAAGTTACCCAGTGACTTAGACATTTTTTCTCTGTCTACCATCACCATGCCACTGTGCATCCAAGTATTCACATACTGGGTGCCATGTGCGCAGCAAGATTGTGCGATTTCGTTCTCGTGGTGCGGGAACTGTAGATCCGAACCACCACCATGAATATCGAAGTGATTGCCAAGAATAGACGAGTTCATTGCTGAACATTCGATGTGCCAACCTGGACGACCTGGCCCCCATGGCGATTCCCACGTCGGCTCACCAGGCTTAGACATCTTCCAAAGAACAAAGTCTAACGGGCTACGTTTTGCAGAATCGATGTCAACACGGGCGCCAGCTTGAAGCTGCTCAAGATCTTGCTTAGAAAGCTTACCGTATTCGTCAAACTTCTTAACTTCGAACATCACGTCACCGTTGCTTGCAACGTAAGCAAAGCCACGTTGAATTAGCTTTTCTACTAACTCAATGATCTCTGTGATGAATTCAGTCGCACGAGGCTCGACATCTGGGCGTTTCATGTTCAATGCATCGAAGTCCGCGTGCATTTCACCGATCAGACGCTCAGTCAGAGAGTCACAAGACTCGCCGTTTTCATTAGCGCGCTTGATGATTTTGTCATCGATATCAGTGATATTACGAACGAAATTCAAATCGTAACCAAGGTAACGCAGGTAACGAGTTACCACGTCAAATGAAACGAACGTACGGCCATGACCAATATGACAGAGATCGTATATGGTTACCCCACAGACATACATACCGACTTTGCCAGCTGTAATTGGTTTGAATTCCTCTTTCTGTCTTGTGAGCGTGTTATATATCTTCAGCATGATCTCTATCTATTTTATGGATTAATCAAAAATAAGATCGCAGTATAACAAGTCATACCTTAATAGGTAATCCCCCAAAGCAGGAATTACCTCAAACATCCGAGTTAAGTTAATGATTTGGTGATTTGAAAGTCCGCCAACATGCGCTAGAATTCGAACTTCATATTAAAAAGACAGTAAGGTAACAATCATGATCATCCTTCACACAAATTTTGGTGACATCAAAGTTCAACTTAACGAAGAAAAAGCACCAGAAACAAGCGCAAACTTCCTACAGTATTGCCGTGACGGTTTTTACGACAACACGCTATTCCACCGTGTTATCGATGGTTTCATGGTTCAAGGCGGCGGCATGACTTCTGGCCTTAAAGAAAAAACAACTCGCGCGACTATCAAGAACGAAGCAAACAACGGCCTAGCGAACAAAGTGGGTACGCTAGCAATGGCTCGTACTATGGAACCGCATTCAGCGAGCTCTCAGTTCTTCATCAACGTCAACGACAACTCTTTCCTAAACTTCCGTAGCGAAAGCCTAGACGGTTGGGGCTACTGTGTATTCGCAGAAGTTGTTGAAGGCATGGACATCGTAAACAAGATCAAAGGTGTTAGCACTGGTTCTATGGGTATGCACCAAGACGTACCTCTAGAAGAAGTGATCATCACTGGTACTACAATCGAAGCTTAATCACTTGCTTTCGGTTAGTATTAATAATTGATGAGCCGATAAAATCAGGATATAGGGAGCGAATCGCTCCCTTTTTTTAGACCTATGAAAACATATTTTATATCAGATCTACACCTTGCTCCGTCGCGACAAGACATCACAGACTGCTTCTTAACCTTCATGAAGAACGAGGCCGTAGAAGCGGATGCACTCTACGTGTTGGGTGATCTTTTCGAATTCTGGATTGGTGACGACGATACAAGCGAGTTCGCGAATTCAATTCGCCAAACGTTTATAGACTTAGTTAACACTGGCGTACCTTGTTATTTCACACAAGGCAATCGGGACTTTTTAGTTGGCAAAAAATTTGCGAAACAAACAGGCGTACAGCTTCTAGATGAAGTTTCTACTATCGATATCTACGGACAAAAAGCAGTGGTATTGCATGGTGATACTCTGTGTACCGAAGATATAAAGTACCTCGCCTTTCGTGAAAAAGTTCATCAGCCCTGGTTACAATGGGTCTTTAATAGAATTCCATTTTTTATCAAAAAGAAAATTGTCTCCAAGGTTCAGTCTGATATCAAAGATGATAAGCAGACAAAGTCACTCGACATCATGGATGTAACACAGCAAGAAGTCGAAAATGTGATGAAACAACACAACGTCGATTTGATGATCCACGGTCACACTCACCGTCCAGACATACACTCCTTCAGTGCTAACAATTGCACTAAAACCCGTATCGTATTGGGTGATTGGTATACCCAAGGATCAGTTCTGGTGTTCACTCCGCAAAGTTTTGAACTACAGAATCGCGAGTTTAGCAATCGCTTTTAGCATCACGCTTAAACTTTCACTTTTATTATTATCATCGGTCAGATTTTCTTCACTTGTATATGGTAATTTCTCCTGAATTAGCTATTATTTGTCTATCAAAAATAAACCGAACACAGTACCAAGTTGAAATATTCATACGTAGCGCGTCAACCAATACTCGATGCAGACAAGAAGACCATAGGTTACGAGTTGCTATTTAGGGATGGTCCTAAGAACACTTTCCCTGAAGTAGAGCCGGAGCTCGCTACTAGCCGTTTGCTTTCCGACCACTTCTTATCTACCCACTATAATACATTGGGCGATAAGCTTGGATTCGTTAATTTTCCATATGCAAGCTTGGTTAACCTAGTCCCGACTCTATTTCCGAAAGAGAGCTTAGTTGTCGAGGTACTGGAAGACTGTGAGCCAACAGACGAACTGCTAGAAGCCATCATCACAATTTATGATGCGGGTTACACGATCGCGTTAGATGATTTTGTGCCTAGCAAAGCATGGAAACGCTTCTTACCTTACGTATCAATTATCAAATTCGACATACGTTTGATCTCAATCGCTAAAGCTGCGATGTTCATGAACACTCTGAAAGACTTGAATATCGAGTTTCTAGCGGAGAAAGTAGAAACTCACGAAGAATACCAAGAAGCAATCCAAGCCGGGTTTAACTACTTTCAAGGCTACTTTTTCAGTAAGCCGGAGATGATCCAAACTCGCGCATTAAACCCTGCTTTTTTAACCATTGTTCAACTGTTGAAAGAGATTGCCAACGATCCTATCAACTTTGCCGAAGTAGAGCGTTTGATTACCCTTGATATGACTATGTCGTATAAGCTGCTCTCTTACGTAAACTCCGCTGGTGGCTCATCAACACCGATTCGTTCATTCCACCAAGCGCTTGTTTATCTTGGTGAACAAAAACTACGTAAGCTAGTGTCACTGGTTGCTATCGCATCCGCGAAAGAAGATAAACCAGACTCACTTTATGGTTTAGCCGTGATACGCGCGCGCCAATGTGAACTGTTGGTCGAGAAAATGAACGTTAAGGTTGAGCCCGGGCAAGCCTTTTTAACTGGCATGTTCTCGCTGCTCGACTCCCTATTCGATCTGCCGTTAGTAAAAGTACTGGACTCGGTGCCGATCGATGATGAGATTAAACAAGCCTTGATTCAACGTAAAGGCGTATTAGGTGCCATTTTGGCGATGGTCATAGCTTATGAACAAGCTCGCTGGGATGAAGCAACGCGCATTCGTAAACTGCTCAAACTCAACGAAGCAGAGCTAGGTCAAGCTTATGACGAAGCAACTTCTTGGGCCCAAGACCTGCTGTCTCCTACTTTGAAATAGTTCACATCACACAGCTACTTCAATCGAAACTCAGCTTTGGTGAGCAGTCGTTTCTTGATAAACTCCAACACATTCATTTATGGCCTCTTAACAGAGGCCATTTTTACAGGATTTAACCATGTCTTTATGCCCATGCGGTAGCAAAAACACTTACCAACAGTGCTGTAAATCAGCACACCTTAACCACAGTGCCGTTGAAACACCCGAGCAATTGATGCGCTCACGTTATTCTGCACATGTACTTGGTTTGGTGGATTATGTTGTTGCGACTTACCACCCTAGCTGCAACGCAGAAGCGCAAAGAGAAGGTATTGCCGAATCTATCAACAGTGATTGGGCAGGACTAGAAGTCATCGATACTGCGGTAGGCTCGCACCAAGACGAAGGCTTTGTTGAGTTTAAAGCTTACTTCAATGAAGAAGGCGCACAATACTGCATGCAAGAACGCTCTCGCTTTATACGTCAAGACGGTCTTTGGTACTACATTGATGGTACCTTCCCAGAGCAGGAACAAACTACACAACCAGAAATTGACCCACGCTTAAATCAAACCGTTGAGAGCTTTAAAATCGGCCGTAATGATCCGTGTATTTGTGGCAGTGGTAAGAAATACAAGAAGTGCTGCGGGTAACTCGTTCGACTAAGAAGTCAGATTAAGAGAAGAGATTCCTGATGTCGCTTAGGCTCCTCGGAATGACGCAAAGTCAGAGGTTAGAAAAGTGACGTAGGGCTTAGAAATCTTGAAATCTTGAAATCTTGAAATCTTGAAATCTTGAAATCTTGAAATCTTGAAAATTAAAAAACTAAAAAGCCCCGTAAACATGTTTGTTTGCGGGGCTTTTGCCTGTCTTTTACGCGGTTCTATTAATCTAAAGAGAGCTTACTTATGACGCTCTTTCAGCTTGTTTACCACATCATCCATCGATAAGCCTTGATCTTGAAGAAGAACCATTAGGTGGTAAATCAAATCTGCTGATTCACACACTAACTCCGCCTTATCGCCCGACGTCGCCGCAAGCGCGACTTCAACGCCTTCTTCGCCCACTTTTTGCGAAATACGCTTGGTGCCACGGGCATATAGACTGGCAGTATAAGAAGATTCAGGATCGGCGTCCTTGCGGGCAGCCAATAGCTGCTCAAGCTGATGAAGCCACACCATCTGAGACTCTTCTTGCTTGTCTCCATCCCAACACGTTGTTGTACCTGTGTGGCACGTTGGACCAATGGGATTAACTTTAACCAGTAAGGTGTCGCTGTCACAGTCCAAGGCGACGTTGTGCAGTTGCAATACGTTGCCTGACGTTTCACCTTTCGTCCAAAGGCGCTCTTTGGTGCGAGAGAAAAACGTCACTTGGCCAGTCTCGCCTGTTTTCTCTAGTGCTGCTGGGTTCATGTATCCCATCATCAGCACTTGGCTAGACTGGTAATCTTGAACAATCGCTGGCACTAAGCCATCGACTTTTTCCCAATCAATACGCTCTGACAATGCGCCTACTTCTGTTTTTGATAAGCTTACGGGTTCAAAACTCATAGTCGCACCTCTACATCTTGTTGTTTTAAATACTGTTTAAGTTCACCAATATTGATGACTTGTTTGTGGAATACCGAAGCCGCAAGTGCTCCATCCACGTTGGTCTTTTTATAAGCTTCAGCAAAGTGTTCCATTGCACCTGCGCCACCTGATGCAATCAGGGGTACATTACACACCGAACGTACCATATTTAACTGGTCGATATCATAGCCGTTGCGAACGCCATCTTGGTTCATCATGTTTAACACGATCTCACCGGCGCCACGCTTCTGTACTTCCTGCACCCAATCTTTGGTTTCCCACTTGGTTGCTTTGGTACGCGCTTCATCGCCTGTGAATTGGTAAACCTGATATTTACCCGTCTCTTTATCGAAGTATGAATCGATACCGACAACGATACACTGTACGCCGAACTTATCAGCTAGGTCAGTGATTAGCTGTGGGTTAGCCAATGCAGGCGAGTTGATGGATACTTTATCTGCACCAAACTCAAGAATGCGTGCTGCATCTTCCGCAGACTTAATACCACCAGCCACACAGAAAGGAATATCAATCACTTCTGCTACACGTTTCACCCAGCTTTTATCGACCACACGGCCATCACTTGATGCGGTGATGTCATAAAATACTAATTCATCAGCGCCCTCTTCTGCGTAGCGTTGTGCTAGCGGAACGATGTCACCAATAATTTCGTGATTACGGAATTGAACGCCCTTAACCACTTGTCCATCACGGACATCCAAACAAGGGATTATTCGCTTTGCCAACATGCAAATGCCTCCTCTGCGGTGAACTTGCCATCAAGCAGTGCACGACCAACAATCACACCCGCAACGCCGCTGCCTTTAAGTGCTTCGATATCAGCTAGGCTGCCAATGCCACCCGATGATTGGAATTGCACTTGTGGGTACTGTTTACAGAGATCAACATAGAGCTCTACGTTTGACCCTTCTAGCGTGCCATCACGTGAAATATCAGTACACAGAACGTGTTTAAGGCCAACCGTGAGGTAATCTTCAATTAGCGCTTCAATGGTCACGCCTGAATCTTCTTGCCAACCTGAAATCGCGACTTTACGTGTGCCGCTTTCGTCAATATTGATGTCCAGAGCCAGCACGATTTTTTCCGCACCGTACTTCTCCATCCAACCTTTAACCAACTCAGGTTGCTTAACTGCCGTAGAACCAACCACAACGCGCTGTGCGCCAGCTTCTAGTAGATCAACGACATCTTGTTCGTTACGCACGCCACCACCAATCTGGATGTTCGCAGGCGTGCTAGCAAGGAGCTTAGCAATCAAGTCTAACTGACGAGCCGTTGTGTCTTTTGCGCCCGTTAAGTCAACAAGGTGCAGCCAGCCAGCGCCAGCTTGGTGATACAGATTAAACTGCTCTGCTGGGTCTACTTTGTATTCTGTTACTTGCCCGTAGTCCCCTTGGAATAAGCGAACTACTTGGCCTTCAATTAAATCTAACGCGGGAATAATCATTTACATTCCTTATAGGGCAACGTTAGCCGCTGCCAAATCCTTATTACAATTCCAAGAAGTTCTGAATCAGCTTAGAGCCAGCTTTTGACGAACGTTCTGGGTGGAACTGAACACCATAATAGTTGCCACTTTGCACTGCGGCAGTAAACGGATTGCCGTAATCACATTGTGCGACTGTGTAGTCACCCACTGGCATTGCGAAGCTGTGTACAAAGTAGAAGTACTCGCCCTCTTCAATATCTTTGAATAGAGGGTGGTTAGGTGTCGCGGTTACTGTGTTCCAACCCATGTGTGGTAATGGCAAATCACCCGTTTCAAGTAAACGAACTTCGCCATCACACAATCCTAGGCATTCAACTAACTCGTCAGCTTTTTGGCCTTTCTCTTGAGACAATTTGCCTAACAACTGCATACCTAAACAAATACCTAGCAGGGGCTTCTCTACTTGCTTCACAAGAGAAACAAGGTCGCGCTCTTGCAAGTTCTTCATTGCCTCACTTGCTGTGCCTACACCGGGTAGGAATAGCTTATCGGCAGCAAGAACAACTTCTGGTTCTTTTGAAATTTCAACTGCGTAGCCTAGACGTTCAATCGCAAACTTCACCGAGGAAACATTGGCACAACCAGTATCAATAATAACGACTTTTTGATCTTTCATTGTTTTTCCTTGCTAACGTTAGCCTTACAGAACGCCTTTGCTGCTTGGTAACTCGTTACCTTCAACTTTGATTGCTTGGCGAAGAGTACGGCCAAACGCTTTGAATAGGCTCTCAATGATGTGGTGATCATTATTACCGTCAGAAGAAAGGTGTAGCGTACAAGCCAATGTATCGGTTAGAGAACGGAAGAAGTGAACCACCATCTCTGTTGAAAGGTCACCCACTTGCTCGCGGCTGAATTTAGCATCGAACTTCAGGTATGGACGGCCAGAAAGGTCTAGCGCACACTGAGCCAAACACTCATCCATTGGTAGGCTGAAACCAAAGCGGCCAATACCACGTTTATCGCCTAATGCATCTTTCAATGCTTGGCCTAAAGCAAGTGCGGTATCTTCTACTGTGTGGTGATCATCAATGTGTAGATCGCCCTTCACAGTCAGGTTCATTTGGAAACCGCCGTGTGTCGCGATTTGATCAAGCATGTGATCGAAGAAACCCATGCCAGTATCAATCTTGTTGTCACCGGTTTCATCAAGGTTTACGGCTACCTTAATGTCGGTTTCTTTAGTGGTACGAACCACTTCAGCAACACGAGCATTAACCGTCAGATCTTTAACGATCTGTGGCCAGTTAAGCGTGCCTTCAGTTTGCGCATCTGGTCCGTATTGGATACCACGAATTGCCATGTTCTCAGCAAGTTGAAGATCCGTCATTCGATCGCCAATCACGACTGACTTTTGGAAGTCAACTTTACCGCCTTGTAGGTATTCTTTAACCATACCCAGCTTAGGCTTGCGGCAAGAGCAGTTGTCTTCATCAAAGTGAGGGCAGATTAGAACATCATCAAACTTAACGCCCTGAGACTCAAAGAACTCCATCATCATATTATGTGGAGCATCGAACTCTTCTTGCGGGTAGCTATCTGTGCCTAGACCATCTTGGTTAGTCACCATCACTAAGCGATAACCTGCATCTTGCAGTGCAAGTAGGCTAGGGATCACTAACGGTTCGAATTTTAGTTTGTCTAAACGGTCTACTTGAAAGTCAACTGGCGGCTCAACAATTAAGGTGCCGTCACGGTCTATAAAAAGTATTTTCTGTTGTTTACTCACTTGAACTTCCTTTTAATTTTAAATCTGCTGGCCTAGCTAAAATCAACGCTAACCCAAAATATTGGTTTCACTTGCCAGCCTGCAATTAATCCACTCAAACTGGCAAATGTTATTACTGGTAAACCTTTCGTTACTGATAAAAGTTACGAATGAATCCAAGTGTCTTTTCGCACTCTTCGCGATTACCAATACTAATACGAACACAGTCTTCAATTGGTGAATTACGCAAAATGATGCCCGTATCCCAAGCCGCTTTAAATAACTCATCGCCGTTCGGGAATTTAACCAGTAGGTAGTTACCCCAACCATCAAATACCGTCACTTGAGGCATACCTAATAGACCTGCTTGTAAATACGCTCGGTTAGCACTTAAATCCAGAACTTGGAACTTAGCACGCGCTAGTCCTTGCTCTGAAAGTGCTTGAACGGCAATGTCAGCAACAGGGATTGGCACTGGATAAGGAGCAATCACCTTTAACAATACATCGATAAGCTCTTTGTTCGCTAGCGTAAAGCCACAACGTAAACCCGCTAAAGCAAATGCTTTCGAGAGAGTTCGAAGAATCGCTAGATTCGGATACTGAGCAAGCAAATCCACCGTTGATGCTTCAGGGCAGAAATCGATATACGCTTCATCCATCACCACAATCGCTTTGTCTTGTGTCATTTCAAGCAGTTTAACGATGTCTTTACGGTTAACTAAGTTACCTGTTGGGTTATTTGGACTACAAACAAACACCACTTTTACGTTGTCAAGTTGAGCTTCAATAGCAGGAAGATCCAATTGCCATTCAGAAGTCAGAGGCACCACTTTACGCTCAACACCAATCGTCTCTGCACTGATTGCGTACATACCGTAAGTGGGTGGGCAGTAAAGAATAGCGTCTTCGTTCGGCTCACAGAAAGCACGAATCAGTAGTTCAATGCCTTCGTCAGCACCACGAGTAGTCAACGTTTGCTCTGGTGCAACACCCGCATATTGAGCGTAAGCATCGATTAGCTCTTTAGGCTGACACTCGCTGTAGCGATTAAGTCGAGTCAGATTTAAGGTGTACTCGTTATCAAACGGAGATTCGTTGGCGTTCAACCATACATCTCCGCTGCCACCAATGCGTCTTGCAGACAAGTAAGGTGTTAGAGCCTGAACTTGTTTTCTTGCTAACTTTTCCATGCCCTACCCTTATTTCGCTTTATTTAGCTGTTCAAATCGATTTAATTTTTCAACTCGGATGGTCACCGCACGTTTGTGTGCGTCCAAACCTTCGGCTTCCGCCATTGTGACTACCGTTGGCGCTAGGCCTTGTAAGCCATCAGCTGTTAACTCTTGTACCGTCATACGCTTAGAGAAATCCGCCAAACCTAGGCTTGAATAAGTCTTGGTATAGCCGTAAGTCGGAAGAACGTGGTTTGTGCCTGATGCGTAGTCACCTGCAGATTCTGGAGACCAGTCACCCAAGAAGATTGAACCAGCATTGTCTAGTAACGGCAGTAATTCTCGTGGACTCTTGGTCTGAACAATCAAGTGCTCAGGACCATAGAAATTCGAAATCGCAATCGCTTGAGTGATCGATTCAGCAATGATGATTAGACTTGAAGCCAATGCTTGCTGAGCGATGTTCGCACGAGACAGCTCTTTCAATTGCTTCTGAACCGCATCGGTTACTTGGTCGGCAATAACTGGTGATGGTGTTACTAATACAACCTGTGAATCTGGCCCGTGTTCAGCTTGGCTCAGTAGATCAGCAGCAATGAAGTCAGCATCCGCAGTTTCGTCTGCAATCACTAACACTTCAGACGGGCCAGCAGGCATATCAATCGCAGCGCCACGGAAGTCGTTACTTACTTGGCGTTTAGCTTCCGTTACGTAAGCGTTACCTGGGCCGAAGATCTTATCAACCTTAGCCACGCTCTCGGTCCCGTACGCCATTGCAGCAACCGCTTGACCACCACCAACATTGTAAACCTCATCGATTTTACAAAGATTAGCGACATACAAGATTTCATCAGCAATTGGCGGAGGTGAGCAAAGCACAACCTTACGACAACCCGCAATTTGAGCAGGTACACCTAACATAAGAACCGTTGACGGAAGTGGCGCGCTGCCACCCGGAATATAAAGTCCAACAGTATTAATCGCGCGCGTCACCTGCTCACACACAACACCAGGCTGTGTTTCAACCTTAATTGGCTGTGGCTTTTGAGCTTCGTGAAACTTAGCAATGTTGCTGTAAGCTTGCTCCAACGCTTGCTTCATCTCTGGTGTTAGACGAGCACATGCCTCTTCGATCTCACCCGAACTAACTCGGATAGATTCTGGAGTCACACCATCGAACTTTTCAGTCAGTTCCTTAAGTGCGGCATCGCCTTCATTTCGTACTTTTGCAATAACATCAGAAACAGTCGCTGTGATGTTTGCACCTTCAGTAATAGCTGGACGCTCTAATACCGAGTCTTGCTGTGATTCACTTAAAGATTGCCAAACAACGGTTCTCATCGTCACTACCCCATCATTTTTTCGATTGGTAATACTAGAATCGAGCTTGCACCCAACTCTTTCAGCTGTTCCATAGTTTCCCAGAACAAGTTCTCTGTACTTACGAGGTGAACGGCAACTTTGTCTTTGTCTGTAGATAGAGGAAGAACCGTAGGATCTTCAGCCCCAGGTAGTAGAGCTTTGATTTGCTCTAGCTGAGACGTTGGTGCGTGAAGCATGATGTACTTCGACTCTTTCGCTTGTTGAACACCCTGCATACGAGTCAGTAGTTTTTCAATCAATGCCGTTTTGTCTGCATCGAAATCACCAACACGTTGAATCAGTGTTGCTTTAGATTGGAAGATAGCCTCTGCTTCCTTTAGACCGTTTGCTTCTAGCGTTGCACCTGTAGAAACTAAATCTGCGATAGCGTCTGCTAGACCTGCGCGAGGGGCAACTTCAACTGAGCCAGTTAGCATACAAGCGCTGAATTCAACACCCTGCTCGTCCATGTAGGCTTTTAGTAATTGTGGGTAAGTTGTCGCAATACGTTTACCCGCTAGGTCTTGTGGGCCGTTGTATTCTTCATCTTTGTTGATTGCGATAGAAAGGCGGCAACCACCGAAGTCTAAACGACGTAGTGTACGAAACTCTGAAGGCTCCTTTAGAGCGACACGGTCTAGGCGAACTTCTTCTAGTTCATTCTCACCGATAAAACCAAGGTCAACCACACCATCCATGATAAGGCCTGGGATGTCGTCATCACGAACGAGTAACAAGTCGATTGGCATATTTAGTGAATGAACAACTAAGCGCTCACCCATGATGTTAAATTTCACACCACATTTTTTAAGTAGATCTTGGCACTCTTTACTTAAGCGACCTTTCTTTTGAATTGCGATTCTTAGGCGTTGTGTCTGCATTGCTGTATCCCTGTGCAAATATTTGAATTTATTGATTATTTAAAAGTGCTAAAACTAAAAAACCCTCGGAAGACTTTGTCGTCCCGAGGGTTTAAATCTAAATTCTTTGACTTAACCTCCGGGAGAATTCTTGCTCCCGGGTATACGTAAATCTCCCCGAAAGACTAGATAGGGTGATGATGGTGATGAATGTTCATTACTAATTTACGCATACTTATCAGCTCTTAGGTTGTTTGCTGTCTTGTCTCCACACTAACTAAGCTGACACCCTTTTTCAACCATTTATTCGAACTTTTTTCACGAAATTTAAAATTAAATTAACGAACACAAAAAAAGGGAGGCAAACGCCTCCCTTCTCATTATTCAATCAAATGATGATTAGCTTTTACACGTTGCTATCTTGCAACGAGAGAAATAAGCCAATGCAAAACATACCGCAACAAACGTTAGAGACGCTGCGCCAAATGCAATGCCAGTTGATGATGTCATTCCTAGGGTGATAAAACCAATACACGATACGAACGCCACAGACAGCGCGTAAGGGAGCTGAGTCGATACGTGGTCAATGTGGTTACAACGCGCACCTGTAGAAGACAGAATCGTTGTATCCGAGATTGGAGAGCAGTGATCACCAAATACAGAACCCGCAAGAACCGCACTTAGCATAGGAAGAATTAGCGCGATGTCAGAGGCAGCAGCCATGTCACCCGCAATCGGTAACATGATACCGAACGTACCCCAAGATGTACCTGTCGAGAACGCCATTAGGCCAGCAAGAAGGAACAAGATAACCGGTAGCCAGTGGTAATCGATGTTACCTGTTGCTAGAGAGGATAGGTACGAACCTGTTTTCATGTCGCCAATAACAGAACCAATCGTCCATGCAAATACAAGGATAAGGATAGCGCCAAACATTGAGCTTGCACCAATCCACATTGTTCTTGTGATATCAGCCATAGGCAGTTTCTGTTTGAATACCGTTGCTAGCGCAACGAGTAAACCAATAACACCACCGTAAACCAGAGACTTACCTACATCTGTATTTTCAAATGCACCAAGCAAGTTGAATGCTTGATCATCAGCAGTAAGCGCTTGGCCACCGGTGTAAAGCATTGCTGCAACCGTCGCGACGATTAACGCTACGATTGGCATAACGAGATCAGAAACAGAACCGTTTTCGCTCTCTTGAATATCTAGCTCTTCGTTTAGATCGTGCGCTTTCTTTTGATCATTATCACCTTCAAAACCACGGCCTTGAGAGGCTTCGATCTCATGCTCGCGCATTTTGCCAACATCTAAACCAAACCACGCAACGGCAAACACCATTAATAGTGCGAACACAGCGTAGAAGTTCATTGGGATAAGGCGAACGTAAGCACCCAGTGCAGAATACTCTGTCACACCGTGTGTCACTAAGATGCCACCAATGATAGTGATGATGTAAGCACCCCAGCTAGAAGCCGGCATGATCACACACATAGGAGCAGCAGTTGAATCTAGGATATAAGCTAGCTTAGCGCGAGATACGTAGAAGCGGTCAGTTACAGGGCGAGAGATGGCACCTACCGCTAAGCTGTTGAAGTAATCATCAACAAAGATGAATACGCCTAAGAAGGCAGCAAGTAGTTTTGAACCACGTTTGCTTTTAACACGAGACTGTGCCCACTCAGCGAATGCGCGAGTACCGCCAGACAGTGTTAATAATGCCGTTGTCATTCCAAGGATAATTAGGAAAGCAACGATGCTCATGTTCCAAGTGTTAATACCACCATCTTCGATGAAAACACCAGATACTTTAGTAAAGACGTAGCTAGCTGCGTTACCTACTGAGTAGTCAGCAAGTAGAATCGCACCCATGACGATACCGACACCCAAGGAAACTAATACACGACGGGTAACAATAGCAAGAGTCAAGGCAACCAAGGGAGGAAGCAGCGATAAAGGCGATGTTGCAAAATCTATTAAATTCATGATCTTCAAAAACCAGTTTTTTATTTGGCTAGAGATCTACTGCAGATAAACTTGATACGGCTTATCAAGCTCATGTTGAACTAAGCGAAAGGGAAGTGAACACTTCACCCAACCCTACAGTAGCGCTCCATAGTTTAAAATTAAGACTATGGCAGTGTTGTACCTATTGAGCACAACCCCAGCAAATTGCTTAGATATACAATTTACTTCGGCAATTACACCTTTCATTCCCGTTCATTGGCATCACCCCAACGAAAACTACTCTTTATAATTGCACCTCTACGTGCGGTAACATTATTAACCGTGTAAACCAGAGTTTAACAACAGATTAACCAAAGCACCGCATCAGGTAGCCGCAATTGTACCCATCAAGAGCAACAATGCAACATATCATTCCGAGAAAAATAAGCTTTTTGTTAATGAAGTAATCAATAGAAGAATAGTCAACTTTTACGGATTACTCCACTTAACACATATCAGATATCACCTGTTTTTTTTAAGATATTCTTAATAGTTATTATAAGTTCATTAGAAGTCTATCTTTTCATCTTAAAACACTCGTCTCATTTTCTTATTTAAATAACTAATAGAAGAAATACTATTTGTTTTATTCTTAGGCTCTGTTTATTATTAGGAGGATTATTTAGTTTACCTTGATGGGAAATATCATGTCTGAATTAACAAAAACTCTATTAAATATCCGTAGCCTTCGTGCGTTCTCACGTGAATTAACTCTTGAGCAACTTGAAGAAGCGCTAGACAAGCTGACTATTGTTGTACAAGAACGTCAAGAGTCTGAAGCTGAAGAACGCGCAGCAAAAGCAGAGCAAGAAGCTAAGCTTTCTGCTATCGCAGAACAAATTGCAAAAGACGGAATCGATGTTGCCGATCTTATTGCTGCACTTTCTGGTGAAGCAAAATCTAAAACAACAAAATCTAAACGTGCTCCTCGCCCTGCGAAATACAAATACGTAGACGCGAATGGCGACGAAAAAACTTGGACAGGTCAAGGCCGTACGCCTTCAGCTATCCAAGAACAACTAGATGCTGGTAAATCTCTAGAAGAGTTTGCTCTTTAAGGCATCGAGTTTGCTAAGTGAATAATCAATAACCCACTAAGCAATAGAATTAATATTTAAGTCGACTAAAGTATTATTTACGGCTTCAATATATTCAGAAACAAAAAAGGCTCCTTTCGGAGCCTTTTTTATATTTCACTATTAGAAATATAAATGAAAAAGATAAAAATATCTTATCTTTCCCAGTACGCTTCTTCTAGACTATCTTCTCTTTCAGGAAGGCCGCGAGACAAGCGAGGAGAGTGCTGAACCAACACTTCATAACTTGCACGGTTTGAATATTTACAAACTTGTGAGAAAGATGAATACGTTAAAAATGCATGTTGGTGCTTGCTAGAATTCGGTACATTTTCTTTATGATATTTATTTGCTGCCATATCATGTAATAAAGCCGACAGCGCCGCATCCCCTGCTCCATTGGTATTCTTGATCTTTTCTGGACCACCCATGTAAGGCGCGATATGCGAATAGATTTTCGTTGGGTTGTCACATAACTCTTTATGTGCAGGACGGCTAAACTCATAGCGGTTAAATTCTGCAATCGAGCCTGGTAACAACGGCAATGAAGTTTCACGCTTAACCGCGTCTTCAGTATAACCCGCCATAAATAAGCCAACAGGGCCTGCCGTACATAGAACCAAGTCTACCCACTCTAGTGCTTTGTCTGAAGCAGCAAGAGGATCGCTTTCACCTGTTAAAGCTTCAGCTTCATCTTCATTCATTGCAACAACGGTTACGTGCTGTTCCAGGAAATCTTTCCAGAACTCTGGGTCATCTTGAATAACGAATTTAGTACCAAGTGTTAAAACAACAGGTACATCGTATTTCTTCGCGTATTCAATAGCTTTCATTGTTGCTTCAGGCATAGGGTCGCCTGGCTTACAACGAACTAGATACGCTGTTAATACCAAAGCAGAAGCACTTTTGAAGATTTTCTCAGGAATGCTTTCTGGTTTTAATTGGTTCATTTGTCCTTCGCTAATTGCGAAAGTACGTTCACCATCTTCTGTAATTAATGCAAAGCAACGACCAATTGCGCCATCTACCCCTTGTAAATGGTTCAGATCCATTCTGCTTGATGTATTACATAAATAGCGGTAACCGTAGCTACCAATCTTAATATCTTGGCTCATTACACCTAACAGTGTTGAACGGTCATCCGCCAATACTGAGTAATTGTGTAATGTGTTACCGATCGTACCACCAGCGTATTCATTGGTGATCAGGCACTGTTCTTTTAATTCTTGATATAAGGATTCAGCAGCTTCATCACCGATAACCAGTGAGTGTCCCTTACTTAGGCCGTATTTTTCGATTAGCTCAGAACTCACTTTCGCTTCAATATCCACCAAAGTTTGGTCAATACCGATAATATGAGTACGTGACATTCTTTTGCTAGTTTGAGCTTGGCTTACTAAAGGATCACGAGCGTGAACCGGAAAATAGTGCTTTGATTTACGTTGTCCAGGGAATTTCATAAGGCTAGTCTAAGTCAAGGGGAAATAGGTGGCGGATTCTACCGCGCTATATTTAACGCGGCAATCTTTCAAACTATAGCAAACGTTTGCGAGGCTATTTTTTTATTCGCCTTCCATAAAGCTTAAGTCAGGTAGCATACCCAAATGCTCGGCGTAACGTTTTTGATTAAACTCAGCGCCGTTTTTCATTACATCAAATACCTCAATAGCCAGTGCACATGCCATAGCCGCAATCGCCTCTTCACGAGGAGTTCCTGTCATCATTAAACGCATCAGCGTCTCTTTCACTTTCACAGGTTGGCCATCTTCAAGTTGGTTTTCGATAATCTCGATCAACTGTTCTTCTTGCATAAACTCATTTTGTTCAGACATTTTTTATCTCAGGTCTTGGATTTCGAGCGACTATGCCACATATAGATCTGACATCCTAGCGAGTCTCCTCGCGTTCATGCGATTCTCTAACGAATTCAGCGCAATATTTGTGCAAATGAAACTGTGATTCCGGTCTCGGATCTGTCGCGGTGTTTCTCTTTCTGTTAGAATCTGCGACCAAGTAATAGTAACGGTGTTTAGACATGTCAGATATCAGCTCTGGAAACAGCGAAAAGAAAGTAATTGTCGGTATGTCCGGCGGTGTAGATTCGTCAGTATCGGCGTATCTTCTTCAGCAACAAGGCTATCAGGTAGAAGGCCTTTTCATGAAAAACTGGGAAGAAGACGATAACGAAGAATACTGCACGGCAGCTGAAGACCTTGCTGATGCTCAAGCGGTATGTGACAAACTAGGTATCCACCTTCACACTATCAACTTTGCAGCAGAGTACTGGGATAATGTATTCGAGTACTTTCTTGAAGAATACAAAGCGGGTCGTACACCGAACCCAGATATCCTTTGTAACAAAGAAATCAAATTCAAAGCATTCTTAGAGTTTGCGGATGAAGTATTAGACGCAGACTACATCGCGATGGGTCACTATGTTCGTCGTACTTTCCCAACACAAGAAGAGCTCGATGCTGGCGTAAAACCAGAAATGCTGCGTGGCTTAGACGGCAACAAAGACCAAAGCTATTTCCTATATACGCTAAGTTCAGATCAAGTGGCACGCAGCCTATTCCCAGTTGGTGAATTAGAGAAGCCTGAAGTGCGACGCATTGCTGAAGAGCAAGACCTGATCACAGCGAAGAAAAAAGACTCAACAGGTATCTGCTTTATTGGTGAGCGTAAGTTCACAGAATTCCTTGGCAAATATCTACCGGCTCAACCAGGTAACATCGAGACACCTGAAGGCCAAGTTATTGGGCAACACCAAGGCTTGATGTACCACACACTAGGCCAACGTAAAGGCCTGCATATCGGTGGCACCAAAGGTGGCGGCGGTAATGAAGAACCATGGTTTGTTGGTGAAAAAGATCTTAAACGTAATGTTCTGATCGCGGTACAAGGTAAAGACCACCCTCTTTTAAAATCAGAAGGTTTGATCGCTTCTCAGCTTCATTGGGTTAATCGCACACCAATTACTGAAGTTATGACGTGCACGGTAAAAACACGTTACCGTCAGACCGATATTCCTTGTACAATCATCCCAATTGATGATGAGAACATTAAGGTTATTTTTGACGAACCACAAATTGCGGTGACCCCAGGTCAATCAGCAGTGTTCTACCTAGACAACGTATGTCTTGGTGGTGGTATCATTGAAAAGCGCATCTAACCAATAATCGAACGACAAACAATAGAAGACAACTAGGAGTTACTACGTGGCTAATACACTTTATGACCGTACTATTGCTTTCGCTGGAATTTGCCAAGCTGTGGCTTTGGTTCAACAAGTAGCGAAAGACGGCCATTGTGATAAAGATGCCTTCGAAGCTTCACTCAGTGCCATTTTAAATACCAATCCAGCGAACACCGTGGGTGTCTTTGGACGTGAAGCGAACCTAAAGCTTGGCCTTGAGTGCTTAGTAAAAGGTATCGATAGTACTCCCGCTGGTAGCGATATTACTCGCTACATCATCAGCTTGATGGCACTTGAGCGTAAGCTATCTTCTCGTAACGACTCTATGTCTCAGCTTGGCGATCGTATTCAAACTGCAGAACGTCAAACTGAACACTTTGATCTGTTTGACGAGCAAATGATCAGCAACCTAGCCAGTATCTACCTTGATGTTGTGAGCCCTATCGGCCCGCGTATTCAGGTTTCTGGTACGCCAGCTGTACTTCAACAGACATCGAGCCAGCATAAGGTTCGTGCCCTGCTGCTATCAGGAATTCGAAGCGCTGTGTTATGGCGTCAAGTTGGCGGTAAACGTCGCCACCTTATCTTCGGTCGCAAGAAGATGATCGAGCAGGCTCAAATCCTGCTAGCTCGCATGTGATTTATTAGCTCACGCCTCGTCGCGAGCTTGTTTTTTGTACCAACACAACTCTCACGCAAACGATTGCGCAATATGCGTGACAATTGAGATTGTTACTGGTATAAACCTCTCAAAATTTAGAAAACTCAATTCAGGAGAACACCATGGAACTGTCAGCATTGACTGCTGTTTCACCAGTAGACGGCCGTTACGGAAGCAAGACTGTTGCATTACGCAGCATCTTTAGTGAGTTTGGCCTACTAAAGTACCGCTCTATCGTTGAAGTTCGTTGGTTACAAAAGCTTGCAGCTACAGATGCAATCAAAGAAGTACCAGCGTTCAGTGCAGAAGCTAACCAGTTTCTTGATGAACTAGCTGCTAACTTCAGTGAAGAAGATGCTCTACGTATCAAAGAGATCGAGCGCACGACTAACCACGACGTTAAAGCGGTTGAGTACTTCTTGAAAGAGAAAGTTGCTGGCGTTCCTGAACTTCACGCTGTAAACGAATTTATTCACTTTGCATGTACTTCTGAAGACATCAACAACACATCTCACGCGCTTATGCTTAAAGAAGCTCGTGACACAGTGATTCTTCCAGAAATCCGTAACGTAATTGATGCTATCAAAGCGCTTGCGAACGAGTACCGTGACATTCCATTACTGTCTCGTACACACGGTCAGCCTGCTTCTCCTTCTACTATGGGTAAAGAGATGGCTAACGTTGCGTACCGTATGGAACGTCAATACAAGCAAATCGAAAACGTTGAGATCCTAGCGAAAATCAACGGTGCTGTAGGTAACTACAACGCACACCTTTCTGCATACCCAGAAGTTGAATGGCACCAGTTCAGCGAAGAGTTCATCACTGAATCTCTTGGCGTAACTTGGAACCCGTACACAACTCAAATCGAACCTCACGATTACATCGCTGAGCTATTCGACGCTGTTGCTCGTTTCAACACTATCCTTCTAGACTTCGACCGTGACGTTTGGGGCTACATCGCTCTTGGTCACTTCAAGCAGAAGACTATTGCTGGCGAAATCGGTTCTTCTACAATGCCGCATAAAGTTAACCCAATTGACTTCGAAAACTCTGAAGGCAACCTTGGTCTAGCAAACGCAGTATTCAGCCACCTTGCACAAAAACTTCCAGTTTCTCGCTGGCAGCGTGACCTTACTGACTCTACGGTTCTTCGTAACCTAGGTGTTGGTGTTGGCTACGCTATCATTGCATACACTTCGACTCTGAAAGGTATTAGCAAGCTAGAAGTTAACCGTGAAGCGCTACTTGCTGAACTAGACAAGAACTGGGAAGTACTAGCAGAACCAGTACAAACAGTAATGCGCCGTTACGGCATCGAGAAGCCATACGAGAAGCTAAAAGAGCTAACTCGTGGTAAACGTGTAGATGGCGAAGGCATGCGTGCATTCATCGACGGCCTTGAAATCCCTGCAGACGAGAAAGTTCGTCTGAAAGAGATGACTCCAGCGAACTACATCGGTCAAGCTATCGAGCTAACTGACAAGCTGTAAGATTCGAATTTCGAATCACAGAATAGACTAAGGCTTCCCATGTGGAAGCCTTTTTGTTGGGCGGAAGAAAGTGTGCTTAGTACGCGCTGTTATCAAAAGAACATAGCCCCCCTCCTAATTACCCTACACATGTCAGTCCGTGCGATATCAACCAATAAATATTGCAACGCTTCATCACTAGTAACCCTCTATCACCAGACACATATCCCTCGGATACTTACTGTCTTGAATACCAAGATCAAAAAAGGCCTCCCGAAGGAAGCCTTTCAAAGGTCTCTTGTCGTCTAGCGACGAGAATTACGTAGCGATTACATGTTACGTAGAGACGCAATACGCTTGTCTAGTGGTGGGTGGCTCATCAGAAGCTCAGTAAGCGATTTCTTGCCGTTGATACCAAATGCCATCATAGAACCTTCTAGTTGTGGCTCATGGCTCACCTTAAGACGCTCTAGCGCTGCTATCATCTTCTCTTTACCTACTAAGTGCGCAGCACCTGCATCGGCATGGAATTCACGATGACGGCTGTACCACATCGTAATGAAGCTTGCTAAGAAACCAAATACTAATTCCAGCACCATAGACACACCAAAGTACACCATCATGTTGCTGCCACCCTCTTCTTCGTTGTCATTCGACGCAACAATGTTGGCGATGAAACGAGATAGGAAGATAACGAACGTGTTCACCACGCCCTGCATTAGCGTCATGGTCACCATATCACCGTTCGCGATGTGACTCACTTCATGCGCTAACACTGCTTCAGCTTCATCACGCGTCATGTTGTGTAGCAGACCCGTAGAGACTGCTACTAATGAATCATTACGCTTAGCGCCCGTCGCAAACGCGTTGATGTCTGGCGAATCGTAAATCGCCACCGTTGGCATACCAATACCAACTTGTTGAGACTGACGGCTTACTGTCTCCATCAACCAATGTTCGGTTTCGTTACGTGGACTTTCAATGACCATACCGCCTACCGATCGTAGCGCCATTTTCTTTGACATCATCAATGAAATGAATGAGCCACCAAAACCAAACACTGCAGCCATCACCAATAAGCCTGATAGGCTACCAGGTTGCATACCTGTAACTGCGTATACAATGTTAAGAACAACACTTAGTACCAATACAACCGCTAGGTTGGTTGCAAGGAACAACATTACTCGCTTCATTACTTATCTCCGCATGAAAGCTGTTTTTATAAAACTTATTATTATAGACAAGGCAGACAGCAATTTATTCCAACCTTGAAGACTTATACTTACTTATACATATAGTCTTAGATTAAGAAAACAAGGTTAAGCATTAAATTGCAACATTTGATTACGAGACCATATTCGAATCACCTCCAGTCTATTAGACCTAAGTCGTATGGTGTCGGTATAACAATCCGTTTACAGTGGCTTCAGATGATTTATTGGCTAGTCCATGTACAAAAAGGGAAGAATCATGGTTGAAGGTACTAACACTCAAATGGCTATCGATTTACTGTGCTGTCACCTAGGGATTACTGAAGAAGAAGCAAAAAAGCAGATTGGGATCCTAACACCGCAAGCGGCACAGACAAAAATCACAGAGACACAACAAGCACTAATGGGACTTACAAAAGAACACTAACCCATAGCGACTTGTTCAAAGGCCAGTTGTTTATAAACTTATGGCCAAAAGGCTTAACATAGCAAAAGGGCTGCAATCGCAGCCCTTTTCTTATTTAGTACACAAGGTGAGAATTAAAGCGCAAGCAAAGGCTGCACATCAATGTACTTACCAATGTTCTTAGACTTTGCTCTTGGCACATACGGAATTTCACCTAACTTCGGTGCACCTAGCTTATCTTCAAGCATCGCTATAATTTCAGCGTAATGTTCAGTACCTGGGTTAATGCGGTTTGCAACCCAACCCACTAGGTTCAGTCCATCAGCACGAATTACTTCTGCGGTTAGCAGTGCATGACTCAAACAGCCAAGCTTAATACCGACCGTCAATACCACTGGCAGCTGCTCTTTTTTGACCCAGCTAGACAAATATTCTTCATCAGAAACCGGTACACGCCAACCACCAGCACCTTCAACTAACACGATGTCAGAGTTTCGCTTATGCTCTGCCAACTTAGCTGATAATACGGTTTCATCAATCACGACACCATCATGCTTTGCTGCAATGTGTGGTGATGATGGTAGCAACAACGCATACGGGTTAACGTCTTCGTAGGCGATATCTTGCGTCGCAGCTTCTTGAAGATGCAGTGCATCACTATTACGTAATCCCTCAGGGGATTGTTCACACCCTGCGGCAACTGGCTTGTAGCCTATTGTTGATAACTCTTGTGCGGCTAAAGCTTGAAGAATCGCTTTTGAAACCACAGTTTTTCCCACTTCGGTATCCGTACCTGCAATGAATAATGCATCAATCATAATTGAATAACCCCTAAACAAACTTGATATGTTGCTGGTAAGAAACCTTGATGGTTTTTAAACTCTCTATATTCCCGCTCAACAAGCCGCAACATTCGGCGACTTGTTAAACCTTGTGAGCGACCACTTACGTGATTAGCGCCGATACCTTTAAGGTCGCGCATCAGTTCAAACGCAGTGTCGTACCAAACGGTGATGGTGGGCAAGTCTAGTTGATGAGCAGTACAGCTAGATTGCGCTAACGCAATTTTTACCTGATTGATTGTAATAAAATGGTTAACGTGTTGATGTGTGTCAATTTTTGACCATGACTTTTTCAGTTCAAACAGTGACCCATCAAGCAAAGTTGAGAAAATAACGCGTCCCCCAAGCGAGGTGACACGCTTCATCTCCCTCAAAGGCGACGATAAATCGTCACACCATTGCAACGCAAGGCTAGAGAAAACAATATCAAAAGCCCCATCTTCGAATGGCAATAGCTCGGCATCAGCTTGTCGATATAAAGAGATCATTGCGCCACAGCGCTGTTCGGCTTTTTGCAGCATTCCAATAGAAAGGTCTGCGCATACCACTTCAGCGCCTCGTTCCACCAATTGCTGTGAGAAATAGCCAGTACCACAACCTAGATCGAGCACCTTTAACCCAGAGAGGTCACTCGGTAGCTTACCCAGCAGTCGGTGGCCGACATCGCGCTGGAATTCAGCATGTTTGTCATAGGTTGTTGCTGCTTTTCCGAAGGCTTCGGCAATCGCACTCTTGTCTTGGCCTACGTAATTATCCACTACTGCTTCTTGTGACATTTACTGAGCCTCTTTCTTTAATTCAAAGTTCGATTCTAAGCTTGGTTTGATATTTAATTCGTCGTGTCGCTCCATTGCTTGAAGCAACGAGTCAGTTAACTGAAGAATCTGTTTCTGACTGTGGTTCGCCGTTAAGGTAATACGCAAACGAGCAGTCCCAATAGGCACCGTTGGTGGCCTTATTGCCGTTACCCAAACTTGGTTGCGCTTTAACTCTTCAGCAATAGATAGTGCTGCTTGGGCTTCGCCGATTAAAAATGGCTTGATCGGCGTCTGAGTATCAATAAAACCTTTCACATCATTCATCTGCTCTGCATAGAGAGCGCCTAACTCCGTGAGTTTCTCACGACGCCACTCTTGCGTTTGAATCATCTGGCATGCATGAGACAAAGCCACCGCTTGTGAAGGTGGCATTGCCGTCGAATACACATGATGACGCGCACACTGAGTTAAATAATCACCCACTTCTGACGAACAAAGAATCGCAGCACCAGAAAGGCCAAATGCTTTACCAAAGGTCACCACCAAGATATCAGGTGAGATTTGTGCGGCGTTGCAACTCCCTGCCCCGTTATCACCTAATACGCCAATACCGTGGGCATCATCAACCACCAACCAACTGTCGTATTGATTAGTCAGGCTAGATATCTGGCTGAGAGGCGCTTGATCACCATCCATGCTGAACACACCCTCAGTCACAACCAAGGATTGTGGAGTTTGACTCAATAGCGACTCTAAATGTTGCGTGTCGTTATGCTTAAAGCGTTTCATGGTTGCAGGTGAAAGCATCCCCGCTTCCATCAAAGAGGCGTGGTTGAGCTTATCTTGCAGTAGAAAATCGTCTTTTTCGAGCAGAGAAAACAATAAGGCTTGGTTAGCGCTGAAACCAGAGTTAAAGAGAATGGCGCGTTCAAAGCCAAGCCATTCACACAGCTGAGCCTCTAAATTTTGATGAGCAGGACTAAAACCCGTGACCAATGGCGATGCCGCACTGCCGGCACCATATTGGGAAAGTCCGGTTTGCCATGCATCGACCAGTTCAGGATCGTTTGCCAAACCTAAATAGTCATTACTCGAAAAATTAATGAAGCTAGAACCTTCGCTAGTAAGCAAAGGGCCATTACTGTTTTCGAGTACCTTAAGTTGACGAGTTAACCCCTGCTCACGACGATGGGCAAGGGCACTTTTGATGCGAGATTTAAACAGTGGCATCGTAGAACATGTCACCTTTCGTTGGACGAGCAGCAACGCGCTCCACCACTTGATCTAACAGTTCATTTTCTTGAATTTCGTCAGGCTTCTGAGCCACCTGTTGGCTGTTGATACCTAACTTCTTAAACAGCTGCATGTCCGTGTCTTCATCTGGGTTTGGCGTAGTCAGTAGCTTACAGCCGTAGAAGATAGAATTCGCACCCGCCATGAAACACATCGCTTGCATCTGTTCGTTCATGTTCTCACGGCCTGCTGATAAACGAACCGCAGACATTGGCATCATGATACGAGCAATCGCTATCAGTTTGACGAAGTCGAAAGACTCAACATCATCGACGTTTTCCATCGGTGTGCCTTTGACTTTTACGAGCATGTTGATTGGTACACTTTCTGGGTGAACAGGAAGGTTCGCAAGCTCTACAAGCAGGCCTGCACGGTCATTAGTACTTTCGCCCATACCAATAATACCACCAGAACAGATCTTCATACCGGCATCACGCACATGAGATAGCGTATCTAAACGGTCTTGGTAAGTACGAGTGGTGATAATACTGCCGTAGAACTCCGGAGACGTATCAAGGTTATGGTTGTAGTAATCCAAACCTGCGTCCGCTAGCTCACCTGCTTGATCAGGCGTTAACATGCCTAGTGTCATACATGTTTCTAGGCCCATGCCTTTCACACCTTTGATCATGTCAGTTAGGTGAGGCATATCACGTTCTTTCGGGTTTTTCCATGCCGCGCCCATACAGAAGCGAGTCGAGCCCGCGTTCTTAGCTTTTTGCGCCGCATCCAAAACACGCTCGACTTCCATTAAGCGTTCTTTGTCGACATCCGTTCGGTAGTGAGCACTCTGAGGGCAGTACTTACAGTCTTCAGGACAAGCACCTGTCTTAATCGATAACAGTGTACTCACCTGCACGTGGTTGTGCTCTTGGTACTGTCTATGAACCACTTGAGCTTCAAACATTAAATCCATAAACGGTTTTTCAAGCAGTGCTCTTACTTCAGCAACTGTCCAGTCATGACGAACTTCCACGTGTCGATCCTTTTTTATTATTTGATGTTACATCTCTATCAATAGAGATTGTATTTATGCTTGGATAGTCTACCGACAAGCTTTAGACTGTCAACACATTGATAATATCAAAAGTTTACATGTGGTTATTTTTTAACCGCACCAAGAATGGAAGTTACTATGGATCTCGCCTTTGACCGCCAGCATATCTGGCATCCTTATACATCAACGTTGACACCTCTGACCTGCTACCCAGTCACTAACGCAGACGGCGTTTACCTAGAATTAGAGGGCGGAAAACGAATTATTGATGGTATGTCCTCTTGGTGGTCAACCATCCACGGCTACAATCATCCAGAGCTCAATGCTGCAGCTCACAGCCAAATCGATAAGGTTTCGCATGTTATGTTTGGAGGTATCACCCACCAGCCTGCTATCGATTTATGTAAGAAACTTTTGAACCTAGCACCAAATAATCTCGAGCACGTATTCTTGGCTGATTCAGGTTCAGTAGCCGTAGAGGTTAGTCTCAAGATGGCACTGCAATATTGGCACGCTAAAGGACAACCTCGTTCAAAGTTCCTCACACTAAGAGATGGCTACCACGGTGATACCTTTGCGGCGATGTCAGTGACCGACCCTGACAACTCGATGCACAGCCTCTACAAAGGCTTTTTACCGGAACATATTTTCGCTGATTCGCCAAAAACAGGCTTTTGGGATGATTGGAATTCAAGTGACATCAATAGCTTTCGAGAGAAACTCACAGCCCATCATGAAGAGGTTGCCGCCGTAATCTTAGAGCCTATCGTTCAAGGCGCTGGCGGCATGCGCATCTACCACCCTGAGTTCCTAAAACAAGTTCGCCTACTGTGTGATGAATTCAACGTATTACTTATTTTGGATGAGATTGCAACCGGGTTTGGCCGCACAGGGAAACTGTTCGCTTGTGAGCATGCCGATGTCAAACCGGACATCTTATGCGTAGGCAAGGCTTTAACTGGTGGCTATATGACATTGTCAGCGACGCTTGCGAGTAAAGAAGTTGCTGACACGGTATGTGGCGGTGAAGCAGGCTGCTTTATGCACGGGCCAACCTTCATGGGCAACCCTTTAGCTTGTGCAGTAGGTGCGGCAAGTTTGTCCATCATAGAGCAAGGTCATTGGCAAAATCAGACTCATCAGATTGAACAACTCTTTTCTGAGTTACTACCGCCTCTACTCAAGCATGCTCTTGTCAAAGATGTTCGCTGGTTGGGCGCTATTGGCGTCGTTGAAACCCACACACCTGTCGATATGGAAACCATCCAAGCTCACTTTGTTGAACAAGGCGTTTGGATACGTCCGTTCGGGAAGTTGATTTATATGATGCCTCCTTTCATTAGCAAGGCTGAGCACATCGAACAACTTGTTTCATCTATTGATAAAGCCCTCCAACAATCTGCTTGCTTCAAACCAAGTTGATTTAACAAACATCATTTAGAAAACCTATAAGCCGCCCATAAAATACTAATGGCGGCTTATCCTTCACGTGAAAAACCAGCCAACAAACACACCCCAAGCCATTGTTTTATCTTTGATTTGAACTCGAAAAACCCCACAAATAAATTTAATCCTCTCCATAAAAACAATTAGCAAAAGAGTGTTACCTATCGGGTAAAAAGCCGTCATAAAATACGCGCCATTTTGGTACTGAATATAATGAATGACCTTCCTTATTCGAGTTCATCTCAGAATCAAATTAGCCAATATTTTTAACTCCTATTAGATAAAAATATTCGCAAAAAAAGAATCCAATTCTAGCGAAGGCTT
The DNA here is from genome assembly GCF_041439035.1 of Vibrio sp. 1F263. NCBI lineage: Bacteria > Pseudomonadati > Pseudomonadota > Gammaproteobacteria > Vibrionales > Vibrionaceae > Vibrio > Vibrio sp. 1F263. The sequence goes on along the minus strand of NZ_JBGONI010000008.1, from coordinate 144,949 downwards.
ATATCAACTTCGTAGAAACCTAACGCTTCTTGTTTTGTCGGTCGTGCAAGACATCAAGACAATCCGCAATAGCTACGTAATTCACGTCAGTAAATAATTTAAAGTAAGCATGAAATTAACCCAACTAAATGCACTTATCATTGATGACTCAACGATAGTGTTATCAACTATTCGTAACATGCTGGTTCATATTGGTTTTTCAGAACGTTTGATTGCCATTGCGAAATCACCTCGTGTTGCAATGACCATCACGAATGACACAACTTTTGATGTCATCATTTGTGATTACAACTTTGGTAACACGATCAACGGCAAACAGCTATTTGAAGAATTGAAGCAAGCCAACAGATTAAAAGATGACGGAATATTTATTCTTGTTACAGGTGAAAATTCAGCTCTATCGATACGCCCTATCCTTGAACTACGACCTGACAACTATTTGTTAAAACCGTTTAACCGCGAAACTCTAAAACAGCGCATCACCAGTTCCTTAAGGAAGAAGCTGATTTTACAAGACATTTATAAGGCTGAGAGAGAAAATAACTATGAAGCGGGCCTAGAGCATTGCGAAGGGCTTGCCGCGTTTCATCCCGAATACTTCGCAACAATCCAGCAATTTCGAGGGAGCTTTCTATCAAAACTAGAGCTCTACGAGGAAGCCAAGAATGTCTATCAGAAAGCGATAGATGAAGGCAGTTTTGATTGGGCTCAAGCAGGATTAGCAAACAGCCTTGCGAATTTGGGGCAGCTTAGCGAAGCACAGTCGATGATTGAAAGTTTGATCAATTCTGCGCCAACCTGCACTTTGTATCGAGACCAAGCAGCTCAAGTAAACCTGATCAGCAATAAGGTTCCGGCAGCCATTGCTCACTTCAAGTTAGCGAGTAAACTAACACCAGGTAACTCTGAGAGAGAACTGGCAATCGCAAATCTATGCTTATCGGTTAATGATACTAAAACAGCGCTATTCCACTACCAAAACCATGTGCAAATCAATAAGGACACCTTTCGAGACAACCTATATATGAAGCTAAATCATATACGATTTTTGCTCTATTGCGCCTCAGATGGCATCGATAAGCAAGCAAATTTGGGTCACGTCAACTACTTAATTTCGAAGATCCCTACCGAGGCAAGATCAGGGCTTCAAACTGACTTAGCACTTATCGCAGCTCACATCGCGATGGAAGCTAACCAATATCAAAAAGCAGTCACTATACTAACCGCATTGCACGACAAGAATGACTTTGATGCCTTCCCTGTGATTTATCACCATGCATGGTTATTGGATAGGATGAGTTGTGAAAACGAGTTTAAAATTGCGGAAAACCGTTGCAGCATGTTGATAGTGAAAACAGCGAGCGAGACAGTGGTTTCAAGTCAGATAACGATGTGCACTGAGTTGAAACATCGCAACACCGCAAAAATGAACTGGCTCAAAGAGAAGAATATCGGCATCAAACTAGCAAAGTCAGACTACAAACAGGTGCTTGTGACTTACTTAGATATTCATAAACGATGTCCGATGATCAAGAACGTATGTATGAATACGATAAAACTGCTCTCTGTTATTTGGCCTGACTCAATGGGTGCAAAACAAGTGCTAACCATCATCAAGCAATGTGACGAAGTGATCACGCAGCTTTATACGATTGATGAGCTGACACAAAACAACTATCAAAACTATTACCGAAAGGCGCTTCTGGCATGTAAGCAAGCAGATTTGGCCTGGAAACAAGCAAACAATACTTCCGAGGCTGCCTTCTCATATATGTAGCTTCTATTTAAACAACGTCCGCATACAAAAAAGGCTTTGCCATTACAGCAAAGCCTTTTAACAATTCTAACGAGATAGACTAATCTAAATTCGATGAACCTAAATTGGTATTAACCGATGTGCGTTACGCCGCCCATGTATGGTTGAAGTACTGTTGGGATAGCAATACGGCCATCTGCTTCTTGGTTGTTCTCAAGAATAGCAACCATAGTACGACCAACAGCAAGACCAGAACCGTTAAGTGTGTGTACAAGTTCAGGTTTCTTCTCGCCTTTACGACGGAAACGAGCTTGCATACGACGCGCTTGGAAATCCCACATGTTTGAACAAGAAGAAATTTCACGGTATGTCTCTTGTGCTGGAACCCAGACTTCTAAGTCGTAAGTTTTCGCAGAACCGAAGCCCATGTCACCCGTACATAGAATCACTTTACGGTAAGGAAGCTCTAGAAGTTGAAGTACTTTCTCAGCGTGACCTGTTAGCTCTTCAAGCGCTGCCATTGAGTCTTCTGGCTTAGTAATTTGTACTAATTCAACTTTGTCGAATTGGTGCATACGGATAAGACCACGAGTGTCACGACCGTAAGAACCCGCTTCAGAACGGAAACATGGAGTGTGAGCTGTCATCTTAAGTGGCAGTTCAGCTTCATCAGTAATCGTGTAACGAACCATGTTCGTTACCGGTACTTCCGCAGTAGGGATAAGCGATAGTGTCTTAAGAGGTACATCACTTACTTGCTCAGTTAGCGGGCTTGTGTGGAACAAGTCTTCGCCGAACTTAGGAAGTTGACCAGTACCGTATAGGCTATCGTGATTCACTAGGTACGGTACGTACATTTCTGTGTAGCCGTGCTCATCAGTGTGAAGGTCCAGCATGAACTGAGCAATAGCACGGTGTAGACGCGCGAATTTGCCTTTCATCACGATGAAACGAGAACCAGAGATTTTAACTGCGCTAGCAAAATCAAGACCGCCAGACATTTCACCAAGATCCACGTGATCTTTCACTTCGAAGTCGTAAGTCTTAGGTTGACCCCAACGAGAAACTTCTACGTTGTCGTCTTCATCTTTACCATCTGGCACTTCTGCGTCAGGTAGGTTAGGAATCGACATTGTGATCGTTTCTAGCTCAGATTGAAGCTCAGCCAATGTTACTTTAGCTTGGTCTAGTTCTGCGCCTAAGTTGCCTACTTCTGCAAGGATACGCTCAGCTTCTTCATGGTCGCCTTTTGCTTTCGCTTGACCAATGGACTTCGATCGAGAGTTACGTAACGCTTGTAGCTCTTCAGTTTTCATCTGAAGGGACTTACGTTTTTCTTCAAGTTCACGAATTGTCTCTACATCAAGGGTGAAGCCTCGACGTGCTAATTTTGCCGCTGTTTCATCCAGCTCAGCTCGAAGTAATTTAGAATCCAGCATTGCTAATCCTATGCTTTAGTTATTTGAATATTCAGTAGATTGCTACTGAATCACTGCTAAACCCCTAAAACTGGTGCTATTTCGACCAATTTGTAACGATTTAATTGAATTTTTATGACTAGGTAACGATATCCAAAAAAGACTACTTTTCATAGCGTTTTTGTGGGCTTTTTGCGTCCAAATCCGCCAGATAATCTAGCTTCTCGCCAATTTTGGTCTCTAAGCCTCGTTTTGTTGGGAAATAGTATTGTGTTTCGCCCATTTCAGGCGGCAAATACTTTTCTCCAGCGGCGTAGGCACCTGGTTCATCATGAGCATAACGGTATTCTTGCCCGTAGCCCATGTCCTTCATCAAAGTTGTGGGTGCATTACGTAAATGATGAGGGACTTCATATTCAGGAAGGTTGTGAGCATCCGTTAAGGCTTGCTTCCAAGCCGTGTAAACAGCGTTACTCTTTGGCGCACACGCTAGATAGACAACCGCCTGCGCAATCGCACGCTCCCCTTCTGCTGGGCCAATACGCGTGAAGCAATCCCAAGCCGACATTGCGACCTGCATTGCTCTTGGATCAGCATTACCAATATCTTCAGAAGCAATCGCCAGCAAGCGTCTTACTATATACAAAGGGTCACAACCCGCTGCAATCATTCGCGCCGACCAATACAACGCAGCATCGGGATTAGAGCCTCGAATCGACTTATGAACGGCGGAGATTAGGTCGTACCAAATATCACCCTTGTTATCGAAACGAGCAACCTTCTCACCAGCCACCTCAGCTAACAACTGCAATGTTATCGCTTTCTCGCCTTTGTCGTTGTCTTCCGCCATGTCATACAGCAGCTCTAGATAGTTGAGCGACATACGTGCATCACCGTTGACCAGCTCCGCAAGACGATCTAATACGTTATCAGCAAAATCAGCCGACACATCACCCAAGCCACGCTGTTTATCTTCAATGGCTTGGCGAATGACGAGGGAGATATCCTCAGTATTAAGCGAAGTCAGTTTGTAGACACGCGCACGTGATAACAAAGCGTTGTTTAACTCAAAAGAAGGGTTTTCTGTGGTCGCGCCGATAAACGTAACCGTGCCATCTTCGATATGAGGTAAGAACGCATCTTGCTGACTTTTATTAAAGCGATGGACTTCGTCCACAAATAGAATCGTTCTACGCCCTGCTTGCTTGTTCTCACGCGCTTTTTCAATGGCGATACGAATGTCTTTTACACCCGAAGTCACTGCTGACACGCGCTCGACTTCTGCATTGGCGTAATTAGCTGCCACTTCTGCCAGCGTGGTTTTACCGGTGCCCGGAGGCCCCCATAAAATCATGGAGTGGATATGGCCCGCCTCCAACGCTCTGCGAAGGGGTTTACCTGGACCTAATATATGCTGCTGACCAATATACTGTTCAACAGTTTCAGGTCTCATACGAGCAGCAAGGGGACGAAAATCTTCGTCCCCTGCAAAATCTAAGCTGTAATTACTCAATTGCAATCTCTTGATTCGTTGATGGCATCAATACCTATCGACTTACTACCAAACGATCTGCCAGTTTGGATCAGTTTCTTTGGTCGTCGACCTCGACACCTTCCGGCGCCACAAAAGTAAAGCGGTCAGCAGCAGGTTTACCTAAGTCAACATTGTTAAAGGTAAACTCACCTTTTTGGCCGTCTTGTTCAATCACATTAAAGCCCTGAACAATGCCTTTCTCGGTGATGTTAATCTGGAAATCGCCCTGATTAGAGTCCACAGCCGTTGGCGTTAGCGTAAATTGGTTACCCGTTTGCGCGACGTTGTAGTTGTCCCAATCGCTTTCTTGGTTACGAGTCAGCAATACAAATGGCGTTTGCGATGTGGCTTGTTCTTGCCAGTAAATGCTCACTTGTTCAATGAACGGACTGTAGTACCACAAGCTTTGACCATCAGAGACCAATAGGTTTTCATCAGGGAAAGTCGTTTCCCAACGGAACAAGCTAGGGCGTGCAATCTCTACTGTGCCCTCGCCTTCCATCACAACATCACCGTCAGGGCTGGTGACAACTTGTTTAAAGTCAGCGCTAAAACCTGCATTCAGAGACAAGCGGCTACTCAACTCTTCTTTCGGAGAAGCAAATACTGAGAAGCTCATAAATAAAAGTGCGAATACTTTTTTCATCAATAATCCTGTTAGAACATAAGTCGGTTATGTTTTGGTTTTGACCGACTGAATAGTTATGAGTTCCTATTGGAACTAATCTTTTGGTGGCGCGGGCGCCAAGACTTCTCGGTTACCGTTATGTCCTGGAGCACTGACAATACCTTGAGCTTCTAATTGCTCAACAATTCGTGCGGCACGGTTGTAGCCGATCTTAAATCGACGTTGCACACCAGAAACTGAACCACGACGTGAATGGACAACGTGTTCGACAACTTGATCAAACAGAGGATCGACTTCTTCATCGCCTTCCATTTTCTCACCTGGTAACAGTGTTTCTGGGGTTTGGTCGCCGTTAGTAATCTCTTCAATATAGTTTGGCTTACCGCGTGCTTTCCAGTTATTCACGACCGCATGTACATCATCATCAGATGCAAATGCGCCGTGTACACGAGTTGTGTGGCTTGAACCCGGTGGCAAGTACAACATATCACCCATACCCAATAATGATTCTGCACCACCTTGGTCAAGAATCGTTCGAGAGTCCGTTTTGGTTGATACAGTAAAGGCTACACGTGTCGGGATATTGGCTTTAATAAGACCCGTAATAACATCCACTGACGGGCGCTGAGTCGCTAGGATCAAGTGAACACCCGCCGCACGTGCTTTTTGTGCCAAACGAGCAATCAATTCTTCAACTTTCTTACCCACTACCATGATTAAATCGGCGAATTCATCGACGACAACTACGATGTAAGGCAGTTTTTCCAATAATGGTGCTTCAGGGTCCATGCTGTCGCCCGGTTTCCACAGAGGATCATGAATTGGGTGACCCGCTTCCGCAGCCATCTTCAATTTGTCGTTGTAGCCTTTAATGTTACGAACACCGAGTGCCGACATCAGTTTATAACGACGTTCCATTTCGCCAACACACCAACGAAGGGCGTTAGACGCATCTTTCATGTCGGTAACGACTTCAGACAATAGATGTGGAATACCTTCATAGATAGACAATTCCAACATTTTCGGGTCAATCATGATGAAACGAACGTCTTCAGGCGATGCCTTGTAAAGCATACTCAAGATCATCACGTTCACACCCACCGACTTACCAGAACCGGTGGTACCTGCAACCAGTACGTGTGGCATCTTCGATAAATCAGCAATAACCGCTTCACCTGCAATATCTTGTCCTAGAACAACGGTCGTTGGTGACGTCGCTTCTTGGAACTGAGGGCTACCTACCACATCGGAGAAGAATACGGTTTGACGGCTCATATTCGGCAATTCCAAACCAACATAAGGTTTACCCGGTATTACCTCTACGACACGTACTGCCAATGCAGAAAGTGAACGCGCTAAGTCCATAGAAAGACCAGAAATACGGCTCACTTTCACGCCAGGAGCCAGATCGAGTTCGAATCGAGTGATGACAGGGCCAGGGAAGATATCAACCACATCTGCCTTTATCTTGTAGTCCGCTAGCTTCGATTCTACAAGACGAGCAATCGCCTCTAGTGCATCGCGGTCAATAAAGGTTTCACGTTTTTCAGGGTGGAACAACAGCTCAAGTGTTGGCAATGGCTCGGCAGGTTTGGGCAAATTCACATCTTGCTGTACCAAGAACGGGTTTTGTGTCGCCGCCATATTCGCTTGCGCTTCAGATACCAGATTTTGGAATGCTGCTACATCTTGGTCTTGGTGCACAGACTCATCTTCCGTGACCTCTTCCCATGGAAGCTCAACAGCCTGCTCTTGAGCTTGTTCGTTAGTTTGCTCAAACTCAGCATTACCTTGTTGGGCAGAGAAAGGCTCTTGTTGCTCAGTATTAACATCTTCAATCGATACAGGTTGGAACACTGAAGCTTGTTCATCTTGCTCTTCCGCCATATCAAACGGAGATGCTTGCACAGAAGAATCGTCTTCGATTGTTTCTTCTGTTTCATCCACTGGCGAAGCATATAAAGATTCAGGCTGAACGTCTTCTGCACCGAGTTCACCCTCGACTTCAGAGGAACTATCCGTTGCTGTTTCAGCACTATCAAAGTCACTATGAGTTGGACTAACTTCCGCTTGTTCGTTTTGCATGTATTGTTGATACGCAACCTGAGATTCATGTGCGTCAACTTGCTCTTGAGCCGCTAGATCATCTTCATACATTGCTGCATTTTCTAGCTGCTCTATCGTTGCATTCAACTGCTTCGAGCGCTCAACACCCTCTTCCAAAGGCTCTTCTGGCTGTTGGTAAGTAGGAACTGCCGAGATCGACTGTTCTGGCTCAATTATAGCTTGAGGCTGAACCTGAGGTTGTTCATGAACAGAAGCATCTTGCTTAACGGCCGCTTCTATTGGCATATGAATATTATAATGGCGCTTCGGTGTTGCTGTATTGTCCAACGACTCTTCAGTCTTATCTGAAGACTCATTGGTCGCTGAGAAGCTCATCGCAGGATCTAGTAGATCATGCTCTTTTGATTCTTTGTTATCTTCTAAAGCAGGAACATCACGGTAACTCGGCTCTTGATGACGTTCTTCGATTAAATCGCGGTCTGCCGATTCTGTTAACTGAGGTTCAAGCAGCTCTTGATCTTGGCCGCGCGCCTTATTAACGGCTGACGTAAAGAATTTGATTGCACACTCGCCTAACCATTCAACAATACTTAACCAAGAAATGCCCGTTAATAGGGTAAAGCCAGCTCCCCATAAGAAAAGAAGAACCAACGTACTGCCCAGAACGTTCAGCGTTGGAAGCGCAAGACTTGTTAATACATCACCGACTACACCGCCAGATGAAAAGTACCAAATATCATCGAAGTTGATATCCGCTAAACCACAGCTAGTAAGAATAAGGACAGTCAGTCCAAGTAAACGAGTACCCCACAGCATGAAATCGATCTGCTCATCTTCATTACGTTTACGGAATAATACCCACGCAGCAACCGTCACCAAGATAGGTAAAGGATAAGCTAAAGAACCAAACACAAAGAAAAGCGTATCCGCCAACCATGCACCTACGTAGCCTCCTGCATTTTGAATATCACCACCCCAAGCCGTTTGCGACCATGATGGGTCAGCAGGGCTAAAAGTTAATAACGCAACGGCAAGTAGAATAGAGAAGAGAACACCTAGAATTAGGCTGCACTCTTTTAGACGTTGAGAACCACTTAAACGAGGAGACTGAGGCTCTTCACTCGTTTTAATGATTGTTTCTACTTTATTACTGCTCTGCTTGAACATAAACCAACTTAATAATTAAACGGGATAAAAACATCTCGAGCGGCAATAGCCGCTCGTTTCAATGAAACTACTGTTGATTTAACCATATCAAACAGAAAAACCCAATTCCAGAAAGCAAGAAAGCGGAACAAATGTCCGCTTTCTTTCATTTCACCAATTGTGATTAACGAGTTTTAATCACAAGTTGATTGGTTTGTTTCACTTCTTCCATTACAACGTAAGTTCGAGTGTCGTTTACGCCTGGTAGACGAAGTAACGTATCACCCAGTAGCTTACGGTAAGCACCCATATCAGATACACGTGTTTTTAGAAGATAGTCAAAATCACCCGACACTAAATGACACTCTTGGATGTCATCCAGTTTCTGCACAGCGGTGTTGAATTGTTCGAACACATCTGGCGCACCACGGTTCAACGTAATTTCAACAAACACTAAAAGTGAAGCATCAAGGTACTGTGGGTTCAGCAATGCTGTGTACCCAGTAATGTAACCTTGACGCTCTAAACGACGAACACGCTCAAGACATGGAGTTGGAGAAAGTCCTACTCGTTTTGAGAGTTCAACGTTTGAGATACGACCGTCTTTTTGCAACTCATTAAGAATGTTGCGGTCAATACGATCTAGTTCCTTGGACGGCTTCTTATAATTGTCTGCCATTTTTTATTCCACCTTATTACTTCCTTGCAAAAAAATATACTACAACTTTTTAATATTCAGTATCAAATTTTACTTAAACATATCTATACTAGATATTAATTCGACAGAATTACCCTACACATAGATAAAACAACCAAAATAAAATGAGGAGTCAGGATGATCATTGGCGTACCTAAGGAAATCAAGAACCACGAATACCGCGTTGGTATGACCCCAGCTAGCGTGAGAGAACTAATCTCACACGGCCACCAAGTTTTTGTAGAAACCAATGCCGGTAATGGTATCGGTTTTTCAGACGATGATTACATCGCTGTAGGCGCATCCATTCTTCCTACTGCTGCTGACGTTTTCGCGAAAGCAGAAATGATTGTAAAGGTTAAAGAACCTCAAGCTGTCGAGCGAGCTATGCTTCGCGAAGGGCAAATATTATTTACCTATTTACACCTTGCACCAGATTTTCCACAAACGGAAGAGCTAATCAAGAGCAAAGCTGTCTGCGTAGCCTATGAGACTGTAACAGATAATATGGGTCGCTTGCCACTATTAGCACCAATGTCTGAAGTCGCTGGTCGCATGTCTATTCAAGCAGGTGCACAAACACTAGAGAAATCTAACGGTGGTTGTGGTCTTCTTCTTGGCGGCGTTCCAGGTGTTGAGCCAGCAAAAGTTGTTGTTGTTGGCGGCGGTGTTGTTGGTGCTAACGCAGCACGTATGGCTGTTGGCCTTCGTGCAGACGTAACCATTCTTGATCGCAACGTAGATACGCTTCGTCGTCTTGATGAAGAATTCCAAGGTCGCGCAAAAGTGGTTTATTCTACTGAAGACGCTATTGAGAAGCATGTTCTAGAAGCAGACCTAGTGATTGGTGCAGTACTAATCCCAGGCGCAGCCGCTCCTAAACTTGTTACAAAAGATCACATCGCTAAGATGAAGCCAGGTTCAGCAGTTGTTGACGTTGCAATCGACCAAGGTGGTTGTTTCGAAACTTCACACGCGACAACTCATGCCGATCCAACTTACATCGTTGATGACGTAGTTCACTACTGTGTTGCTAACATGCCAGGTGCCGTTGCTCGTACTTCTACTTACGCACTAAACAATGCAACACTTCCTTACATTGTTAAGCTAGCGAACAAAGGTTACCGCGAAGCACTTCTATCTGATGAAGGTTTCCTAGAAGGTCTAAACGTAATCCACGGTAAAGTGACTTGTAAAGAAGTTGCAGAAAGCTTTGACCTAGAATACGTAGCGCCTGCAGAAGCAATCGCGATGTTTAACTAATGATGTAATGGCTAACTGAACGCAATAACCTTCTCGTTGAAGCGTTCAGTTAATTCAGACACATTAAACAAAAAGCCAGTACGACATTATGTCGCGCTGGCTTTTTTGTATTTATCATTTTTTTGTATTTATAACTTTATTTTGCATTCATGATGCTAGATCGTCAAAACACGTACCAGTGCTGTTTACCGCTAGCGCTCGATCTTAACCCCATGAATCAATAGGTTTCTTGGCGTTACACTACGTTCGCAGAACTCTTCAATCGAAGCTTGATAACCCTGTTCTTGCAGATAAATGGCACGATCCAAGGCCAACCATACCTCTAAAGGTCTTCTAAAGACTTGTTGAACTAAACTCAGCTTTTCCATTTCCCAGAAAAGCGCTTCGCCTTGAATTAAATAAGAGTCAAAATCAATATCTGAACCCAGCGATATATCTTTCACTTCAGATGCCCAGCAACAAAATGATTCAAAGCCTGCGGATAGCTCCGATTTCTTGATGCTTGGTACAGGAATGTACTCGTCGACACCAAGCTCACCCTTAAGTAGTTGGCTAAAGCCTAATCGGTAACTCATTTCTAACTGACGGTGTCTTTTTACTCTTTCACCACCAGTGACAGTTTCTTGAAGCGGGATTCTTAAGTCGCTCTTGCTCAACGTTAATGCTGAGCTTTTCGCAACGGATGACATCGCTTGGTAGCTTTCATCGCGAATAAGGTGGTAGCAACATGGAGAAATGGTGACTGCAGGAAGCCCATGTGAAACAGATTTTTTCACTAATTCGACATGAAGGTCACCACAAGCATGAAGAGCAACAGCATGTTGGTTTGAGTTAAACACCCGATCTGCATCTTTTGAAAACGCGTCACCTTGAACAAAGTCCATCTCTAGTTTCTGGTCATCTGCAATCTTTTGCCCGCTTTCACACAGTGACTGTTGCCACTCAAAGCTAGTGACCTTTTGATCTGATTGCTGAGATAAGATTCGACCGAGAAAGCCTTTGCCAGAACACCATTCAAGCCACTCTTTACCATGATGCTCTTTTAATGAAGCCTCTCCCATCGCGACAATTTGTTGCAGCTTTCTGCCGGGGATACCATCGGCAGTACCGCGCGGAAGATCAAGCCCAACTAAAGCCGAATTATCAAACTGGATGTGTTGATTGGCATTCCCTAACTCTGGGAGAAAACGCATAAGTTCCGAAATCAGAACTTGAGGCTGTTCTTTTAGCGTTTGAATGCGTTCAATACTCAAACCATCTAACCAATCGACAAGTGGAAGGTTCACGTCTGTCCATGGCTGATCGTGAGTTTGGCATAGGTGAAAAGGCTCTGAACGCCAGTAAATCTGGTGCTCTAGCAAAAATGAATCGAGTATTTTGAATCGTGAATGCATGCTTCCCCCTATGGTGCGATGATTGTAGGGGTAAGAGGCCTAAATGGAAAGGAAGGTTACAAATTGAGGTTGTATAAAGACAACCTACCAGCAATAAAACCACAAATGAGCTTAAATGAAAACGGCCTGTAAACAGGCCGAATTGAGAATCTAGGTAAGACTATGACCCTTAGCGAACGGGTAAGTCGATGTCTTTAAACATCTCTTCGATCTCTTCATTCGATTTCAAAGAAATAGCTTGCTCAACTACTGGGCGAGTTAAGTGCGGTGCAAAACGCTCCATGAAATCGAACATGTAAGAACGTAAGAAAGTACCCTTTCTAAAGCCAATACTTGTGGTACTCGCACCAAACAAGTGGCTCGCGTCAATAGCAACCAAGTCTGTATCTTGCTCGTGGTCAATCGCCATGCTTGCAATTACACCCACCCCGATTCCCATCCGAACATAAGTTTTAATCACATCAGCATCCGTCGCGGTAAACACAACACGCGGTGTTAAGCCTACTTTGTTAAATGCTGTATCCAGCTCGGAACGGCCAGTAAAACCAAATACATAAGTCACGAGAGAATAAGCGGCAAGATCTTCAATCGAGATATTTCGTTTCTGTGCAAGAGGGTGATCTTTCGTTACCACGATCGAACGGTTCCAATGATAACAAGGCAGCATAATTGCATCTTGATAAAGGTGTAGCGCTTCCGTTGCAATCGCAAAGTTCGCTGTACCCTTAGCTACCGCTTCTGACATCTGGCTTGGCGTGCCTTGATGCATGTGAAGCGACACTTTTGGATAACGCGCCGTGAAACCTTTAATCACATCAGGGAGTGCATAACGAGCTTGAGTATGAGTGGTTGAAATATTCAATGTGCCCATCTCAGGATGAGTGTGCTCACCCGCAACCGCTTTAATACTCTCAACACGAGCCAAAATCTCTTGAGAGATACGAATAATATCCTCACCGGCTTGTGTAACCTGAGTTAAATGCTTACCGCTACGCTCAAATATTTGAATGCCTAGCTCGTCTTCAAGTAATCTAACCTGTTTACTTATGCCGGGCTGAGATGTGTACAAACTCTCTGCTGTCGCTGAAACATTTAGGTTATGGTTTAGAACCTCAACAATGTACTTCAGTTGCTGTAACTTCATATCTAACCTCGTAATCCTTTACTCATTTCTGCGCTAACTTATTTGCAAATAGAGCGTTATAGTCTCGTGTAATATAATTAATAGTTATAACGCTTCGAGAACTAAAATGACAGAAATATCGAGCTTTTAAAGCGTAACAAATAAAAATATCACTGACGCTTTGTAAGCCACTCCTCATTCTCACACATTAGTTAGTAAATTTTGATTGCCGATTGCGCTCAACAAGAGATAATCAAAAATTGTAATTTACAAGTGCCTATACACAATGGAATCGTGTATCCTCTCTAGTTAGCTATAGAAAACAATAAGCAGACACAAATATATGAATATTGGTTTAATAATCGCCTTGGTAGCCGTGCTTTTGGTGTTGGTTTTAGGCTACAACATCATGCTTCAATACAAAGTTAAGGTAGAAACAACGAAGAAACAGGAAGCTTCTCGTTATCTAACCATTATAGATGGAACAGAAGAGTTAATTGGCAATGCTCACCACATGCCGTTTAGCCAAGATCTTCTTATATGCTTAAACAATCGAATTCTTGATGCATTAGTTAATATGTATGAACTCGATCCTAAAAATAAGCAGCTTGCCCAACGCATCGAAAGCGTAAAGCAACAAATCACGCAGCTTAAAGAGAACCACCAAGGGGGCGAAAGCACCGCTTTTCGCATGCCTAGTAGTGACAAACAAGCAATCATGATGCTTAAGCTAGTTAAACGCTTGCGTGACACGGTTCGTAACGAGCACAATAAAGGACGTTTTAATACTCAAGCTTTTGTGGTTGAAAACGCTCGCTTAGAAACAATCCAAATTCGCATCAACATCGAGAATGTTATCAAACGTGCAAATGACTCGATATCTCGTGGACAGCCTGGCACAGCGATTCAACTGTTGCGCAAAGGCATCGATGCATTAGCCACTAAAAACGACGCATACTCCAATCAAGCGAAAGACAAACTACAACAGATGCTTGACGATCTTGATCAGAAGCGCCTAAATAAAAACGCAGAAGATTTACAGCAGATGGAATCGAAAGAGCGTGAAGATGACATGGATGCTCTATTCGGTCAGAAGAAAAAATGGTAACGCTCTAACTCAACACTTAAAGGCCGCTCTATTTAAATTAGCGGCCTTTTTTGTACCTGTGGAATTTCCTTTCTCCGTATAGGGGGATCTCTTAAGCTGTGATAAAATCCCGCATTATCAACAAACTTGCCCTTACCATGTATCAAGAATTATTAGCCCCTATACACTCTTTTCTTAAAGCTGAAACGCCAGATTCATGGATAGATGAAGCCAAGAAGCCTGAAAACCTTCATATCATTCTACGCGATCACATGCTTTGTGAACTTAAAGCAGCTCAAAGTGCTTTGTTCCTTATCCGTAAATATGCGGTAGATAAAGAAAGCGCGAAGCAACTGAATGAGTGGATTTTGCCCTACGAGCAATTTGCTTACCGTCGTATTGGAGACTTGGAGTCTCTACGTGGTAAAAGTAATGTATCAAAGCAAATTACAGCGAAAGAAGGCTGTAATTACGGTGCTGACTTGATCGATAAAATGGTATTGCTGATCAAAGAAGAGCTGCATCACTTCTACCAAGTGATGGAATTGATGGTAAAAAAAGGCGTGACTTATCAACCGATCGAGGCGGGCCGCTACGCTAAAGGTTTAATCAAGCAAGTTAAAACTTACGAACCTGATGCTCTGGTTGATAAGCTTATTATTGGTGCATTTATTGAAGCTCGCTCTTGTGAACGCTTTGCTAAACTGGCTCCTTTCTTAGAAGAAGACATGGAAAAGTTTTACGTATCTCTACTTCGTTCAGAAGCTCGTCACTATCAAGACTATCTTGAACTCGCAGAACAAATCGCCGGTAAAGATATCTCTGAGCGTATTGCTCATTTTGCGCAAGTTGAAGCAGAACTTATCACTTCAGAAGACAGCGACTTTAAGTTTCATAGTGGCGCTCCGGTTTAAGCCGTTTAGAACAAGTCTACTCCAGACCAATTCTGTATTTAGTACACCTATAAGAAGGCCAGCAAATTGCTGGCCTTCTTTATTGGAATTACGACTTAATGATAAGCTTAAGCTAGCGTGCCGTTGATTTCAGCAAGTACTGATGCAGGGTCTGCTGCTTGAGTAATTGGACGACCGATAACAAGATAGTCAGAACCTGACTCAATCGCCTTAGAAGGCGTCATGATACGCTTCTGGTCACCAACATCAGCTCCTACAGGACGAATACCTGGAGTTACTAGTTTGAACTCCTGACCAAGTGCACCTTTGAGCAAAGAAGCCTCTTGTGCAGAACATACAACACCGTCTAGGCCTGAGTTTTTAGTCAAAGACGCTAAGCGCATCACTTGTTGCTGTGGCTCTAGATCCAGACCGATACCCGCTAAGTCAGATTGCTCCATACTGGTTAGTACCGTCACACCGATTAACAATGGACGATCTTTACCATATGGTTCCAAAATTTCACGAGAAGCCGTCATCATACGCTCGCCACCACTCGCGTGCACGTTCACCATCCACACGCCCATCTCAGCGGCAGCACGTACCGCCTTTGAACATGTGTTCGGGATATCGTGGAACTTAAGGTCCAAAAACACAGAGAAACCACGTTTATGTAATTCACGAACAAATTCAGGGCCAAACAGAGTAAACATCTCTTTGCCAACTTTTAGGCGGCAAGATGCTGGGTCAATACGATCGACAAAGGCTAACGCATCCGCTTGGTTATCATAATCCAATGCTACAATGATTTTTTGGTCGTTCATTTCATCTCCTAACGCAGTTAACTTTCTACAAAATATTTATACCAATCAGGCCATAAATAACAGTCATAAAAATGCAGCCCGAAAGCTGCAATTAATAATTTGGTCTTAAAATGACCACAAATCTATTCACCATCAAGCCCACGAATAGGCTTGATCGTTCCCCACCCCTTACATGAAGGGCAGTGCCAATACATTGAGTGAGTTGAGAAACCACACTGACGGCATCGGTAATGAGGCTTAACCTTGAGTTGTTCACCAACCATAGATTGAAGCGTTGTTAAGCTGTCTTTGGCTCTACCTTCTTCCGCTTCCTCTAGGTGATAATCAATTAATCGATAAAAACCTTTCATGGTTGGGTTTTTAACAAGCTGCTTTGTCAGTAGCTCTTGAGCAGAGCCAACATCTTCATGGTCGGCAACGAGTTGAGCCAGCATCAACTCAGCGGAAACACCGGCTTTCTTCTGAATACACGCTTTAAGGAACTCGACCAACTGCGCTTCTTGTCCAAGTTTGTGGTAACACTCAGCAAGCGTTGGCAGGACTTCACTAATGAAGTCGATATCTTGCTCGAGAACTGACTCTAAATAAGTAATTGTCTTGTGATAATCTTCATTGGCTAAATAGAATTTTCCTAAAGCAATACTGGCTCGAACACATTTAGGGTCTTCTGAAAGGGCCTTCTTGAAGTGCTGAAGCGCTTTAGGGCGGTTGCCGTCGGCTTGTTCTTGCATCGCAAGCTCACACCAGAAGTGTGCAACCATCGCACGCGTCTTCATTTTCTTCTTGCTCAGCTTAACTAAGATATTCCCGTAATGAATCGCTTTATTCCACTCACGCGTTTGCTGATAAATGGCAACCAACTGCTGTAAAGCGCCTTCTTTATGATCAGGCTCTTCTACAAGCTGTTCAAAAATTTTCTCTGCGCGATCAAGAAAGCCTGAGACCGTATAGTCTTTAGCTAATTGTTGCAATGCGAGGTTTTTTTGATCGAGAGTAAGCCCAGACCGAGAGATAAGATTTTGGTGAATACGAATAGCGCGGTCGACTTCGCCTCTTGAGCGGAACAAGTTGCCCAAAGCCAAGTGAGTATCGATGGTTTCATTGTCTACTTGAAGTAACTCAATGAAGTGATCAACCGCTTTGTCAGATTGGTCTGACAGTAATAGGTTCAAACCCGTCACGTATTGGCGGGAGATCTGGTGTGATTGCTTTTGTTTTTCTTGCTGAGCATTACGATTACCCATATACCAACCATAAGCGGCTGCGATGGGCAAAAGTAAGAACAGTAACTCTAACATCAAATATGGCCTTTAAGCTTTAGTTTCAGCAGCGACCTGCTTTGATTGCTTATTGAGTTGCTTCTTCAAGCGATGAATTTTTAGTTGAGATCGCATGTGCATATTTCCAAAGACTAACCAAGCAAGAGCAAAACCTGAAACGAATACAACACCTAGCAAGCTTGACAGGTGGAAGTCACCTTGCGCTAGCAAATAATTGAAATTCACAATTGTTTGGTTTTGAGAGCCTAAAGCCAGTGCCATTAGGAAAAGTGCGATAACAGCGACTATTTTTATAATTTTCATAGTTCATCACTCATTGATTAGTTAGCTGTACGATTATGCAGGAAAATTACTAATCAGACCACCATATTATGGTCATAAAAAAGCGGCATACATTATAGTATGCCGCTTTTCTTAATTCCGATAAGTAGCCTACAACCCTGAGTTTACTCGTTCGCGTAGCTCTTTACCTGGTTTGAAGTGAGGAACGTATTTACCTTCCAACTCAACCTTGTCACCAGTTTTAGGATTACGTCCAACACGAGGTTCACGGTAATGCAGAGAAAAGCTGCCAAAGCCGCGAATTTCGATTCGATCACCACTTTCTAGTGTTGAAGCCATGTGCTCTAAAATGTCTTTTACAGCGTCTTCAATTTCTTTTGCAGAAAGATGCGTTTGCTCAGCGCACAGTCTTTCAATCAATTCAGACTTAGTCATAGTTACCCTCGTTGGTTTTCTTTTTAGAAATTATAGACCTATAGGAAAAATAAGCAAAAAAAAAGGAGCCTTACGGCTCCTTTCTTGGCTAGATAGCTATAATTCTCTTAATGAGAAGCTATTATTCGCCTTTAGCAGCTTTGAATGCGTCTGCCATTGCGTTACCGAACGCGCCTTCATCAGACTTGTTCAGTGAAGCCATTGCTTCTTGCTCATCAGCTTCATCTTTAGCTTTGATAGATAGGTTGATTACGCGGTTCTTACGGTCTACACCAGTGAACTTCGCTTCAACGCTGTCGCCAACGCTTAGGATTAGAGATGCATCTTCGATACGGTCACGAGAAACTTCAGAAGCACGTAGGTAGCCTTCAACGCCTTCGATTAGCTCGATAGTAGCGCCTTTAGCGTCAACTGCAGTTACAGTACCGTTTACAAGAACACCTTTCTTGTTGTCAGCAACGTATGCGTTGAACGGGTCGTTTTCCATTTGCTTAACGCCAAGAGAAATACGCTCACGCTCTGCATCTACTGCTAGAACAACAGCAGAGATTTCGTCGCCTTTCTTGTATTCACGTACAGCTTCTTCGCCGGCAGCGTTCCAAGAAATGTCAGATAGGTGTACAAGACCGTCGATACCGCCTTCTAGACCGATGAAGATACCAAAGTCAGTGATAGACTTGATCTTACCAGTAACTTTGTCGCCCTTAGCTTGCATTTCTGCAAATGACTGCCATGGGTTAGCTTTACACTGTTTCAGACCTAGAGAGATACGACGACGTTCTTCGTCGATATCAAGAACCATAACCTCAACTTCGTCGCCAACATTAACAACTTTAGAAGGGTGGATGTTCTTGTTAGTCCAATCCATTTCAGAAACGTGTACTAGACCTTCAACGCCTTCTTCGATTTCAACGAAGCAGCCGTAGTCAGTTAGGTTTGTAACACGACCAGAAAGCTTGTGACCTTCTGGGTAACGCTTAGCGATTGCTACCCATGGATCTTCGCCTAGTTGCTTAAGACCTAGTGAAACACGAGTGCGCTCACGATCGAACTTAAGAACTTTAACTAGGATTTCGTCACCAACGTTAACGATCTCTGATGGGTGCTTAACGCGCTTCCAAGCCATATCTGTGATATGTAGAAGACCGTCAACACCGCCAAGATCAACGAATGCACCGTAGTCAGTAAGGTTCTTAACGATACCTTTAACTTCAGTACCTTCTTGTAGAGTTTCAAGAAGTTCGTCACGCTCAACACTGTTTTCAGATTCGATAACAGCACGACGAGAAACAACAACGTTGTTACGCTTCTGGTCTAGCTTGATTACTTTGAACTCTAGCTCTTTGTTTTCTAGGTGAGCAGTGTCACGGATAGGACGTACGTCTACTAGAGAACCTGGAAGGAAAGCACGGATACCGTTAAGTTCAACAGTGAAACCGCCTTTAACTTTACCGTTGATGATACCAACAACAGTTTCAGCTTCTTCACAAGCTTTCTCAAGTACGATCCAAGCTTCGTGACGCTTAGCTTTCTCACGAGAAAGTTGAGTTTCACCGAAACCATCTTCAACAGCGTCTAGAGCTACGTCTACTTCAGCACCAACTTCAACTTCAAGTTCGCCAGCAGCGTTCTTGAATTGTTCAGCAGGGATAGCAGATTCAGACTTAAGACCAGCGTCTACAAGAACGTAACCGTTCTCGATAGCTACTACAGTACCTTTAACGATGCTGCCTTGTTGGAATTCAGTTTCAGATAGAAACTCTTCAAAGAGTTGAGCAAAAGATTCAGTCATTATTTAATCTTCAATAATTAAACGTCCATGGGTATCCTACCGCATGGGGTTGATAAATTCGCCGGTCATCATCCTTGCGACCAACGTTCGTACTAGCTCGGCGAAATTACCCAGCCAGTTTCGATTCAATATAGTGTAGTGCTTTTTCGACTACCTGCTCAATATTCATTGAGGTGGAATCAAGCACTAGAGCATCCTCTGCAGGGCGAAGTGGCGCCACTGGGCGATTACGATCTCGATCGTCTCGCTCTTGGATCTCGCTCAAAAGGTCGTCAAATTTAACATCTAACCCCTTCTGTTGCAACTGTTTAAGGCGACGACTCGCGCGCTCTTCAGCACTTGCATCTAAAAATATTTTCGCTTCAGCTTCAACAAATACAACGGTTCCCATGTCACGACCGTCTGCAACTAAACCAGGAGCTGCGCTAAAAGCACGTTGACGACGTAACAGTGCTTCACGAACGCGAGGTAAAGCAGCGACTTTTGAAGCCGCCATGCCCGTCTCTTCTTTACGAAGTTCACCAGACACATCTTCGCCTTCTAAGATAACCTTCACTAGCTCACCTTCAGCGATAAACTGAACATCTAAGTGAGTTGCAAGCGGTACTAAAGCATCTTCTGATTCAGTATCCACGCCATGGTGAATTGCCGCTAAAGCCAATACGCGATAGATCGCGCCTGAGTCTAGAAGATGAAAGCCTAGCTTATCTGCTAGTAACATACACAGGGTACCTTTACCTGCACCACTTGGTCCATCAACCGTAATCACTGGGCTTTGAGAAGGCATCTTTTACTCCACGTTTTGTCGTAAGTTTTATTCTGTACTAGCGATTCGCCACTACTTTATAGGCGGCATATTATAGAGAAAATTTGCAAGTCGAGCGAGGTAAATCTCAGATAATTCCGGGGTGATGCTACAGAAACCCATGCAACCAACTCAATATCCGTTAACTTAGATAAATAAGGCTGTCATCCGCTTCTCTTTAGGCATAAAAAAGCCTCGCGATAAGCAAGGCTCATGATTTTGCATTTTTGTAGAGCAAAGAAGTAGTCGCTAAAAGACGCTTAGCCAATAATAGCTCGAACCGCTTCTAGGTCTTCTGGCGTATCAACACCAGCTGCAGGTGCTTCTGCCGCAACGTCTACATGGATTTTTTCACCGTACCAGAGTACACGTAGCTGCTCTAGGCACTCAATACGCTCAAGGGTACTTGGTTCCCAATTGATATAGGTATTAATAAAACCCGCACGGTAAGCGTAAATGCCAATGTGACGAAGCAGTGGAGATTCAGCAGCTGTACCATTGTTCGCGTAAGCATCACGATCCCAAGGAATAGTAGCTCGGCTAAAGTACAGGGCATACCCATCTTTGTCGGTCACAACTTTTACGGCGTTAGGATTAAACACTTCGTCAGCATGAGTAATTTCCACACCGAGTGTTGCCATCGGCGCTGTACTGTTCGCAAGGTTATTCGCAACCTGATTAATGATCGCAGGTGGAATCAGTGGCTCATCACCTTGAACATTCACGATAATATGATCATCTGGAATCTTCATAACTTCAATCACTTCAGCGAGGCGCTCAGTGCCTGATTCATGATTCGGTGATGTCATACAAACGGTCGCGCCAAATGCTTTGGCCGCTTTTTCAACTCGAGCGTCGTCGGTAGCGATAATAACGTTATCGGCACCCGCCTTCATTGACTGTTCGTATACCCATTGAATCATCGGCTTTCCACCAATGTCAGCCAGTGGCTTCCCTGGTAAACGGCTCGATTGGTATCTCGCAGGTATAACAACCGTATAAGACATTACTTACCCTCATCCATTGAAACGGTGCGAGCTTCAGGTTCCAAAAGAACAGGAATACCCTCTTTAATTGGGTAAGCAAGGCGATCAATTTTACAAACAAGCTCTTGCTTATCCTTGTCAAAAGTTAGTTTACCTTTACATACAGGGCAAGCAACGATCTCAAGTAGACGGTGATCCATAGTATTCCATAACCTCTTTTATTCTTTTTAAAATTTGCTGTTGCGAATCTTCATCAAACTGCGCAGAAACTGGAAGATACCACCAGTTATCTTGCGCATATTCTTCGCATTTTACAGCGTCTTTTTCTGTCATAATCATATTCATACCTTTTTTTGCCAAGGCATGAAGTTCATCTTTATCAAAATCTTGATGGTCAGCGAAGCCCTGCGTGTAAACCACGTCACCATCAAGGTTTTCCAATGTTTTGAAAAAGCGTGGTGGGTGACCGATACCAGCAAAAGCCACCAGCTTCTGTAATTCTGCCACAGACCTTTTCTGACCCGTCTTCAGGTTAACCGCTTGGCTTGGAAGCAAAGACATCGAGAACTCTCGCCCGTGCGCTTTACCGCCATTATTAACCAAAAAGTCTACGTCATCTAAACGAGATATAGGCTCTCTTAATGGGCCCAAAGGAATTAGGCACTCACTACCAAAGCGTCTCGCACCGTCGATAACAGCAAATTCAATATCGCGTTCAAGTGCATAATGCTGAAGGCCGTCGTCAGTGATGATGACATTAACCCCTTCGCTCAGCAAAGCCTTTACTGCGTTTGCGCGCACAGGGTCAACCGCTACAGGCGCACCAGTTCGCTTACGAATCAAACGAGGCTCATCACCAGAGTGCTCTGCTGGCGTGTTTTCATCCAACACTAACGGATAGTTTGGTGCTTTCGCCCCATAACCTCGAGAAACAACACCTGGCTTAAAGCCGTGAGCCTGAAGCATCTCTACCAACCAAATCACAACCGGTGTTTTGCCATTGCCGCCAGCGGTAATATTACCAACAACAATCACGGGTAAAGGCGGGCGATAGGTCTCTTTTTTCCCCGATAGATAAGCATCACGACGTTGACCGCTGATCATTTTGAACAGCAGACTCAATGGCCACAATAGCGGCCAGAGAAAGTATTTTAATGGGTGATTGTTAAACCAAATTTTTTCGATCACAACAAGACCTAATCTTATCCGCTGAACTGAATTCGGTGTAGTTGTGCATAAGCGCCATCAAGGGCGATGAGCTCGGCATGTGCACCTCTTTCTACAATATGCCCATCATCAACCACCAGAATCTCATCAGCTTGCTCGATAGTAGATAGTCGGTGTGCGATAACAAGTACTGTTTTGTCTTTCTGCAGCTCTTCTAACGCAGATTGAATCGCTCTTTCTGACTCGGTATCCAATGCAGATGTCGCCTCATCAAGGATCAGAACAGGTGCATCTCTCAATAGAGCACGTGCAATCGCGATACGCTGTCTTTGACCGCCAGACAGGCTCGCGCCATTTTCGCCAACAACCGTATCGATGCCATTTTCCATGCCTTCGATAAACTCGCTTGCATGCGCAAGTTTAGCCGCGTGTTCGATCTGTTCACGTGAATACTGTTCTTCAGCTGCGTAAGCGATGTTGTTCGCAACCGTATCGTTAAATAGGTGCACATTCTGGGAAACAAGAGCGAAGTGCTCACGTAGATTTCTTAATTCATAATCACGAATGTCGTGACCATCAAGCTCAATAGAGCCAGAGTCTACGTCATAAAAGCGAGTAAACAGGTTCGCAATGGTACTCTTACCCGAACCTGAACGGCCGACAAGTGCGACTGTCTTGCCTTTCGGTATATTAAAACTGACCTTATCAAGCGCTGCTTTCTCTGCTCCTTGGTAAGTAAATGTCACATCTTTTACTTCAACTTCACCCGCTACGGTTTCAGGCTTCAACGTACCTTTATTTTGTTCCGTATCTAGATCCATCAAACCAAATAGGGTCGTACTCGCTGCCATACCACGTTGGAATTCAGACGTTACGTTAGTCAGAGCTTTTAGTGGGCGTAGTAAACCAAACATCGCCGAGAACACAACAGTGAACGTACCAGGAGTAAGCTCTGCTTTAATTGAATCAACACTAGCAAGAAATAGAACAACTACGATTGCAAGTGATGCAATCATCTGAATAATTGGGTTAGCGGCCGCTTGAGCAGTGATTAGCTTCATGCTTTGTTGGCGCATTTGGTTACTAACTTGGTCAAAGCGGTGTTTTTCTAGATCTTGTCCGCCATACGTTAGAACGACTTTATGTCCTTTCAGCATTTGTTCTGCAGAAGAGGCGACGTGACCCATACTGGTTTGCATGTTCTTAGAGATCTTTCTGAATCGCTTCGATACGATACTGATTGCCCACGCGACAAGAGGGGCGACAGCGAACAACACCAAAGACAACTGCCAACTATTCCAGAACATCAGCGTCAACAGGCCAATAATACTTGCGCCTTCACGGACAATACTGACTAGTGCTTTACTGGTTGCCGCAGAGACTTGCTCTGAATCGTAAGTAATTCGAGATAGCAGCGCACCAGTCTGCTCTTTATCAAAAAAAGAAACTGGCATATGCATAAAATGGCTGAATATTTTACGTCGAATTTCCATGACCACATTGCCTGAAACCCAGCTCAAACAATAAGTTGAAACAAAGCCACTGATGCCACGAACGAACATCATGACAAAGATAATGAGAGGGAGCGTACGTAAAAAGTCAGATTCTGCATTACCAAAGCCTTCATCAAGTAACGGCTTTAGTAAGGAAATCATGTAGGTATCAGTGACAGCATTTATAATAAGCGCAATAACCGCAACACCAAGGCCGGCCTTATATAGTCGAATATAAGTCCAAAGTCTTTTAAATGTGACCCAGGTAGTTTCATCTGTTTGTGTTGACATAGAATCGCTTAATTTTCTCACAATAATCTTCCTATTCTACTCCCTTACGAAGCATCTGCCTATACCACTGTCTGCCTTGTTGTTCTCTAATCTCATGATATTGCCAACCTTCTTGACCAATACTGATGGTTATTTGGCCGCTTTCTCCAGTATCAAGCCAAGCACTCCCTGCGTCGTGATAACGTTCAATAACGGATTCACTCGGCATCCCCCATTGATTGCCTTTGGCCAAAGAAGCGATCGCTAACTGAGGTGAAACGGCCTCAATAAAACTGGCGATCGAAGACGTATTGCTACCATGATGAGGAACAAGCATTACGTCACTTCGAAGCCGTTCGCCTTCGCGTGCAAGTAACCACTCACTGACCAATTCAATATCACCAGTAAGTAACATCGAGAACTCTAGATCGGGGTCAAAAAGCCTGACCACGCACGAATGTGGGTTATACGCCCTCTTCACTTGTTTGGGAGGCCACAAGACCTCAAAAGCAACCCCTTGCCAAGTCCATACTTCTCCTAAAATACATGCTCGAATATTTGACGATTCTTGAATCGTAGATTGTCCTTGTTGACTGATATTCTGACTGGCTCTTACCCACTTAGGGTTGTAATTTTCAAGTAACGACGGATAGCCACCAGCGTGGTCAGAATCGAAATGACTCACTATTACACCCTCCAACTCATGAATTCCCCTCTGATTCAAAGTAGGAATAAGTAAGGATTCGACAATGGAACCTCCTGGCCATGCGTTACCAAGATCGTAAACAACAATCTGATTGTTCTTTTCTAAGAGCAAAGACAACCCGTGACCAACATCCAAGATATCGATAGTTAGTTTGTCTTGTTGAGGCTTGCCGAACTCCCACCACAGTACAAACACGGTAATAATCAATATAGATAGTGCTCGCTTGAAATATCGACTGACAAAACCGAAAAACAAGATGAGGAATACAGACAACTCAATCGTGTGATTATCCACTTGAAACCAAAATCGTTCAGAGAAAGGAAGACTAAATACGAGAGGCTCAAGCGATAAGTCGACCAACATCCATAATTGTTCAGACAAACCATTGTTGAATGTAGTTAAGCCAACGCCACCTGATACTGGCGCCAATATTAAGCTAAAGAACATTGCCAGGAACAATAGTGGAATAACCACCATCGACACCCAAGGTAAAAGGAGCAAGTTGTAGAAAACAGAGACTAAGCTGACCCCATTAAAGAACAGCATCGAAAAGGGAGCAATCAGGAATGTCAGCATTAACTGAATCTTGAAGAGCTGCAGTGCTCGGTCGATAAATGTTGAGTTTGAATCGGATGACTGACTATTTAACGCAATGTAAAGAACGGCACCTAACGCACCAAAAGACAACCAGAAGCTACTCGACAATGCTGAAAATGGCCAAGTTAGCAGAACCACGCACAGACTTAAGGCGACATACCGAAACAAACTGATATTTTGCCCACGCCACAAGAAATAGCTGGCGATAATACACATCACCAAAGCTCTCAAGGTGGGCAGCGTGAACCCAGCAAACCAACTGTAGAAATAGGCTAAGCCGACTCCGAATATTGTGGGCAACCAAAGAAGTGAAGATGATAGTAACCTGAATACCTTTCCTACTTGATAGCCGATACCAAAGGCAATCCCAATATGCAGCCCCGAAATAGCCATCAAGTGAATCAAACCACTGCTTTTAAGTAAGTCCCAACGCTGAGAGTGAATAAGGTCTCGATAACCAAAACTCAAAGCCATAATGAGGTCTTGATTTGCCAGTTGACTTAACCTTTCAAGACTGTTTTCAAACCAATAGGACCGTAAGTTGCTATTGGTATGAATGCGATACTTTGTATTAGATCTGTAAATTGCATTGGCAACCACACCTGCGCTAAACAGATACTTTTCTAAATCAAAGCCTGCTTCATTGAGTTTGCCCCATACAGGCTTTATATACACAGATAAATTGACATCATCTCCGAGTGTTAACTTAAAAGGAGTAAACAAACGTAATTTTATTAATTGAGGAAAGATTAATTTTTCGCCGCCAATTGATCTAGCTACTATTACGCTTTCAAAACCGTGGCTATTTTCACTAAAAAGGCTAACAACCGAAGCATTTATGGTAGTATTCTGCCCTGATTGAAATAAGCGACTCGTTTGTATTTCAATTACATTCCCTAGGCAGATAACTAGTATCAATGCTGTTGCTAGACCTCTTGCACTCCGGAAAACGCTATACTTTGTTGATGCTAGTAGTAACAACAGCATCAATGGTGCCCAAACCCAATGAGGCATCACAGGCCAGAAGCTGGCAGACACAACTGTCGCAGCAAATGAAATCAAGAACCAAGTGTTAAACAAGAGAGTAGCTTCCTCCTATGCCAAGAAAGTTTATCAAACGATTTATGCCTGACCATGAGCTAATCAAGCGTCAGAAAGCATTGAAAGTTTTTGGCAATGTTTTGTACAACCCCAACTTATGGTGCCTTAATCGTCGCTCTGCGGCTGGCGCATTCGCTGTTGGGTTATTCATGGCGTTTGTCCCTCTACCAAGCCAAATGATTATGTCTGCAGGCCTTGCTGTCGCATGTGGCGTTAACCTACCTTTGGCTGTCGCACTTGTTTGGATCAGTAACCCGGTCACTATGCCCGTTCTCTTCTACTTTGCTTATAAAGTTGGGGCGTTTGTTATGCATGTACCACCTCAAGCCTTCCATTTCGAATTGTCTTGGGACTTCATCTTGGCGCAAATGAATACGATCGGGCCTCCTTTCTTACTGGGTTGCCTGATTTGTGGCGTGGTTTCAGCAATGATTGGCTACTTTGGTATTCGTGGGTTATGGCGTTACTCAGTAGTAAGAAGTTGGAAGAAGCGTCAAGCAAGGTACTGACAACTTTTCCTTGTCGTTCAATCTATCTTTGTATGCGCTTCACTTAAACCGCACACAAGTTAAAGTCAGATGGACCACAGAACTCTGCAATATTGGGATGTAACCACAGTCGTAAAGAATGCAGATTGAATTCAAAAAAAAGGATCCCATCAGGGATCCTTTTTTGTGTATGCCATTTGTCTATCATGCTACATGACGTATTACTCAGCGCATTACTTCGAGCTAAGCACCGAGGCAGGGTTTAACTTGGCTGCTCGTGATGCTGGGTACCACGTAGCAAGTAAGCTCAGAACAATAGCAGTACCAGAAACTACAACAACATCCGTCATATCGAGTTGCGAAGGCAAGAAGTCGACAAAGTAGATATCACCGGACAAGAACTGGTGATCGACCAACTTTTCAAGCCCTTTGATAAGTGTCGTGAGATTAAGCGCGACTAACACACCTATTGCACTGCCCACCAAACTACCTAACACGCCTGAGAATACGCCCTGCCAAACGAAAATGCGTTTCACAAGGCCGTCCGATGCGCCCATGGTTCTTAAAATCGCGATCTCTGATGCTCTGTCTTTTACTGCCATCATTAGCGTCGAGACAATATTGAAACAAGCCACGCCAATAACCAGTACCATCACTAGGTACATGATGGTGCGAACCAACTGGATATCTCGATACAGGAAACCAAACTTCTGTTGCCAGCTTCGTAGATACACGTACACATCAAGCTGATTGCCAACTTCACGTACAATTGAGTTTGCATTCAGAACATCGGTCACTTTTAAAGAAACCCCTGTCACTGCCTCGCCTAAGTTAGCGTAAACTTGCGCATCGCCAATCGGGATTAGAGCCAAGCTGTGGTCTATTTGGCCATTAAGCGTCAACAAGCCAACGACTTTGACTCGAACACGTTTAGGTGCTTGAACTTTCACTGACCCATTCACCGTTGGGATCATCAGAGTTAAGTAATCACCCACTTTCGCGCCGAGTACATTAGCCACACCAGAGCCCAAGATAATCTGTTGTTGCCCTGCTTTAAAATCGCTCCAGGCTTGCTTATCGATAAAACTCGATAGGCTCGATACTTGTTGCTCAAGTTGTGGATCAACACCGCGAACTTCAATTGCTTTCAGCTCTTTGCCTTTTTCGGCAAGCGCGGTAATTTTCACATAAGGGGCTGCAGCAACGACTTTATCGTGCTTTACCGACTCCTCAATCACGTGCTCCCAGCGAGTTACTGGTTTATTCACGCCCTCAAACTCACCATGAGGAATGACAGAAAGCACTCGTGATTGAAGCTCTCGCTCAAAACCATTCATGGCCGACAAACCAATGATGATTACCGCGACACCAACAGCAATACCAATTGTCGAAGACAAGGAGATGAACGACACCATTTTGTCTCGTTGTTTCGCCCGGCTAAATCGGCCACCTATCAATAGAGATAAAGAAGAAAACACTTAGCTCTCCTCTTTTTCTACGTTGACCAGTAAGCCATCTTGCATGTGAAGTTGACGATCCATCTTACCGGCAAGTTCACCATCGTGAGTCACAACCAAAAAGGCAGTATCGTACTCACGGTTCAGTTCGCGCATTAAGTCGTAAATAGAAAGTGCTGTGTTGTGGTCTAGGTTACCAGTCGGCTCATCCGCCAACACTAGCGCAGGCTTGTTCACCAATGCACGAGCAATTGCCACTCGTTGCCTCTCACCACCTGAAAGTTCTGAAGGTCGGTGGTCAACACGATGACTTAGCCCCACTTTATCAAGTAGCAACTGTGCTTCTTGTTTAGCTTTCGCTGGCTTCTCTCCACCTATCAACAACGGCATTGCTACGTTTTCTAACGCTGAGAAATCAGAAAGAAGATGATGGAATTGATAAACAAAGCCAAGATGCTGGTTGCGAAGCTTAGCCTGCTTATTCGAACTCAAAGACGCTAAGTCTTGTCCGAGAAAGCTGACACTACCATCAGAAGCATCATCCAACGCCCCTAAAATATGCAATAGCGTACTTTTACCTGAACCGGAGGTACCAATGATTGCTACTAGCTCACCCTTTTCTATTTCGAAGCTGACGCCCTTGAGAACCTCAGTATCTAACGAGCCTTCACGGTACGTTTTACGGATATCATTACATTGAAGGAAATTACTCATAACGAAGGGCCTCAGCAGGTTTCACAGACGATGCACGATAAGAAGGGAAGACAGTGGCAATCAAGCTAAGTGCAATAGCCAGAACCACAACAACGGCGATTTGAATTGGGTTAATTAAAATTGGCAACTGTCCACCAAATGAAAACAGAGCAACACCCATCGCCTCTAAAATAGTATTGAGGTTCGAAGCTAAAATCACGCCCAGGATGCCACCAGATAATGCGCCGATCACACCACTACTTGCACCTTGAACCATAAAGATCCCCATGACTTGACCATCACGCATACCTTGGGTTTTTAAGATGGCGACTTCGGACTGTTTCTCCATCACCACCATAATAAGCGCAGAAATAATGTTAAACGCAGCAACACCAATGATCAGCCCAAGCATCAAACCCATCATGTTTTTTTCCATTCGAACGGCTTGGAATAGCTCGCCACGTTGGTCTCGCCAATCGCTCCACACCCAACCTTCCGGTAGCGGTTGGTTTGATAGTTCTGCCACTTCAAATGGGTCATCAAAAAACAGTCGCCAGCCTGAAATGGTGTCTGATTTATAGCGCATCAAACGCCCTGCGTCTTTGATGTCGGTAACCATCAATTGAGCATCGATATCCGAACCCGTGTTAAAAATGCCAGCTACGGTAAAATTTCGCTGGCTTGGAATACGTCCTAACGGCGTGTATTGGCTGGCACTGGTCACCATTAAGCGAACTTTGTCGCCCATAGACACTTTCAAGTTTCTTGCTAATGTATGACCAAGGAAAAGCTGATACTGACCAGCCTTGAGTGAAGACAGTCTGCCAGCAATTAAATGATTCTGAAGAGGGTCATCTGAATTTGGCTCAATACCAATTAACAAGCCCGCAGATAACTGAGCAGGACTTTGGATCACCGCTTCACTACGAACAATAGGTTCTACGTGGTCATTGAGCGACATTTGCTCCGCAAAGCTAGGTGCTTGAGCAGAAAGTGACGTTGTGCCTCCTTGCTCGTAAACGACGGCTTGAGGAAGGACACCAAGAATTCGGTCTTTTAACTGCGCTTCGAATCCATTCATTACCGATAAAACAGTAACCAGAGACAGCACACCAATGGTAATTCCGGCTGTCGACATATAAGAAACAAAACGGCTAAAGCGATCACCTGAACGGCCTTTCAAATAACGCAGGCCAACAAACAATGAAATAGGATGAAACATACTTTGAACCATCTAAAGGAGATGCGGGTTAATGTAACGGGTATTGCCGTTACTGTGTAGGGGTTAATTGAAAATATAGAGTGAATTAACTCAATTAGTTAGGCTTGAAAAACAGAACCTTGTCAAATAGCTAACTTTCAAACAACTATTTGAGACTTTCAATTAACTGACCTTGATTACTGCGGCCACATAGCGATAATCAATAGATCACTTCAAGGAACTAACGCATGACAGAACAAGAGTTTTTTACCGTTCACCACAGCCTTACCGCCAATATTGAGCCAATGGACAGTAACTTCGCTTTACCTTCTCAGATTCAGTTCGAATCAGAGATCCCTGCCCCTTTTGTAGTGGCAAGTGAATTTAGCCAATTGGATCTATTAGCTGACAGTGCTCGCAACGAACTGAAAAACAGCGACTTGAAGAATGTCATCAGTTTATTGGATGCACAGAACTCTAAATTAAACCTCTTGTTGAGCTTTATGTTATCGCAACAAGATGATGAACAATTTCGTACCCACACGTATTCATTTGGCGCGAGTCAGTTCTCGTGTTTTTCCAAAACAGATATCGAAGCGGGTCGCTTAGTTAAAGCCAAGCTCTTTATCGAGCACCCTGCCGCCGCTATCTATTGCTACGCGGAGGTCTTCGCTAGCGAACCTAAAGATTCAGGCTTCGAAATCAAATTCAAATATGCTCATCTTCGTGATACTGACCAAGACTTGTTGATCAAGGCTGCGCTCCATCAACAACAAAAGCTCTTACGTCAACGCTCTCTAGAACGAGATAACAAGTAAATAGACATGACAAAACAATCCATTTTCACACTACCTAAGCTCAAAGGTGCCGGTGACAAAAAGCACATCGGCAACCTAGTTGGTTCATCTCTCGCGCTTACTATCGCTAAACTAGCGGAGCAGCATAACAGCCATACTTTACTTGCAGTGCCAGATCCTCAGATCGCACTCAAGCTTCAATCTGAAATTGAACAGTTTACGGCACATGAAGTTGCGTTATTTCCTGACTGGGAAACGCTGCCATACGATAGCTTCTCGCCGCACCAAGAGATCATCTCCGATCGTATCGCACGCCTTTACGCACTGCCAACGCTAAAAGATGGCATCACGATCGTTCCGATCAGCACGTTATTGCAACGCCAGTCACCGCGCGACTTCTTACTACAACACACGTTAATGGTGAAAACAGGCGATCTCTATTCACTAGAGAAATTACGTCTGCAACTCGAAAAGTCGGGCTATCGCTATGTTGACCAAGTGTTTGGCCCAGGTGAATACGCAAGCCGTGGTTCCATTCTCGACCTGTTCCCAATGGGTAGCAAAGACCCATATCGTATCGACTTCTTCGATGACGAGATCGACACCATCCGTACTTTCGACCCTGAAAACCAGCGCTCTATCGAAGACATCTCTGAGATTCGACTGCTGCCTGCTCACGAATTCCCAACCTCGGAAACAGCAATTGAAGATTTCCGTATTCGTTGGCGCCAACAGTTTGATGCGCGCCGTGAACCAGAATCGGTTTATATGCAGGTTTCTAAAGGCACGTGGCCTGCTGGTATTGAGTATTGGCAACCGCTGTTCTTCGAGCACACCGAAACCTTGTTTGATTATGTTGCCGATGAAGCACAACTCCTGATTCTAGGTGATGTCGAGACTGCAGTAGATTCGTTCCTAACCGACGTTTCTCACCGATACGAGCAACGCGGTGTTGACCCGTTACGACCGCTGCTGACACCTGAGCAACTTTGGTTGAAGAAAGACGAGCTGTTCGCACACTTCAAACAGAAGCCACAGGTCAACCTAAGCTTAGACACGATTGAAGAAAAAGCTGGGCGTACAAACCTTCCGGTTATGCCTCTGCCTGATCTCAGCGTTCAACATCAGAATAAAGAACCGTTGTCTAACTTAAGAAAGTTCACTGAAGCCTTCGATGGCAAGGTTGTTTTTTCGGTTGAGTCTGAAGGCCGCCGTGAAGCTCTAAGTGAATTGCTTCGAGGCATCAAAGTTCGTCCAAGCGAAGTTGAAAACCTCGACGCGGCAATTAAAGGTAAAGATAAGTTCACCCTGATCCTAGGTTCTGCTGAGCATGGCTTTATCCACGAAGAGCAAAACATCGCCCTTATCTGTGAAAGTGATCTATTGGGTGATCGCGTTGTTCAGCGTCGAAAAAAAGATAAGAAAAGCGTAAACAGCGACACCGTAATCCGTCACTTAGCGGAACTTAAACCGGGCCAACCAGTTGTTCACATTGACCACGGTATTGGTCGCTACATAGGCCTGCAGACCCTAGAAGCGGGTGGTATGAAAACCGAATACGTAACACTTGAGTATCAAAACGATGCCAAGCTCTACGTACCAGTTGCATCTCTGAACTTAATTGGTCGCTACTCTGGTGGTGCTGAAGATTCTGCACCGCTACATAAACTTGGCGGTGAAGCATGGCAGAAAGCTCGTAAGCGCGCCGCAGAGAAAGTCCGTGACGTCGCAGCCGAACTGCTCGATGTTTACGCCAAGCGTGAGCTTAAGCCGGGTTACAAATTTGTGCTCGATCGTGGTCAGTACGCAACCTTCAAATCTGGCTTCCCGTTTGAAGAAACCGATGACCAAGCGATGGCAATTAATGCGGTAATGTCTGATATGTGCCAAGCAAAAGCCATGGACCGCTTGGTGTGTGGTGATGTTGGTTTTGGTAAAACAGAAGTCGCAATGCGTGCCGCGTTCGTGTGTACCGATAACAGTAAACAAGTGGCCGTGTTAGTTCCTACTACCCTGCTTGCTCAGCAACACTTTGAAAACTTCCGCGACCGTTTCGCCAACTTGCCGATTCGTGTTGAGGTTCTGTCTCGATTCAAATCAGCCAAAGAACAGAAATCGATCATGAAAGATGTCGCCGACGGTAAGGTCGATATCTTGGTGGGTACTCACAAGTTACTTTCAAGTGACCTTCAGTTTAAAGACCTTGGCCTGTTGGTTGTCGATGAAGAACACCGCTTTGGTGTGCGTCAGAAAGAAAAAGTGAAAGCAATGCGTGCGGATGTCGATATCCTAACGCTCACCGCGACGCCAATTCCACGTACATTGAACATGGCAATGAGCGGCATGCGTGACTTGTCAATCATCGCAACACCACCAGCACGACGCTTAGCAATAAAGACCTTTGTCCGTGAGAGTGATGACGCGATCGTCAGAGAAGCGGTACTTCGTGAAATCATGCGTGGTGGTCAAGTTTACTTCTTACACAACCAAGTCGACACGATTGAAAAGACGGCTGAGTCACTACAGAAACTGATTCCAGAAGCGCGTGTCACCGTGGCTCATGGCCAGATGCGAGAGCGCGAACTAGAACGAATCATGAATGATTTCTACCACCAGCGTTTTAACTTGCTAGTGTGTACAACCATCATCGAAACCGGTATCGACGTACCAACAGCTAATACCATCTTAATGGACAGAGCCGATAACCTTGGTTTAGCACAGTTGCACCAATTGCGTGGGCGTGTGGGTCGATCTCACCACCAAGCCTATGCCTATCTGCTAACACCTCCCCCGAAAGCAATGACCAAAGATGCGGTTAAGCGATTAGATGCCATAGCTTCACTTGAAGACTTAGGTGCAGGCTTTACACTAGCAACCCATGACTTAGAGATTCGTGGCGCGGGTGAGCTGTTAGGTGATGAACAGAGTGGTCAAATTCAATCGGTTGGTTTCACCTTGTACATGGAGATGCTTGAACAAGCAGTTGAAGCATTGAAAGAGGGGCGAGAGCCATCGCTTGATGACCTACTGCGTGAACAAACTGAAATTGAGATGCGCCTGCCTGCGCTATTGCCTGATGACTACATCCCAGACATCAATACACGTTTGTCTACTTATAAGCGTATTGCGAGTGTGAGTGACACCGACGAATTGGCAGAGTTGAAAGTCGAGCTGATTGATCGCTTCGGCCTTCTGCCGGATGCTACCAAGAACTTGTTGTCAGTTTCAGAGCTAAAATTAGCCGCGGCGTCTATCAAAGCGAAGAAAATTGAGGCTCATGATAAAGGTGGATTCTTAGAATTCTACCCGGATGCTGACATAAACCCGACCTACCTTGTTAAACTGTTGCAATCTCAACCGCAAAAGTTTTCAATGGAAGGACCAACAAAGTTCAAGTTTACGATACCATTGGTCGACAGACGGAAACGAATTCAATTTGTTAGTGATTTATTGGGTGAATTCAGACAGAACTTGCTGCCTTCGGCATAAGACCCAATCCACTTGCACATATAAATTATCCAGCCGGTAGTTCGGCTGGAAGACGGAGTAAAAATGAAAAGACTGATCCCACTGCTACTATTGTTCGTCTCACTGCCAAGTTTGGCGCAGAGACAATTTGATATAGAAGTGATCATTTTTAAGCGTGCTGTTGATGCAGAAAAAGTGAATGAATCTTGGCCAAACACACAGCCTCAGATTTCACTTGAGCGCGTAGGTTCATTTCAAGATACCCAATACCGAGCGAAGAAAGGCGTGCAGATGCTGCCTTACTCGGAATACAAGTTAACACCTCAGAAAGATAAGCTACGCAAACACGCAGGCTTTGAAGTTCTGATGCATACCGCTTGGCGTCAAGGCGACCAAGGCAAAAGCTCGGCACCGGTTTTCCATATTCAAGCCGGTAAAGACTTCTCTAAACAGTTTAATGCCGACGGTTCTGAGAAAGGTGCAGTAACTGCATCAAATCCGAATGGTTTTCAAGAAGAGACTATCGACAAGCCGCTTTACGAGTTAGACGGCAAGCTGCAAATCTACGTTCAGCACTATCTATATGCTGAAACGACATTGGATTTAAAAGCGCCGAGCGTTCGTGAAGTGACTCTACAAGAGCAACAAATCGAGCTAGATTCACCTGTAAGTGGTGCAGAAAGTAACGTGCAAGTGGGTAATCTAACGGAGATTTCTCCGACGGTTGAAGTCCAAGAGTTTCTTAAGAGCTACCGCATGGACCAAAAACGTCGTATGCGCAGTACAGAAACTCACTACCTTGACCACCCACTTCTTGGAATGGTTATTCAAGTTCGACGCGTGGCGCAGTAAGTTACTTGCCGATTCGGCTATAATTATATAAATAATTCAATCCGCCCTCCTAGTGAGGGCGTTTTATTAAGTGCTATCTATCTTTATTCTGCACTGAATCCTTTGTTCAGTACTTACATGTAATTCGGTATTTCTTATGAGCCCTGACTTTCAGATAAATACTCAACACCTCAACCTAAAAATCATTGAAGCCTCAGACGCTCAAGAGTTTTCGCAGCTGGTTAAATCCTCCCCGAGTTTATTGCCATGGCTCGACTGGTGCCACGACGAGTTTTCGACCGTCGAGGCCGAGAGATTCATTCTTGCGACTCGCTTAAACTGGGTTAAAGCCGATGCGTTTGGCTTTGGTATCTTCGAACGAAAAAGCGAAAAGTTAGTCGGCATGGTGGCCATAAATGAGCTTTACCACACCTTTAACATGGCAAGTTTAGGTTATTGGGTAGGTGATGAATTTCAAAGAAAAGGGATAGCCAAGGAAGCGATGATTGCCTTATTTGAATTTTGCTTCGCAATGCTCAAGTTGACGCGTTTGGAGATTGTCTGCGATACAGAGAACCTACCCAGCCAAAAGCTGATCGAGAAATGTGGCGCTGAACGTGAAGCCATTGCAAAGAATCGCTTTATCTTTAACGGTAAACCGAAAGATGGCGTGGTTTATTCTGTGTTACCTCCATTATCTTAATCGCTTAATAGAGTAACAATCCGAAATAACACGTACTCGACACGATCGAAAAAGAGCTCCGAAGAGCTCTTTTTTATTATCAGCGTAATGACCTTAGAAGGCTTACCTGATTAGTGAAGCTTTAGGTTTGGACGAAGGACACGGTTAATACGACCCACCAACATCATCAGCGATGTTTTGATTAAGCCGTGAAGTGCCATCTGGTGCATTCGGTACAAAGAGATGTAAACCACACGAGCAATACGTCCCTCAACCATCATCGAACCTTTAGTCAGGTTACCCATCAAGCTACCTACTGTAGAGAAACGGCTTAGTGAAACCAGTGAGCCTTTATCTTTGTAGATGTAGTCTTTCAGGTCACGGCCGTTCAGCTTAGCGATGATGTTGCTAAATGCGCAGCTTGCCATTTGGTGAGCCGCTTGCGCACGTGGTGGAACAAACGAACCATCCGCTTGTGTACATTGCGCCAAATCACCGATAGCAAAGATGTTGTCATCAAGCGTAGTTTGCAGCGTGTTTTTGACAACCAACTGGTTGATACGGTTCGTCTCAAGACCACCGATGTCTTTCATGAAATCTGGCGCTTTAATACCAGCAGCCCATACCATGATCTGTGCTGGGATCTTCTCACCATCTTTGGTCGTTAGACCGTCAGCGTCAGCTTGTGTAACCATTGTCGTTGTACGCACGTTGACGCCAAGCTTAGTTAGCTCAGAATGTGCTGCGCTGGAAATACGAGGAGGTAGAGCTGGAAGAATACGCTCACCCGCTTCAACAAGGTTAACGTTCAGCTTGCTTGAATCTAGGTCGCCAAAACCGTATGTACGAAGCTCTTTCACAGCGTTGTGAAGCTCAGCAGACAGTTCAACACCAGTAGCACCCGCACCAACAATCGCAATGTCTACCGTACCTTGACCATTCTTAGCGTGCAGCTTTAAGAACTGGTTGTTCATTTCTGTACGGAAACGGTGTGCTTGCTCTGGGCTATCAAGGAAAATACAGTTGTCACGAACACCTGGGGTATTGAAGTCGTTTGACGTTGAACCTAACGCCATCACAAGAATGTCGTATTCAAGTTCGCGGCTTGGCATCAGTAACTCACCGTGCTCATCAGTCAACTCGCTCAACGCAATCACTTTACGTTCACGATCGATATCGTTCAGGCTGCCCATTTGGAAATCAAAGCAATGGTTTTTCGCGTGTGCGCGGTAGCTTAGCGCGTCAACACCTTCATCCAATGAGCCAGTGGCTACTTCATGAAGCAATGGTTTCCATAGGTGGCTTGCTTTACGGTCTACCAGAGTAATCTGGGCACGTTTCTTACGACCTAAAGTGCGGCCTAGCTTAGTTGCTAGTTCTAAACCACCAGCACCGCCGCCTACTACGATAATTTTTGTCACAATGACAATCCTCTACAAAATGAATAAATGGGGTTCGGCTCGATTACTCCAACCGATAAATTCTATGTATCTACTCGGCCTCAATTCCAAAGGCTGCGGCTCATTTGATGACTGTGATAATAAGTAACAACAGCTCACTGAGTAGTTAGAGGGATTACAAGCAACAAACATTGGTTTGTCACTTTGCTCACGAGGATGAAAAAGGTGTCTACCTGAGAGGCAGAGCACAAATTATGGGCAAGTTTTATCACTCGCTCTCAATTTTTTTTGACATTTATCAAAATATTTTGCTTTAGAACATTATATATAGCAAAAAGATGACCGCAACAAAAATCCTTACCCACAATGAGGATTCGTGACTGATTAGTTAACGTTTGCGCAAACTCATCGATAAAATCTATATGACTAGGGCACATTGACCTTTTCACGGTCAAATTTCGTTCGATATAAAAGCGTTTTAATCGCGGCAAGGGGGAAGTAGCCTGGTCATTCTAAGCAAATCTCCCTCAACAAAGAGTAAAACGCTTTTTGCGGGGTGCCCAGCTCGAACCCTTCGGGCATCGCTTGCTAATTTGGATAAAAAAAACAGCACTCAATTGAGTGCTGTTTTATAAAATGACGGTAATCCTTAAGCGTTTTTAAACGCCTTCATTGCCTGTAAGTGTTGAGAGATCTTTTTGAACTTATGACTCTCTTTTTCGTCCCAGACAACTTCGTAGTAATCTTCTAGAGCAGAAGCTGTTTTCGTATTGTCGTGAATTTCATCTTCACGAGAAAGCACCACTAAACAGCGTCCTTTGTTCTTCATACGATACTGAGCGACACACTTAGTCGCGATGTCTTCGTACTCTTCTGGGCGATCAATTCGGCCTACCATGTTGTTCTCAGGGTGCAGATTAGGGTTGAACACCACCTGCTTAATCCCACATAAGAAACCAATACGCTCAGACCAAAAACCACCCAAACCTACACCACAAATGATTGGATGTGGATCATCGGATTGCTCTATCACTTTATGCACTTCTTTTAGCAAATGCTGCATATCGTGTTTTGGATGCAAAGTACTGTAGTTGATGAAACGAACGTCATCATCAATGAATTGCAACTGCAGTATTTTTTCGTGATTGCCCGGGCTTGTTGAGTCGAAGCCGTGTAGATAGATAATCATTGTACCTCCCCCATTGAATATTGGTACGTTTTGATCAATCTAACACGAAAAACAAGGTTTTAAAGGGAAGACCTCTGAAATTATATTTTTCACTTCCTAAACGTGATCATAGCTACATAAAGTGTGACTAAGAGCCTCTGCTTCACGCAGATAACTGTCATCGCCCCATAGCTGATGAGCAAGTAAGTACCACAGCATTGCCATCATTTGGCTTCTTGGTAACCAGGCTTCTACTCCGTCAAGCCAAGATTGGGGATCATGGATACCTCTTAGCTGACAGTACTTATTAACAGCTTCTGTAACTGGTAATCGGGCAACAGCAATAGTCAGCGTAAGATCAAGCCTTGGGTCTGCTAGCGCTGCGTATTCCCAGTCAATGATCTTAATCCCATCTTGATTCTTCACAAGGTTATAGCCACCAAGATCAAAATGACACAAAGACAGGCCTACACTTGGGATACTTGGAGCCACGCGCCACTCTTGATAAATCTTAGTGCAGGTTTCAGTCTTATGAACCGCATCAAGCTGAAGCCAGTAATGGTCAACTCGAGCCGTATAACTGAACGGTTGGAGCGGCAGTCGCGCAGTATTAACCAAATGCACCGAGATCAGCGTCTTCAGTAAATCATCCGGCTCGAGTCCTTCGTACAACGTCTCACCCGCGATCCATTCAACCAATAAGCCTTGCTCATTGACCACTATCGGACTTGGGCCGATATCTAGGCGCTCAATAGCAGACAGTACTTGATACTCTTCATGGCGAGAGATGAAGAACGCTTTGGTGATGAGGGTAATTGGACGCCAAACATACGCGGTGCCATCGGCTAAAACCAATTTCCAACATCGATTAGTCAACCCACCTGTCAGTGTCTGTGCTCTGATTGGAGGCTCAGAAAAGTAGCCATCAAGAGAACTCAAACTGGTATCAAGAAGCTTTGCTTCAGACCAAGAAAAAATCGCCATATTTACTCCCTATAAACGTCTTAACTGCCCTATAAACGTCTTAATTTCCCTACAAAAAAGGCACTGACCAAAAGCCAGTGCCTCTTCATTAATACCAATCACAGCAAATAACATGTACTGCGTTGAGGCATGACTAAGCCAAGTAAACTTAATTAAAAGCCCAGCAAGCTCTTAGATTGTTGCTTACGGATTTCAGTCTCGTCAGCCCATTCAATCAAGCCAGACTCAAGATCCATTAGGCGCATGGTCATTTTGTAGTATACGTCTTCGTCGCTGCCCGCTTTCTTAACGATGCTTGATAGGTTGCCGTACAACATGTACTGAGCACCAACCATTTTACCAAATTGGATTGCTGAGCTTTGATTTACAAGCTCATCGTTATTTTGGAAATTCAATTGTTCACGAACAGACTCTACACGGTCCATATCAACGAAACGGAACTTACCAGAGTTCAGCATTTTAGTACTGATGGTATCAGTGATTGACTCAGTATCGATGTGCTCACTTGTTTTGTTCTTGATTCGCTCTACGAACACGATTGGACGTTGCTCACGAGTAATATAAGACACAGAACCAGACGCCATCATGCTATCGACCATTTCGCCCGCAATCGTTTGAAGGTCAGTTGAACCGAAATCGATTGTCGTGGTTTCTACTGATTGTGCATCACCGTAGCTTACCTTGTTTGAACAACCGCCTAAAATAACCGCTAAACCTAGTAGCGCAATGACACTCTTTTTCATTTTGTTTCCTTAACTAATCACTAAGTGGGGTTACCCACTCTCTTAAATTTTTGTATTTTCGAATCCTTAGACCCGTTCTATCTCGTCTTTGCTATAAAGCTTGGAACCACTCTAAATATGAGCGGTTCCAAACGAAAGTTTACTGCTCTCTGAACTGAACTCTGAACTGAGTCGCTTTCGGATTTACCGACACTTCCGACAACGAAATACTTTCAAAGCCACGAACAATCGCTTGCTTCCAAGGGCCTTGCTTTAGGTTGACCTCAAGACCAGCATCGTCGTACCAGTAAAAGCGATAAAGGATATGTTGATCGCCTTTATAGTTACTGTTTAAACGCACGATTCCTCGCGTATGACCGTCGACGAGGTCAGTTCGGATATCTTCAACCTGTAAGCGGCTACCCAATACCTTATCACCAAAGAAAACGTTCTGAGTTTGACTATCTACCCTTACGCCAGCTGTATTATCAGCACAACCAGCCAGAGCCATAACCGCTGCTAAGCTCACTAACCACTTTTTCATTACAGCCTCCCTAGCTGTTTATGCCACATTGTTGCATTGTTTCCTTGTCGAGAAATCCACACCAAAGTGGTCTGCCCTTCTCGAATATCAAAGTCATACGTTTTAGTGCCCGCTTCTAACGTATATTGACCACTGTTTGCTACAAACGTGCTGGTCTTTATTTCCGCAGGTAAAGATTGCCAGCTTCGAGTGTCTGGTTGTTCCGTGAATGCATTCCAGACATTGAACAAAATGTTACCGACATCGTTACCTTGAGTTGCTTCTTTACGGATGCGGTCTTTCGCGACCACACGTAACGCTTGGCGAATAACAATGCTCGTCATACGTTCAGATAAATCATTCTGCGCCATCGCATTCACATCCGTAATCAAATGCTCAGACAACGGTTGCCCGCTGATTCGTAGCGCAGAAAAACGTTCTACGTTTTGGCGCGGGTAATATGGCAGCGCCAGAGAGTATATTGCGCCCTGATCGCGACTGTCATAAATAGGTAAATCTAATCGCCAACTGTCCATCGCTTGAACTGCACTTTGTTCTTGAAGCACAATTACTCGCCCTTCGCTTGCCCCTAACTTAGATGACTGTTTGTAGCGCTTTTTCAGTGTTGCTAAATCTTGTCGCATGCCTAAGCGAGCAGCTGTTGCCATGGTTCTATCGATGATTTCTTGGTTCTCAGGCATGATGGCCAAAGCACGTCGATAGTCCACATAAGCGCTGTTCAGATCGTTAGATGCTTCGTAAAGCAGGCCAGACAAAAACATCAAATACGCATTTTGCACAGATTGCAGCTTTTTACCCGCATCAGGATAATTCGCAAGAATACTACCCACGTTGGCAGACAATCCTTGAGATTTTGCGTCGCTAGCAGCACTTTCTAACTCAGCTTCACGTTGTTTCTTGGCTTGTTCCTGAACTTGGTTAGCGCGACGCATTTCGATCACCGCACCTTCTAAGTCATTTTTCTTTAAATAATTCAAACCAAGATATAAATGCAGAAAGCCCAACTCATAATCGGCTGGCACATACTCGGTAATATTGTCATTCACAGCCAACGCGCCGACACTGGTTGCACTGTCTGATACAGAGATCACCGCTTTACTTTGCTGATCTTTTACTGCCTGATCGGCCAGTTCGAGCGACGACTTACTCTCAGGATATTTTTGATCAAGTAGATTAATTCTACCTTTTTCAAAGTTATCAAGAATGTCACCTGCTACGTAATCTGGTAACTCTTGTTGAGCCGTTGAATAATCCCCAGACTTGACTGCTTGGTAAATTTCTTTGTTTTGCGCGCTGTAATGACTGAACAGGCTCCCTGCCGACATATTCGCACAACCCGCTGTCAACGCCGATAACAGGGCAATGGAAGCGAATCTAAACTGGTGCTTCACTTATCGTCTCCGTGCATGTTTAAAATGCCAACTTTGTTAAAAGGATCTTAAGCAAGTGGATACCTTGCTTTTTAGGCTCAACCTAATCGATGCCGATATTCAGACAACAGATAAAACTAAAAGTTGGCATACAAACAACAAATTTTCCAACTCGCTGTTTATGTTAATTAACCATTAACTTGTATTAACGAGATCATTAACTGTTTCGTTAGCTTATTAGCCTTTTAATTAACTCATTAAAAGCGGACCAAGCGGGCGGCCACCAACCAAATGCATGTGAATATGGTAAACCTCTTGGCCACCGTGAGAATTGCAGTTCACAATAAGACGATAGCCATCTTCTGCAATGCCTTCTTCTTTTGCTAACTTACGAGCAACAGTAAACATACGTCCCATCATTGCTTCATCTTCCGTTTCAACATCATTCGTTGTTGGAATCAGCTTGTTAGGAATAATTAGAATATGACTAGGAGCACGAGGGTTAATATCGCGAAATGCGGTTACTAAATCGTCTTGGTATAGCAAATCAGCTGGAATTTCTTTATTGATGATCTTACTAAAAATGGTTTCTTCAGCCATGTGTCTCTCCGATAAAACATTTATTTTTTAATGCTTTGAGTATGCGCTATGCCGCATCAAACCACAATAAACCTGCTTTAAAGCATAATAAAAAACACCGTTCAAATCAAAAAAAACACGCCTTATCTCTCAAGAACGGCATATTGGCTAGGACAAAGGGCTATTTTTGACGTGTGCGTCATAAAATGCGTAAGCCGAGCTCAATAGAATCCTGATAATTTTGTTAGTTTTGTTTTGACCTGGTATTAGGTCCACATTTATTTAGGGAGAAAGTCATGAAGGGATCTGTGATCAAGCGTATGTACGCTGGTTTCGCACTGATCATCATCATGTTCGCAGTCACGATAACCATCATGATGAGCAGCATGAATCAGATACATAGCAATTTTGAGAGCGTCTCAAAAGTCTCATTGCCGCTGGTTGCGCTTTCAAACCAAACAAGTGTCCAATTACTTTCCGCTGACAAGTCATTTAAAGACTTCTTAACCACACAAAATTCTGAGCGTATGTCTGCAATGCGTACTGAGTTTGCTGCATCACAAAACGCTTTTTCTGAAGTTCTAGGTAGCCTAGAAACAGCAAGCCAAGACAATAT
Source organism: Vibrio sp. 1F263 (assembly GCF_041439035.1). NCBI lineage: Bacteria > Pseudomonadati > Pseudomonadota > Gammaproteobacteria > Vibrionales > Vibrionaceae > Vibrio > Vibrio sp. 1F263. Next base: position 101,205 of record NZ_JBGONI010000008.1, on the reverse strand, counting down.
CTCACTCACTGAGCGCATCACGCAATTAAGAGCAATGGAAGAACGTTACTTCACCGAAGCAGATGAAGCGATGAACAACTACATAGCTATGTTTGAGGCGCAAGAGCAAGTACAAAAAGCATCACGTGATTTCCAACGCTTACATTCAGAATTGACCGTTGGCATGAAAGAGTACGTTGCCGACCAAAAAAGCATCTCTGTAAAAGTGATGGCAAAGAGCTACTTTATTAAACTACAAGACGCCGAGGTGATTACCTCTGATGCACTAGCAAGTTCTGATGTTGCCTTCGTACAAAAAGCCGTCAACCAAAACAAAAAGGCCGTTACCCACCTAAACTACGCGTACCGTGGCTTAGCGACACAATTGCCTGCGATAAAAAATGTTTTCGATGAATCGGTTAAAAACTTCACCAAAGACGTGGGACAAAAAGGCGGTGTTTTAGATAAGCATAATAATTATCTTAAAGCGAAAGAAGCCTTGTACATCAACATTGCTAATCTAGCCGTTGAGGTCGACCGAGCAATGGCGGTACTGGATTCTTTCAACGTCACAGCGGAAGAGCAACTCAACTCATCATTAGCAGATGCGAGCAGCATCTACGACAAAGGTCTATTCAAAGCGATTGCAATTGGCATTGTTGTCACCGTATTCGCTGCAGCAATTGGTTACCACATTGCACATAGTGTAAGAGAGCCACTAACGCGCATCCTCGGTACATTAGAAGGCCTGACTGAAGGAGATATGACTCAGCGTATCGATATTCGATACGACAACGAATTCAGCCGAGTAAGCCGTCACATCAATACCTTAGCCGACAACCTGCACAATATTCTGGTGAAACTGAATGACGCTTCAGATGACCTAACCAATACTGCAAGCGTAAACCAAAAAACCTCTTCTGAGACACAGGCTCAATTGAACAGCCAGCGTGAACAAACAGCAACTGTCGCAACGGCAATGACACAAATGTCTCACTCTGTACAAGAAGTAGCAAACAGCGCACAAAGCTCATTAACTATGGTTCAACAAGTAGAATCGGCTTCTGAATCAGGTCGTCAGGTCATGAACACCAACATCAGTACCATTAATCAACTTGAGGTGCGCCTGACTGAATCCGTGGGTGCTGTAGGCGAGCTACAACAAATGAGTAGCCAGATTGGCTCTATCCTCGATGTTATTCGTGGTATTGCAGATCAAACCAACCTACTTGCACTCAACGCAGCAATCGAAGCCGCGCGTGCAGGTGAACAAGGCCGTGGATTTGCAGTCGTTGCCGATGAAGTCCGAGTGCTAGCGCAGAAGACCACTCAATCAACCTCTGAAATCGAGACCATGATCAGCAACCTGCAATCAAGTTCTAAAACAGCAAGCAATGTGATTGAAAGCTGCATGAGCGATATGGACATGTCGGTTGAACAAGCTTCAAGTGCTAATAGTGCTATGGAAGAAATTCAGGCATTGATTCTAGAAATCAGTCGAATGAGTACGCACATTTCTCAAGCCGCGGCTGAGCAGAGTGAAACTTCGGGTGATATCGCGCGTAACATTGAAGACATCAACCAGATTGCTGATAAGAGTTATCAAGCGATGTCATCAATTGCAGAGGCAAGCCAAAACCTAACAATTCTGGCAAACCAGCAAGGCGATTTAGTTCATCAATTCAAGCTATAAGTAAACGAAGAACCAATAGATATTCACCTGAAATGTTGGGATATCTCACCCAATAGTGATAACTAATTGAACAAGGGCAACTTTTATCAAGGGTTGCCCTTGTTTTTTATGAGCTTTGTCATTATATGATTATAAAGGCTTGCTGCTTCCCGTTTTTCTTTCACCTTTATGAGCGAGCCGCTATTAAGGAATTTATATGGCTGTTCATGTTGGCATTATCGATCAAGACCCCATTCGGTTGATCACCCCACTACTCGACAACCGAACGATCAGCACTCACATCGTGTTCATCGGTGACAAAAATCAAATCAGTATCTATCAACGCTTAGACAGCGTTTTGCAGAAGCGTGATATTACGAGTGAATTTTTCGAGATTCCAACTATCGTAAACACTTCTGCAATTAAAGAATCGATCCAAAACCTTGCTGAAGACTTAAAAGCTCGGGGACAAGAAGTGAAGCTCAACGCAAGTTGTGGCCTTCGTCACCGCCTACTGTCTGTCTACGAAGTATTTCGTACTTACCACTGGCCAATCTTTGTTGTTGAACCAAACAGTGACAAACTGTGCTGGCTTTACCCGAATGGTAAAGAAGACGCACAAGTTCAAGACCGCATCACTATCGATGACTACTTAACGGTATTCGGTGCTCGTGGTGAATTCAGCGATGTACAACTGTCTCCGCAACTTGACCAAAAACTGTATGAACTGGGTGAGCGTTGGGCAAGTAACGCATTAGAATTAGGCCCAGGTCTTGCTACATTGAACTACCTTGCAACAACCTGCCGTAAAGAACAGAGGCTTGATGTGGGCTTGTCTGAGAAGCAACAAGGTTATCGCGAGCTGAACATGCTGTTGAGCGATTTGGTTGAAGCTAAGATTGCCACTTATGACAATGGTATTTTGACGTTTGCCAATGAAGACGCGCGACGCTTCTCAAACGGCGAATGGCTTGAAACATTGGTTCATAGCACCGTTAAGCAGATCCAAGATGACATGCCGACCATTCAAGATCGCTCTTTGAATGTTCAGGTTTATCGTCAGCTCGGTGAGCGCGAAGTTCGTAATGAGCTTGATGTTGCTTCTGTAGTGAACAATAAGCTGCACATCATCGAGTGTAAGACCAAAGGTATGCGAGATGATGGCGATGATACCTTGTACAAGCTGGAATCGCTCAGAGACCTGCTAGGTGGCCTACAGGCCCGTGCAATGTTGGTGAGCTTCCGCCCTCTTCGTCATAATGACATCACACGAGCAGAAGATCTTGGCCTAGCATTGATTGGCCCTGACGAATTAAAAGATCTTAAAACACATCTCGCGGCATGGTTTACCGCTGCCGGTGGTGATGAAGATTTAGAGTGCTAATTTAAGAAACTCGAACATATCGAATTCTCAAAAAACAAAAAGGCGAATGACCGCTTAAGTCACTCGCCTTTTTTGTACCCGTAACGATTATGCCAATCGTAGTAAATGACTTATATCCACTACCCCGCCCGTATTGACAAGGTCTAAACTTTACAGCATCTAGATGTTCACAAGGTTTAGAGCTCACAAGGTCTGCGTTTGCAAAGTCTAAAGCTCGTAAGGTAAAAAGCTCAAAGGACTTGTAAACACGCAAAAAAATGGCCACATCATTCGATGTGGCCATTTTCAAAATTTGAAGTCGTTTTAAGACTTAAAGCACTTGAAAACTTAAAGCATTTTACGAGCAGCTTCTACAACCACTTTGATTGAGCGCGCTTCCGTTACTTTTAGTGTCTCGTGATCAGGTATCTCTTTTTGAGTACGGTTGATGATCACACCAGCAACACAACCTGCTTTCAAACCAGAACTTGCACACATTGTTAGTAGCGTTGCAGATTCCATTTCGAAGTTAAGAACACCCATGTCTTGCCATTCTTGCATAGAACCTTGGAAACGCTTAACCACGCGACCAGAGAACGTGTCGTAACGCTCTTGACCTGGGTAGAAAGTGTCACTTGAAGCGGTTACGCCCATGTGAACTGCTGCGCCTGATTCTTCAACTGCTGCTTTCATTGCTGTAGCAACTTCGAAGTCAGCAACTGCTGGAAACTCCATAGGAGCGAAGTGCAGGCTAGCGCCGTCTAGACGAACAGAACCCGTAGAAACAATCATGTCACCCACGTTTACGTGAGGTTGAATCGCACCAGTAGTCCCAACACGTAGGAAAGTACGAACGCCAAGCTGAGCAAGCTCTTCAACTGCGATAGAAGTAGATGGGCCGCCGATACCTGTTGAACATACAACAACTGGCTTACCGTCTAGCTCTGCGCGGTAAAGCGTGTATTCACGGTGACTCGCAAGAAATACGGGATTCTCCATCTCTTCTGCAATTTTTTGCACACGAGCAGGATCACCAGGAATGATCGCAAGAGTAGCACCGTTAAGATCTGCTTCAGTAACACCTAAGTGGAAAACAGCTTGAGACATAGTTCGCTCCTTTTGGCTTATTGGGCTTTTTACCCTTATTTAAGCTCATAGTAAATTCGTGGGGTACGAACACACTCTAACCAAGCTCATAATGAAATGAAGTGACGAACATCACACCAATGATCGCAACAACATTTCAGGTTTCACGAAAAACCGATTGGCATCACAAAAATAAGCAATCCGAACGGCTGCGTTGCATACTAATGAGACAAAAAGCGCCTTTAACGTATGACCGCTAAAGGCGCTTTTATGCGAGATGCTTTTTATATAAGACGCTTTTAAAATTAAGAGCGTCTATGTCTGAGAGCTGAACTTAATCCGATTTAGACTTGAATCGAAGCAGGCGTAGTGCGTTCAGTGTCACCAGTGCTGTCGCGCCACTATCTGCAAGAACGGCAACCCAAAGCCCGGTAATACCAAGCAAACTGGTCACCAAGAACACACCTTTCAAACCGAGCGCTAGTGCTACGTTTTGACGAATGTTATTCATAGTCGCTTGCGACAATTCAATCATCGCGGGCAGCTCAGTTAAACGGTTGTGAGTCAGTGCTGAATCTGCCGTTTCAAGCGCAACATCAGTACCTCCCCCCATAGCAATACCTACATTCGCCGTTTTCATTGCTGGCGCATCGTTGATGCCATCACCGACCATAGCAACGTGTGACTGTTGAGATAACTCTTCAACATAAGACACCTTGTCACTTGGAAGCAGGCTCGCTTTATATTGCATACCAATTTTGCTGCTGATCGCGGCCGCACTGCGCGGGTTATCACCAGTAAGCATGATTGATTGAATACCCAAGTCATTAAGTCGTTCAATCGCAAGCTTAGCGTCACTACGTAACGTATCTTGCCAAGCAATCAAACCAATCACAGTCGTAGCTTGTTCTGTTGACTCTTCTAGATCTTTAAGCTCAAGAGCAACCACAACCGTCTTGCCCTCGCCTTCCAATGCTTCTACCTGAGAAACCACATCGGGTCCAAGAGCAAACGTGACTTTAGACGGTGATAAAACCTGATACTTAACACCATCGACATCGCCTTCAACACCGCTACCAATGAGCGCTTTCTTGTTGTGTGACTCAGGGATCTCAACATTCAGCTCTTTAACTTTAGCGACAAGCGATTGCGCCAAAGGATGAGTCGAACCAACTTCAATCGCCCCAACTACACGAAGCATCGCGTCTTGTTTCCAACCTGATAGAGGTTGAATATCCGTAACCTGAGGCTTACCTTCAGTCAGCGTACCTGTCTTATCAAAGGCAATCGTTTGAATTTTCCCTAACTGCTCTAGTGCCGCGCCGCCTTTAATTAATGCGCCACGTTTCGCCGCTGCTGCTAAACCAGAAGTAATTGCAGCAGGTGTCGAGATAACCAACGCACACGGACAAGCAATCAACAATAGAGCTAGACCTCGGTAAACCCAGGTTTCCCAAGGCTGCGCGAACAGCAATGGTGGGGTGATGATGACCAACAGAGCCACCAACATCATTAACGGTGTATACCAGCGGCTAAACTTATCGAGGAAACGTTCAAGCGGTGCTTTACGAGATTCTGCTTCTTCAATCAAGTGAAGAATACGGTCGATCGCATTCTCACCCTGTTTTGACGTGATGGTGATGCGAACGACTTTATCGACCACCACAGCACCAGCCATGATGCTGTTGCCTGCTATATGTTCGACAGGAACAGACTCACCCGTTAGCGCACTTTCATCAAAGCTCGCAGCGTCGGTAATAAGTTGACCATCAGCAGGTAAACGAGAACCCGCCGCCACTTCAATCACGTCACCAGGAGCAAGTTCACTTACTGCAACGTCAACACGGTCGCCGTTGATAATCTTAGTGGCATTTTCTGGCACCAATGCCATTAAGGCTTGAACACCACTTCTTGCTCTTGATGAAGCAAATGCCTCTAGACGCTCACCAATCAAAAACAGTAACAGAACCATCGCAGCTTCAGCGGTTTCGCCAAGGTATAAAGCACCGAGCGCGGCAACACTCATTAAGGTTTCGATTGCAAACGGCGTACCTGAACGTGCCAACTGAACTGCTTTCTTGGCCACTGGATACAAACCAAGCAAACAGGTTACGGTAAACAAACCTTCACTTAGTTGAGGAGAAGTACTTTTCAACAGTACTGCGAAGAGCATTGCGGCTGCAATCGCTATAATTTGTAAATTAGGTTGGATATGAGCTTGCCAAAAAGTCTCGGGGTGCTGTTTTTCTTTTTTAGAACCAACTTCCGAAAGAGGGAAGCCCGTTTTGATAGAGACCTGTTCAATGGTGTCGGCAAGACTTTCATTGTCGAATTTCACAACTAGCTTTTCGGTGGCAAAGAGAACTTTGGCTTGAATAACACCTTCAATGTTACTAACGGCTTTCTCTATTTTTTTAGCACAAGCTGGGCAGTCCATTCCTGAGACCAACCAACTTTTAGAAAATTGGGCATTTAAAGTTTGAGTAGAGGACTGACTGTCTTCTTCTCCACTGTCTGAACCACAACAATCATCTCCTGACGATGAAGACGCAGTAGCAGAAGAGCTGCAACATGAAGATGAAGTACCTGCTGCGGTAATGCTTGAAATTTTAGGGCTAGAGCAACTTGCTCCAGTCGCTTGTGGTTGAACGTCCACTTTTGTTGAGCGGCACGCTGCGTGTTTTGCGCACATAATGTATCTCCTTAATACTCAAAAGCCTTGAGGTTATTGCTCACTCATGAGCAACAGAACCTTAAGTACAACAAAAGTATAAACCTTGGAGACTACTCCAAGGTCAAGAACAAATTGTCCAAGACCAAGAAGAAATTTACAAACCAACTAATCTATATTGGAGTGTCGCTGTTATTGCGACTTGAGCTCTTTACACTCTTCTCTGTTCGCCGATACATCATCAATAAGAACGGCATCATGTGAACAGAATGGTTGTGTATTCAAGCTGACTATCGACACATCGTCTTCTACAGGATCAACTTGGGAACCTTGCATAAGCTCGGCAATATGATAGCGAAGCACTAGGGTACCGAGTATTCCGAACAAAACATTGCCCAAGGCTTGCCCATACAGCACACCCAATGCGCCATACCATTGCGAGCCTAAGTAAACGAACGGCAATGTACCGAGAGTGGCTTTACCCAGATTCAGTGCTGTCGAGTAAAGCGGTTTACCTAAGTTATTAAAAGATGTGTTGGCAACAAACAGTGCGCCGTTGAAGGTGAAGGTTAACGCCACATAGGTACAGAATGCGGCAACAATAATTGCAGCATCACCTTGTAGGCTAAAGCCTTGGATCACATAGTCTTGGACAAAGTATAAGAGAATACAAACGGCGATGGTGTACGCCGTAGTAACCAACAATGAGTTGTTGAGTGTTTCTTTTACTCTGTCCATTCGTTCTGCACCAAAATTTTGCCCAATAATAGGGCCCACAGCGCCAGACAAAGCAAAGATAACCGCAAAACAAACCGGCGTCAGACGACCTATCACAGCAAAGCCCGCGACAAAATCCTCTCCGTATTGTGCAATCCCCGTCGTTACAATCGCATTGCCGATAGGAGTTGCGGTATTGGTGATAATAGCAGGCAGCGCAATAGCCAATATTGGTCGAATATTAATGCGCCATTGTACAAGAGAAGGGGGAGCCACCAGCTGGTGACTGCGAATCAAAGGGTAAAGCGAGAAAAAGAGCACCGAAAAACGAGCAAAGACAGAAGCGATAGCCGCCCCTTCAATGTTCCAACCAAAACCAAAAATAAACAAAGGGTCGAGAATCGCATTAACAATGCCGCCCGACAAGGTCGCCCACATCGAACGTTTGGCATCCCCCGCGGCTCTCAAGCCTGCACCCGCAGCCATCGCTAGCGCTAGAAATGGCCCGCTTGGCAATAAGATCTGCAGGTAAGCTTGCGCCCGCTCTGCGGCAACCCCCTTTGCACCAATCGCAGCAAGTAGCTCTGGGATATAGGCGAACATCACCGCAATAATCGTCAAACTGATGACAAAAGCAGTCAGCATAATACTCGTGGCGAGGTTTCGAGCGTGTTCTTGATTCTTTGAACCAATAGCTTTGGAAACCAACGCACCCATAGCAATAGAAGTACCGATCGAAACGGAGGTAGAGAAAAATGTCAGTGTGCCTGCAAAACCAACAGCCGCGGCCAATTCGACTTGTCCCAACATACTGATGAACAACATATCGAGTAAATCGACCACGAATAACGCCATCAAACCAACAGAGCCAGCCCCCGACATCACCAATATGTGGCGCATCGTTGAACCTTCTACAAACTTCGCAGTTTGATTTGACATGAAACCTCCAAAAGTTGGAACGCCACAAAATAAAGCTCTATAAGCTAGTCAGCCACAAACTAGGGATCTACAAAAAAGATCCACCAAGAAAAGCTCTACAAAGAAAAAAGGCGCTAGTGCGCCTTTTCAATTGAGGGTATTGAGAAAAATAATCGTTCTTAACACACCACTATACATGATGTTTAAAACTATACCTGATGTTTAAAGCATTCATCTAAGTTCTTGCCGATTGCTCTCAAAACATCGGTTCGAGTAATCATACCCACTAGCTTTTTGTTATCGAGTACCGGATAAGCTTTGGGTTTTCCAACTTGCATCATATCTGCCAATTCAATAATGGATAACTCAGGTGATACCGAGAGAACTTCTTGGTACATACAATCACCTACAATATGCGTGTCTTGGCAGAAATAGCTCACCTTCACTAACTTCTCGAGTAAATCTTGTTCAGAAAGGAAACCAATCACTTGTTCATTATCATCAATGACTGGACCACCCATATGATGGCTGCGCATTACTCTGTCTAACGCGAGACTTAACGGCATATCAGGAGTGAATGTCACAACCTGCGGCGTCATGTAATCTTTCACTTTAATAGAATGCATTGCGTTCTCCCTAAAATACGTTTTGTTATCGATTTTTCTATCGTGTTACCTTAATTGTTGTCTAAAATCTTGATTTTACTAAATGGATTTCAACAATTTTATTGATAGGCAAAACCTACCAAAGCAAAAAACGAGGTAACAAAAGGCTTGCACGCATGCCTATGAAGCAAAAATTTAAACACCGCTTACAAACTCTTACCTTTGATTCCTCCCATAAGCTAGCCTGAATACATAAATACTGTAACCTTCATCACACTAATAATAAAAAGCTCAACTTAGGTAATTTATGCAACACGACAACAACATGTACGCGTATGTTTATGCAGACAACGAAGGTACAGAGAACACACTTATCGCTACTGTCGACAACCAAGAAAAGCCCCTAATCTCAAGCTGTTTTAATGAGATAAAGCGCATGTCTAACTTAGCTATTGATCTTGCAGCAGAACACAACTTGAAAGTGAAACTGGTTAAATACGGAAGAGAACAAGAGATCGACTTCGGCCTATTCCTAAAATAGCGCACTCATAACGCATGTCTTGTTCGGCAAGCTTAAGCAGCATGGTCAACAGCACAGAACACCGTTGAATAACATGTTATGAGTAGGCAATCACCTTGACAATGATTGCCTACTTAATTCAACAGCGAATACCGACCACGGTAAATATACGAAAAAGGCCAGCATTCGCTGACCTTCTCATTCACGATTTCAATCGCTATACGTTATTTGCTAGCTCTTAACGACTGGCTAGTAGCTACTAACGAGTGCAATAGGCTTCCCACATACGCGCTGCCTTTGAGTAAGCTTCAGCCTTATCGTGCGTTTCTGCGAATAAAATCGCCGTCATACTATCCACAACACTATTCGCCATCAGCTCCATCTCATCTTCCGGTGTACCCAGTACACATTCAGAAGGTAGAGGCAGCTCAGCATTCATCGTGCCTTCCCAGTAGAAAGATTCCACCTTTTCAGGAGAACTCATCCAGACAGTTTGACTTACCTTGGGGTTGTATTCTGATTCGCCATTCATGCCTTTAAATGAAATCACCGAGTGGGATTTATTGCCAATCACATGCTCAACTTCTGCATGAAGCTGTGGGAATCCAGGGTGAAAGCTGCCACGTAAACCTAGGCGACCACCGCCAGGGTTTAGTGCACGAACAACCGTGTTGATAGGCGTTCGTAAACCATAACGATGTTTCCAACCAATCATCGTTTGAGCTTGTGGGGCGAAGTTCGCTAAAGGTAAGTAAGCAATACCATCGGCTTCTAGGATCTGCTTTGCGTCTTGCGGATCTTGCGCGCTGCGAACGCCGACACATTCTAAATGCGTTTCGGCATGCGTACGACCACTTGGTTTGTCCATGTAGCCATGCATTAATACTTTATAGCCGTTGTCAGCTAGAATTTTTGCTGCCAACAAGTTCCAAGGTTTTCCGCTGGCGTTATCGTTACGCTTACCTGCATAACACGGCCAATCGATATCAGCACCTAAGTCTGGCACTCGAGATTGAAACGCTTTTACAAAGCCTGCGATTTCTTCATTGGTTTCATTCTGCACACGAATCAACATCAGTAGCATAGCCATTTGGTCGTCACCGACCTCTCCGCTTAAATACTCATCCATGATGCGGTAGGCTTGTTCGAACGACAAAGGCTTACGACCTCTTTCCCCTCGTCCAACTGTACGAATACACTCTAAAATACTACTCATTGATTGTTTATTCTCTTCCGTTGATATCAATAAAATTCGAATACGTTTTCGATTCTATGACACCCGCAGTTCATTGCAAAGCGATTCAGGTGCTAGCGTGCTAATTACCAATACACTGATTGGTATTCTAAAAGTAAACTTACTGGTGTAAAATTAGAGTATGCAATGCTAACCGCGACATATTGAGTAATATCCAGATGACGGTAAAAAAAACACTAAGCCAAAGAAAACGCGAATCTATCGTGGCCGCTGCCATCGCAGAGTTTACCGAGCATGGCTATAAAGCCACCAGCATGGATAAAATATCGAGCCGCGCGGAAGTATCAAAGCGCACGGTTTACAATCACTTTGCGAGTAAAGAACTGCTACTGGATGAGATTTTAGACAGCATTTGGAGCAAAACACTCGCAGCGACTCAGTTCCCCTATCAAGCCGAACAACCGCTAGATGAACAACTTACCTCTATAGCCAACCAAGAACTTGAGCTTCTCGAGTCTGAAGGTTTCATCGACTTATCTCGCGTACTGTTCTCTGAATATTTTCATAACGCAGAACTCGCGCATCAAGCGATGGAAAAATATTCTCAAGCAGAAAGCGGCCTGACGACTTGGATCAAAGCGGCATTGGCTGATGGGCGTTTGGTTGAACTCGACCCATTGTTTGCATCCACTCAGTTTATCGCCCTGCTGAAATCTTTTGCATTTTGGCCACAGATCATTGGTCATGCGCCCTCTCCTGATAAGCAGCACAAGCAAATAATCATTAATTCCAGCGTCGAGATGTTCCTTAAACAGTACCAAGCGTAATAAAAGTTGAGCTCTGCTAAGTTTTGTTGGGTTTAATTAGAGATGCGTAAACGAGTGATGTATCATGCGCTCGTTCTACGCTTTCCTGTTTAGCGGTTGCAGAATGTGATTCATACCAACCTTAATTCGGACACAAAGACCAATATTCCATGCCAAAGTTGATAAGCAAAATTTGGGTACATGCTTTTATGCTATTCGCTATGTTAGTGGCCACCGTCAGTGTGGACAGTATCGCGAACGCCAATGCTATGCAGGTAACTCAAAATCTATCAACCTTATCGCTGAACACCGATTCCTCATTCGACACCAGTGACTCATTCCCATATTCCAGCGCGCAACCCAATGTAGAACACCACTGCTGTGGCTCTGTATGCTTACTTAAAATGCCACCGTTGATTGTGTCAGAGTCTTTTGATACCCAAATTGGTTCATTGGCTTTGATCGAGAAAGAGCCTTCACACAAGGCAATCATGTCGCCACAAGCTCCTTATCGCCCTCCTATTTCTTAATTGTTTGTCCCTGTTTGGCAACGCTTGCCAACGTATTACTAATACAGCTCTATCGCTGTAAACAATGACATCCAAATTTAGAAAATAACACATGAAAAAGCTATTTAGCCTATTCGCAGCTCTGATCATGAGCGCTTCAATTAATGCCGCTCAGTTTGAAGAAGGTACTCACTACAAGATCCTCGACGTAGCGAAAGCAGATAAACCCGTCGTTACCGAGTTCTTCTCGTTTTACTGCCCTCATTGCTACAAATTTGAAGGCGTCATTGAGTTCCTTAAACAAGATCTACCAGAGTCAGCAAGCTTTCAAAAAGTGCACGTAGCGTTTATGGGCAACGACATGGCTGTGCCTATGGCAAAAGCTTACGCGACCATGATTGCACTCGACGCTGAAGACAATATGGTTCCAGCAATGTTCGCCAAAATTCACGAGAAGCAACAGACTCCAAGAAACGAAGCGGAACTTCGCCAGATCTTCATTGATAACGGTATCGATGCGAAGAAGTTTGATGCGGCCTACAACGGTTTCGCAGTTAACTCAATGCAGAAGCGTTTTGATAAGCAGTTTGATGCGAGCACATTAACTGGCGTTCCAGGCGTATTAGTTAACAACAAATACATCGTAAAACCGGATCAAATCAAGAGCTACGAAGAGTACAACCAGCTGGTAAATTACCTCCTAACGCTTTAATCAAAAGCAATAATCTTTAAAACCTCAAAAGCCAGTGACCTGTTCGTTGGCTTTCTTGTCTATACAAGTGAAGTGAGCGCGCAACGCACGCTCGAAGATCATTCAGATCGCCCTTGAATACACGTCAGAATCACTGTTCACTGGCATCCGTCGTTATTTCTCATATACTGCACCCTATTACGTCATCCACTACTCTGTAGTACTCAAAATATTAGTACTCGAACATTGGGCACCTTTATGATTATTCTGACCACTAACTTTGGCAACATCGAAATTGAACTTAACCTTGAGAAAGCGCCAGTAAGTTCAAAAAACGTCCTTAGATACTGCCAAGAAGGCTTCTATGAAGGCACCACATTTCACCGTGTAATTGAGGGTTTCATGATTCAAGGTGGTGGACACACTATAGACATGACAGAGAAGCCAACACACGCACCTATCGTCAATGAAGCAAATCGTGGACTAAAGAACGTGATTGGCTCAGTGGCAATGGCTCGTACAGACGCACCACACTCAGCAACGGCGCAGTTCTTTATCAACCTTGACGACAATGATTTCCTTGACCATACCGCGACCAGCAACGCAGGTTGGGGTTACGCAGTGTTTGGCAAAGTATCGGCAGGCATGGACGTGGTCAACAAGATTGCTGTCGCTCCAACGACCACTCGCTGGGGACACGAAGATGTACCTTGCGAAGATATTATGATCACCAAGGTCACGATTCGCGATTAATTCAAAATTAGCAGTCAATTCGCTTTTTTATCAAATAACGAAGCAATGTTGGTGCTAATTGCATCGGTATTAGTTACGATGACAATCGTTGTAATGTCATCGTAAGAATTAGGTACTGACGGATGTCACAAGAATTTGATAGGCAAAATAGCTTTGGTTGGATGATCAACGTGATCGCCAATAAAGCGAGCAAAGATTTCGACACAGAATTGAAAGAACATGGCTTAACCATTGCGCTCTGGCCAACCTTGATGTGCCTATGGGAAGAGGAAGGTATTACTCAGCGTGATATCGCGGCAAAGTCCAAAGTCGAGAATTCAACGACGACTCGCACACTAGACAAGCTAGAAAAGCTTGAGCTGGTTGAACGCAGAGCCGATCCAAACAGTCGTCGTTCTTTCAGAATCTACTTAACGGAAAAAGGGAAAGCACTCGAAGAACAGTTGATTCCAATCCCTACTCGTTTAAACAAAGAACTGATGAATGAGTTGGACGCTGAAGAACAACAGCAGATGATCAAGCTACTTCAAAAGATGGTCGCAGCAATCTGATCTTACTGTGACCGGAGCTTACTGCTAGTACATGCTTAATGAGCTATAAACATGCGCTAACAACCAACGAGCACTCGGCCTTGCGCCGAGTGTTTTATTTTCGTCTCGACCATTTGATATAACAAAATAACGAACCAATAATTACCGCTCCGCCTAGTAGCTTTTGCATCTCAACCGTTTCTCCCAACACGCTGACACTCAATAACAATGTCCACACCGGCTCAAGAATCATGATCAATGCCGCCACTTCCATGTTCACGGAGTGCTGACCGACAGTTTGCAATAAGTAACGGATCGATGTCGCGACAACCGCTGAGACGATAAACCAGAATATTAAGGTTTGAGTTATTTCAAACTCTGGTTGAGTGGTCATCGAAGCAAACGCTAACCCACTAACACCCACCACAAAAAGCTGAACGCAAATTGAAGCTATAGGTTTGATATTAGTAATCACTCGCTTATTCATGACAAAGTGAACCGAAAGCAACATCGATGCTAATAGGAAATAGAGCTGACTCTGCTCAACGTGCCAACCGTTAGTTAGGGTCAGTAGCAACATACCGATAATCGCAATTGGAAATGACATCCAGAAGGCACGATTAGGCTTAACTCGAAATATAATCCAAGAGACAAACGGCGCGATGATCATAGCTAAGCTCATGATAAACGCTCCTTCCGACAAACTTTCCGTCATCGATACTGCATACACCCAGACTTGCAATGAAGCAGACAGCAACAAGCCAACGCCGCAAAGAGAAAGTACCTGCTTAAGCGAAAGCTTACGAATGTGATGAATACAAAATGGCAAAAGAATCAAACTCGCGACGAAGAATCGCACACCAATGAACACTGGCCCAGGCATTTCTAACACCACCAGCTTAGATGCAATCCATCCAATCCCAGCTAACAAGGTAGCAAATAGGAGATAAAGCTCTCCGCGCATCGCTTTCATCATCTTACTTGGTCCAATAACAAAAAAAGCAACCCGACTCTGCAAGGTTGCTTTTTATAAACATTCAACAGGATCAAGATACTATCTCAATACTCTGCTTCAGGCAGCTATTTTTAGCCTGCGTATTTTGGGTAATCCGTTAAACCTTTTTCAGCACCACCAAACAATGTGTTTGGATCGTGCGCTGCTAATGGGTAACCATTTTGAATACGAGCGGGTAGATCTGGGTTTGCGACGAATGGACGACCGAAACCAACCATATCAGTTACGCCTTCAGCAACCGCTTTTTCGCCGCGCTCGCTGTCGTATTTACCTGCGTAAATCAGGACACCTTGGTAAGCATTACGTACTGCTGATTTAAAGGTTTTCGGTGTTTCAGGTGCATCGTCCCAATCGACTTCTGCAATGTGCAGGTAAACAATTTTGTATAGGTTAAGTAATGCTGCCGCCGCTGTGTAAGTCTCTACTGGCGTAGCGTCAACCGTACCATTCAACGATGTGAACGGAGCAAGACGCACACCAACACGGTCAGCACCAATCGCTTCAACCATAGCCTCAACCACTTCACCTAGGAAACGTAAACGGTTTTCGATTGAACCACCGTATTCGTCAGTGCGATTGTTTGCTTCAGAGTCGATGAATTGGTTGATTAAGTAACCATTCGCGGCGTGAAGTTCGATACCATCAAAGCCTGCTTCAATCGCGTTCAAAGCCGCTTGGCGATACTGTTCAACCACTTCTTTGATGTCTTCTTTCGTCATCTCACGAGGTTCAACCACATCCACAAAACCCGGTTCATCAGTGCCGTTATCGATGAATACTTTTACGTTTTCTGCTTTAAGTGCAGAAGACGAAATTGGTTGTTCACCATCAATGTTGTCTGGGTGTGTGACACGGCCTACATGCCAAAGTTGAGCGAAGATAACACCCTCTGTTTCATGTACGGCATCGGTGACTTTTTTCCAACCCGCAATCTGCTCATCAGAATAGATACCCGGAGTCCAAGCGTAACCTTGGCCCATAGGTGAAATTTGTGTGCCTTCCGCAATAATCAAACCTGCAGAAGCGCGTTGAGCGTAGTAAGCCGCCATCATGTCGTT
Source organism: Vibrio sp. 1F263 (assembly GCF_041439035.1). NCBI lineage: Bacteria > Pseudomonadati > Pseudomonadota > Gammaproteobacteria > Vibrionales > Vibrionaceae > Vibrio > Vibrio sp. 1F263. Next base: position 85,117 of record NZ_JBGONI010000008.1, on the reverse strand, counting down.
TGCTGAATTACCAGGTTGCGTTGCGCGAGAACGCGTCATCGGTGGCATAACAATACGGTTTTTAAGCTCGATATTACCAAGTTGAATTGGTTGAAATAGTGCATTTGTCATTGTTATATCCTCGATTAACCTAGTTGAATCAGTTCGATTTGGTAGCCGTCTGGGTCAGTAATAAAAGCGATATGAGTTGAACCGCCTTTCACTGGACCTGCTTCGCGAGTCACGTTGCCACCTAGCGATTTGATCTTGTCGCATGCTGCGTAAATATCGTCTACACCCAATGCCAGATGACCGAACGCGCTGCCCATCTCGTACTCATTCGTATCCCAGTTGTGCGTTAGCTCGATAGTCGTGCCACCTTGCTCGTAGCCAACAAAAACCAATGTGTAGCGGTAGTCTTTGTTTTCATGGCGTTCAAGTTCCTTCATTCCCAATACCTTGGTGTAGAACTCGATAGACTTGTCTAAATCAGTAACTCGGATCATTGTGTGTAGGAATTTCATATTTCGCCCTTATTAGCACCACAAGCATGGCGCCGTTATTATTTTGAGTGGAGGTTATCCACTAATCTCTGAGTGAAATAATACGATTCAGCGAGGAATTAAGGAAATTATCAAAAATTCTCAATGTGATAATTTTTTGTTATGAACTTTATGACTAACACGAACTCAATGACGCAAAAAAGGGAAGCCAATGCTTCCCTTCGAGTTAGACTCTCAATTAAAACCGCAAACGCCTATCTTTAAGCGTCTTCGACATAGCATCTGATGTACTGATGACTTGTTCTCGGAACCATTTATGAGCAGGGTCATTATTCTGCTTCTTTAACCAAATCAAATAGTGAGATATAGGCTGATATTCAAAAGGTGGTTTAAACAACTGTAAACCTAGCCTTTCTTGAAACTGCACAGCCATAGATAAAGGCACTACGGTGATGTAATCCGATTGGCTACATAGCAAGATATTACTGAACAGTGAGCGCCCGTGAAACACGATTTTACGCTTAGATAAATCCAATGATGTGTAGTGATTTAAACTGCGAACTTTCCGCCGTGTTCTATCTAATACGGCATGCTTTTCATTCATGAATTGCGCTTCGCTGATTTCACCTTGGATTCTCGGGTGATCCTCTCTACACACAATAACAAACTCGCCTTCATATAGAGTTTCACTAACAATGCTTGGGTGTTCAGGTACCACAATATCGATCATTGCATCGAACTCTTGAGTCAAAAGGTCTTCGTAAATACGCTCATCACTGTCTGGTTGGTCAAAGACTTCTAGCGATAGATTTTGATTAGGAAGCGCAGCAAAACTATTGAGTAAAATCCACTGTAAGTGCTCAGGTGAAGAAATCACAAACTTACGTTCAGAGGATTGCTCATCAAAATTAGCCATCGACTGAAATACATCATTCAATTCATGAATCGGCGTTTTGATTTGTTCATACAAACTTTGAGCATAAGAAGTAGGCGTAACACCTCTTCCTTTACGAACAAAAAGCTCTTGGCCAATCTCTTTTTTTAGGCGGGCTAACGCGGTACTGATGGTCGATTGGTTGGTACTGAGTTGATCCGCAGCCTTACTTAAACTGCCCTGCTCCATCACCGCAGAAAACACAGCAAGTAGGTTGAAATTGGGGATTTCGTTGCTCATATATCATTACTCGTTAGGCGACCATAAACACCATGCTATCGTAAAAACGATTAAATATCGTCAATAAAAACATTTATTAAAGGTATAACGCATCGATTATTTTGCTAATAAATAGCATATTAACCAGACTTTACTCACACTCATCAACCCTCAATAAATCTTCATATATTGAGACAATAAAGCCCTCCCTTCTCCGTAAGCCCTTTAATAATGGGGCGTACTTCATGCGACGCGCTTTGAAATCACAACATTGTCTCAAATTACATGACACTGAGTTTCCGTTCGGTACATATACATTCCTTTTGTGAATACTACAATGGCACCAAAATAATGACCCTCGGTATCAATATGAAAAACACTAAAATAATTTCCCTACTCTTAAGCGGTGCGGCTATCGCTTACTCTGGTTCTGCGCTGGCTGAAAAGGAACAACTCTCAGTTCAGGAAGCCGCAAAAAAATCGGCTAACCCGGTATCTGACGTATGGATGCTAATCACTCAGAATGATTACACCTTTCTTGAGAAAGAAGATGGCCACCATGAAATGCAAAACCGTTTCAGCTTTCAACCAGTAATGCCTGTTCCTATCATGGATGGCGAATGGAACTTGGTGAACCGTCTGGTAGCCAACCACTACAGTTCACCAGGTGACCGTGAAGACGGTGATTTCTTTGAAGGTCGTACAAATGGCATGGGAGACACCGTCTTTCTATCAATGGCAGCGCCTAACCGTGATGACGGCTGGATTTGGGGTGTTGGTCCAACGGTGATCATGCCAACTGGTACTGATGGTTTAACCCAAGATAAATGGCAAGTAGGCCCTGCGGCAATGGTCGCTCGCCTTGGTAAAGAAACCGGTAACCCAGCAAGTATTGAAAGCTGGAACGTTGGTTTCTTAGCTCAGCAATGGTGGGATGTAGGCGGTAGCGACAGCGTTACTGAATCAACCAATCAAGCGGACATCCAGTACTTCTTAAACTATCGTGTCAGCAACACCGCGTTAATTGGTATGACGCCTAATATTCAAATTGATTGGACAAAAGATGGTTCCGACCAATTTACTGTACCTGTCGGGTTAGGCTATATCGATATGTTTAAGATTGGACCGATGCCTGTTCGTTGGGGTGTAGAACTTCAATATTACGTAATGAAACCAGACGCAAATGTTAATACGACCAATCCAGCTGAGTATGTGCCATATGCACCAGATTGGAACCTAAAATTCTTTATTGCTCCTGTTACATTAAACCCGTTCAAATAATCGATTAAAATCCTCCCTAGAGCTGGTCTAATTTATTCAATATTTTAGGCCAGCCTTTTTAGTACTTTTCATCGACTTCTATGATCCAAACCAAGTTAATGAACAATGTTTTCTATCTGTATATGAGCCTTTTCAAATAAATCACTTTACCGATTTAGAGTTATAACTACTAATCGTAATTACGATATTATCAAATCGTAATTCTGGGTAGATACTGGTCAAAACTCTTCCTATTATCCTGCTAACAAATCAATCACCAGCCCAAATAGAAAACTGACAAATGTTTTACTTTGGTATGTCAATTGTCATGGAAGAGCCCCTCGATTGTCGAGGTAATACACGTAATAAAAACAGTCGCTAGAAAGCCGCGCGAATATTAATTCGAACGCTTCATAGCCATTTCATTTACGTCTGCTGACAAATAATAAAGATTGATTTGTAGAGAAGCATATTCGCTTCTTGATACCGAGAATCGGTTGTCTGGACTGTGCAATATCACTTTAAATATCATCTATTACTTTTGTTTATTATGGGCACTAATCTACCCACATAATAGACATCTACTTTTTAAGATGTCATTAAAGGTGACTTCTAGGCTGCAAATTCTCTCTTCTTATTGATGTAGGTTGAGATATGAACTTTATAAAAATCATTTTCCAGAAAATCTGGGCCGTTGTGATGGTCTTGATTAAATTCTGGCTGTTTATGGCGCTAATGTTTGCTGGTGCATGGGCTCTTGCACCGTTAGGCACTATCCATTCTAAAGACATCGACATGTCTCAATTCAACAATCATCCCAATGAAATGATGATGAACTTCTTCCAGATGGAGTACTTCTCTGGTTACTTGTTCTCGGTGACCATTGCTGTGGTATTAGCCGGTGTTTACGGCATGTGGCAGTTGCATGAACTGGGTGTGCATAAAGCAAAAGAACACAAAAGCGCTCACGTACAGATCGTTTTTGCACTGTCACTTTGCGGGCTCTTCATCAGCAAAACATTCTGGGTTATCGCCTTGGTTATCGCGCTAGCGAACTGGAAACATATTGGTCAATCACTGAGTGATGTCATTCGCCGTGGTGTGCAGCCTAAACAAGACGCGACCAATTCAGAGGCAGCCGCAGTCCACGTATCACCTGAAAAATCGGCAACAGAGCCGTCTCAAACACAACAGTCTCCAGTAGAACCGTCTTCAGAAGCTCAGCCTTCAAAAGAACAGGCTTCAGAAGAAAAGACTCCAACAAAACCATCCCCTACAGAAAAAGAGGTCGCATAATGAAAGAGATGATGATTCCATACATCCTAATTGTATGGTCACTGTTTGCGACAGGCGCACTGAAGAAGAACTTCAAAAACTACACGTGGGCTGCCATTGGCGGCGTAACGATTCTTGCGGTATTGGCGGTTATTTCTCGCTTGTGGGCGCCGGTTGATTTAACGAACTCAACCACAGTAAAAGCACCACACGCGGTAATGTCGCCTGTATTTGGCCAACAAATTGATGAAATCCATGTTGACCACAACCAACGAGTAAAAGAAAACGATGTACTTTACACACTCGTCGACATTAACTCTGCAGCTGACAAAGCAAAGATCGAATCTGCCATTGTTAAGAAGGAAGAACAGATCAAGCAGATGACACGAGATCTTGAGCGTGCTGAAACATCACCGCAAATCTTTAATGCGCGTGATGTTGAGAAATACGATTCTGACCTACGTGTAATGAACGCTGAACTTAATTCATTGGTTGCCGATCTTCAAAAAGTGAACTGGGCGCAAGAGAAAAAGACGATTCGTGCTGAGTTTGATGGACAAGTCGCGATTGTCAACATTGCCGAAGGTTCAGTCATGGGCAACATGCACCTTTACAACACCAACAAGAAATTTTTGGAAATGCGAGTTTCTGACCAAACTTACGGATATGTTCAAAAAGGCGATTTCGCAGAGTTTTTCGTTGATGCATACCCAGGTCACGTGTTCAGAGCAAAAGTACACAGCTTCACAACCGGTACTGGCGAAGCGGCTATTTCTCCATTTCAAGGCCCACAGAGTGTTGGTCAACACGTTGTAAGAAATAGTAACGGATTAGGCCGTACCATCGTTCTTGAGATCATCGAACCAGAAGGTTTCGATATCCCAATTGGTGCGGCTGGTGCGGCTTGGATTTCTGCTGAGAAACCGCATCCGTTCTGGGGCTTCATTGATGTTATCGGTGCAGCAACAGTTCGCCTGCAATCTTACAAGTCTTACTTAGGAGCTTGGTAAGCACTTAGATAATCGAAAATATTACTTTTAGTTCTTTAAGAAATGCCCTAGTTTTCAGGGCATTTTTGTATCTATCACAAACCAATCTTCCTAATTTAACCTCCGATATAAATCGAAAAAACAATATCAATGACAATCCAATCATCGCAAAAGCGATATATTGAAATACTATTAGCGTGTAGATAGCGACCTCTACCCTCTCTATTATTTGAGTCAAGAAATCCAATTCCTGTATCCAAATATAAGGTCACTATCATGACTAATACATTCAAAAAAATGGCTCTTCCTGTTGCTATCGCAAGCGCTCTATTTGCTTCTGGTTTTGCATCAGCAACACCCACTGTTGAAGCAGTATCGAAAGTAGGCCAAGAACTTCAAACGGCAAACGCAGCTCAATACCAAAACATCGATCTTGATGCACGCTACAAAAGCGAGGTTCTATTCGAACACAAGTCAAACATGTTCTGGGGTAAAGGCGAACGTATCCAGGTTGTTTCTAAAACGGGCGATTCTCTAGCTTACACTGCAGAATCTGACCACGTTCATCCAATCCTAACCAAGCATGGTCGTAAAATGGACCAAGCTATCATCCAAGTAGATGACAATATTTACCTTGGTTACGGCTTCGGTCTAGACACACCAGTCATGATTGAAGGTACTGACGGCATCATCATTGTTGATCCAGGCGAGTCAGTAGAAATGGCTCAATCGGTTAAAGAGCAGTTCCGTCAAATCACAGACAAACCGGTTAAAGCAATCATCTACTCTCACAACCACATCGACCACATCTCTGGCGTGCGTGCATGGGTTACTGACGAAGAAGTAGCATCAGGTGAAGTAAAAATCATCGCTGAAGAAGGCCTAACAGCTGCAGTGGCTAACTGGTCTTCAAACCTAGGTACTCTATTTGGTCACCGCACTTCTTACACAGGTGCTAAGCACGTAGAAGAAGGTGAGCACGGTACAGTAAATGACGGCCTTGGCCCACGCTTCATGCAAGGTGCTATTTCGTTCATCGAACCAAACCTGCTTGTACCAAGCCAAAGCCACATCGAAATCGAAATCGCTGGCGTGAAAATGCACATTGAGAACGTGCCATCTGAAACGAAAGATGAGTTAGTGGTTTACTTCCCAGATCAGAAAATCCTGCACGCTGCGGAAGTACTTCAAGGAGAGAACTTCCCTAATCTTCACACTATTCGTGGTACTAAATTCCGTGACCCATCAATGTGGTTCAAGGGCATCGACGTAATGCGTAAGTTCGACACTGAGATCATGATTAACTCTCACGGTCGTCCAGTTGAAGGTAAAGAAGCGGTAGCTGACGTACTAACGGCTTACCGTGATGCGATTCAGTACACGCATGACCAAACTATCCGTTACATGAACAAAGGTATGACGCCGGACGAGCTAGTTGAAGTCGTTAAACTTCCTAAGCACCTTGCTGAGCACCCTTGGTTAGGAGAGCACTACGGTACCGTTGCACATGCTGTTCGTCAGATCTACGTTGGTTACAACGGTTTCTTCGAAGCAGATCCATGGCAATTAGAGCCAATGGCTTACGAGCAACGTGCTAAAGCGTTCGTAGAGATCATGGGCGGCCGTGAGAACATCCTTACGACTGCACAAGCAGCAATTAAGGCTGAAAACTACACATTTGCAGCAGAAATTCTTTCTTATCCAATCACGGTAAACAAGCAAGATATGGAAGCTCGCGAGATGAAAGCACAAGCTTACAAAGCATGGGCTGCAGACCAAGTGAACATCAACTGGCGTAACTGGGCGCTTAACGCGGCGGCTGAACTAGAGAACAAACGTGACTTCTCTAACATGATCAGCTTCGCTTCTGTTGACGTGCTTACTGCGCTACCAAGTAAGCAGATCTTCGACATGATGACTTCAACGCTTATCGCAGAAAACTCGTTAGACGTGAACATGATGCTAACGTACAACTTCTCTGATACGAACGAAGCATTCACTATCGAAATCCGTAACGGTATTGCTCAGTTACACGAAGAAGCAGTAAAAGGCGCAGACGTTCAAATCGACACCACTCGTGCAGTACTGAACCAAATCTTGATTGCGGGTCCAAACGCTCAACAAGTGATTGGTAGCAACCTACAGTCTGGTGCATTCAAGTTCTCGAACGGCGACATCAAAGGCTTCGGTCAATTCATGAGCTACTTCGATAAGCCAATGACTCCAGAAGAGATCATGCTAATCGTTCGTTAATTAGATATACACCAAGCAAAGGCATGCTAAGGATGGCGAGCCGATAACTTAGGGACCTATTGTGGTCCCTTTATCGTTTATTCATTGGTACAGTTCGCAACCTTCACTCAACAATCTCGATCTATTGTTGAAGTAAGAAAACTGCCCTAGTTCGTTTAAGGTTCACACATGCTAAAACGATTTGCTCTCATTCTTTCACTCACATCTTCCCTAACTTTCGCCTGTGGTCTTCACCAAGATACAGGATTTAGTTTAGTGACAGAGCCCGGTTCACTAGAAGTCTTTGGCAACGTCATCACAGCCAGACAAGACGATGAATTCAACAACCTCAATAAACCGGATCATTTTCGACTCTTTGCCGTCAAGGCTGCGCTTGCGAAACCCCACCCAAGCAAAATTGAGTTCAACTTATTCGAAGCAATTAAAGGTCATTACAGCCAAGTTAAACTTGAGAAAGGTGTCGATGTGTCAGGTCGAGATACTTTGCCTACAGAGGAAGATCTATTACTGATTACGGAACTCGATGTGTTCGATGCGCTAGCTACTGGCACCATATCTTGGGATCACGCGACACTAAACGGTTTGGTGATCATCAATGGCCCACAAGATAAACGAGAGCAACTTGAAGATTGGCTTAGTGATATTTTTGAAGGGTAGTTGGAATGAATTTAGTGAGAGAACAACGCCATAATCGAACCAGATACGGCTCGATTATGGGTAATTGAAGAGCAGTTAAATTGAAAAACAGTTACGCAGCTTGAGTCACTATGTTTTTACGCTGATTTTTAGTCATCAAATGATAAACCACAGGCACAAAGTAGAACGAGATAAGCGTGGTTAATACTGTACCGCCGACAATCGCGACTGCAAATGGAGGCCAAAAACCGCCACCAGCAATAATCAATGGCATAAAGCCACCAACGGTTGTAATCGTTGTCGAGCTGATATGGCGAGTACACGACATCACTGCCTCAACGACCGCGTCCACATTGCCTGATGAGGCTTGCTTATCGAGTTTCAATTCCGTCAGAATCACAATGGCAGCGTTAATCGCTAAGCCCGCAATGCCGAGCATGGCGATGATCACCGTAAAGCCGAACGGATAACCGAAGATCCACACCGATAACAGCCCTAGCCCACCAGCCAATCCTGCTACCATGAAGATAATGCTACTCATTCGGAACGAGTTGAACGACATCACCACCACCAACACCATCAATACCACCACAACGGCGACATTCGAGATAAGGCTGTTGACTGAATTATCTCGTTCAGCGGATTCGCCACCAAAACCAATCGTGTAACCCGATGGCATCTGATAGCTTGCTAGGCGTTTTTGGAATTCATTAAGCACAGTTTGAGGCAAGACACCCGCTTCAATGTAGCCCTCAATGGTATTCACACGCTGCCCGTTACGACGAGTAATCGCACCGCGACTGGTCGTCAATTCCAGCTCAGCCAGAGTTGAAACATTAATCCCCGTGGAATAAACATCCGAACTGATAGGCAGACGAATATTGCTTAAATGCGCTAAGTTCTCACGCGCCTCATCTGCCACACGAACACGGATTGGTACCGACTCACTGCCTTCAATCACAGAGCCACTTTCACGACCTGTCAGCGTAGTTTGCAGCATACCTGCGAACTGGTTCAATGAAATACCGTTGAGTTTCGCGGTATCTTCATCGACCTTCAACCACACCTTCGGCGTACCCGGTTGCAGCGTTTCCCTTGTGTGCGTCACATGAGGAACACCCGCCAAAATCAATCGCACATCCTCTCCAATCGCTTTCAACGTATCGAGGTTTTCACCATACACTCGCAGTTCAACGGGCGCGGTAAATGGAGGCCCTTGGTTAAGCTTACGTACCAAGATTTGAGCTTCCGGCACCTCTTCATCCAACACCTTTTGCAACTGTGGAATTAGCGCATTGGCTTGGTCAAAGTTCTCTGTTTTCACCATGGCTTGCGAGAAGTACGGCGCGTTATTTTGCCTTGCTTGCAGGTTGTAATAGAAGGATGGGAAGTTTGCACCCACGAGCCAATCGATACGCTCCACTTCTGGATAGCGATGAATGATATCGTCGATTTTTTCAGAGGTGTTTTTGGTGGCGTAAATGCTCGCTTGCGGCGGCATGTAAACCTGAATCTCAAACATGTCTCGGTCTGATGGCGGGAAGAATTGCTCTGTCAGCTGAGACATACTCCAGTAACCGGTAAACGGAACCAACAACACCAAAGCAATCGTGATGATTGGATGCGTGACACCAAAGCGGACAGAAGATGAGAACCATCGCGTCAAAGCCGGGATTCTCAAACCCGTCATGTACCAATGGTGCTGCCCTTTCTTGTCGACATCACTGAGTTGTTTCGGCAATAGCTTGGTCGCTAAGCCTGCGATTAAGGTGTGCGAGATGATGTAAGAGCCGATCAATGAGAAAGAAACGGTAATTGCAATACCACCGACAAATTCACCCGATGCACCCGGCATCAAGATAATCGGAGCAAACGCCAACACGGTAGTTAAGGTTGAGCCTAATAACGGCACCCATAAATGCTTCAATGCATTCATGGTCGCTTCAGCGCGCTGTTGTCCTTTCAAGCGATAAGCTTGAATGGTATCGACCATCACCACCGCGTTATCAACCATGATACCGAGCGCCACAATTAGGCCTGTCACCGACATTTGGTTAATCGGTACACCAGTCATTTTCATGATCGACAGGGTCAATAATGAGGTTAACGGCAGAGAAATGGCGACTAAGATCGCGGCACGTACGCCTAAAGTGACAAACAGCACAATCAAAATCAGACCGAAACCGATCATCAAGCTTTTGCCTAAATCGTCTAAGCGAGTCTCGGTATAACCTTGCTGATTAAACAGCACTGTCACCTTAACGTTACTTGGTAACTCTTGCTCAAATTTACCAATCAGAGCATTAGCTCGCGACGTCCAATTATCAACTCGCAGATCAGGATGCATTCTTGCCGCTACAATCACACCCGGCTCACCATCAATAATGGCAATCTGGTCTTGCGGGGTTTTCTCACCACGCCTCACAAAAGCAATGTCTTCCATACGGATGATGTGACCTTTGCTATCAGTGGCTATTGGCACTTGCTTAATACGTTCAATAGAATCGAGTTCAGATTTAATTTCTAAGCCAAAGCGAGAATAAGCACTCACTAACTCGCCGGCGGAGTTCTTGGCGTCTGCCCCTTCGAGCGACTCAGCAATATTGGCACTTGAACGCCCTAAGGCAGCGGCATCGGCCGTACGTAAACTGATTTGAATCTCTTCTTGTGGCATCCCGTATTCATCAACGAATTCAGTACCCGACAAAGTTCTTAGTCGCTTAGCAAGTTCTTTGGCATAGCGCCCGAGTGTTAATCGGTCAGGTTCACCTGCACCAGACCAGGTTAGAGATGCGATAGTTGTGAAAGCATAGGTATGATCACTGTCGAGATCGGGAGAATGAGAGCCCGCAGGCAAAATGGATTCGATGTCAGATAGCTTGTCGCGAGCTTGAGACCAAACTGGCTCAGGCTCGGTGATGGTGTCATTCAATTCTAAGGTGACAATAGACACGCCCGGCCTTGAGGTTGAGCTCACGAGTTTAACTTCACTCAGCTCACGCAGCTTGTTCTCGATAACTTCTGTTACCAAGGTTTCAACACGCTCGGCACTGGCTCCGGGGAAACTGGTTGTGATGTTCGCGTAACGGTTGATGATGACTGGGTCTTCTGCACGTGGCAACGTCATGAACGCAGAAATACCACTCACCATCAGCAGTGCTGTCATTAAGATAAGCAGTCGAGTGTTGGAAATAGTCTCTATGATTTTCATGCTATTTCCTATTCAGCAGTAACGCTTGCTGGCTTCACGGTTTGTCCAGGAACTAAACGATGTAAGCCACTGGCAATCACTTGTTCACCGTCTTCAATCGCCCCACTCACGTACGCTTGTTGATTGTTGGCAAACAACACCTGAACACTTCGGCGCTCAACTTTGTTGTCTTCACCAATCACAAAGATGTTCCACACACCGCGCAATCCATCAATCAAACCCGTTAATGGCACCCAGTAGCCTTGGTCATCAATCTGCTCATCAAATTTCAAATAGGCAAGTTGCCCTTCTAACACCGACGATTGTTCAGGAAACAAGTAACGCAAACCGACACTGCGAGACTGTGTGTCGACCATTGCGCCCGGATTCAACAGGCTCACAGCGAATTCATCTCGCCCGACGCGAATACTTGGGGCGGAAAGTGAAGTAACCTTTTTCATTTGATGGGCAGGAATACCGATAAAGGCTTCTTTCCCTTCAGAGGCAAGCAGTGTAAGAGTTGGATTCCCTATATTCACTACATCTCCAAGCGAGACAAAGCGTGTTGCGATGGTCCCTGAATATGGCGCACGAACTGTCGATTTCACCAGCTTCAATTGATTGCCTTTTACCGAGGCATCAATACGCAGCAAGTTCGCCTGCAATACGCGTTGCTCACTGGTTAACGAATCAATCTCAGCTTCGGCACTGAAGCCTTTCGCTTTCAATGAACGTTGACGTTTAAGGTTCGCTGCCACCAAACTCAATTGAGCTTTGACTTCTTCAGCCTGCGCTTTCAGTTGGCTAGACTCGGTTTCCAAAAGTTGGGTATCCAGTCTGATCAACGGCTGACCCGTTGTGACTGTGTCACCGACATCCACCAGAATCTCGTTTACTTTGCCCGCCAGTTCGAAACCTAAATTAGCCTGTTGACCCGCCTTAACCACACCGACATATTCGCGTTGTACTGCATAAGAAGGAGACAGCGCCAAGGCCATCGTTTCCACGGTTAAAATAGTTTGGACGCTCGATGCCGTTTCAGCGGTTGAATCAACCGACTCTTGGGCTTGTTCCTTTTCGCCACATCCAACAAGAAAAGCCGACAACGCCACTGCCACTGCGCTTCCCTTCATCAATTTATACATACGTACTGTTCCTATGCGGTACTCAATTATGTTCTTTTTTTAGACTAACCAAATCAAACTAGACTGTCTAGTTTGATTGTGTTAAAAATAAGTTTCATCGTTAATGATTGATAAAACCATCACAAAAAGCATAATGCTTAGCGTAAAACGAGACACATAGAACTGAGCACCAACAGGCGCTAAGCAAAGAGACAAACTAGGTAACGAGACAACACTAAGTAACGAGAAGCAAGCACGTGACTAAAATCATCAAGAGTGAACAGAAGAGATCGCAGATCTTAACCGCAGCCAGCCAACTTTTCTCTGAACATGGCTTCAAGATCAATATGGATCAGATAGCCAAAGCAGCGAACGTTTCTAAGCAAACGGTCTACTCTCACTTTAAAAACAAAGACGAACTTTTCGAAACCTGCATGCAAACCAAGTGTGCGGAGCGAGAACTCAGTCCTGCAGCCTTTGATATGGATGCTGCGGTGGGTGATGAGTTGGTGAAGTTTGGTGTGAAGTTTCAGGATTTATTACTTGATGAACAATCTAGACAAACCTTTCAAAATGCCATTAGCCAAGCGAATACGCATCCAGAGATCGCCTCTATCTATTTAGAAACTGGCCCTCAGAAAACCACCAAGTTACTTGCTGATTATTTGCAGTCGAAAATAGACTCTGGTGATCTCACACTGTCGACATCAAGCTCACCAGTTATTGCAGCACGCCAACTATTGCTGATGTTTCACGGCAAATCGGCATATTGGGGATTCTTCGGACACGATAGCGGAGAATCTGAAGAAGAAAGACTTCACTACACTCGCGAATGTGTCGCGCTGTTCTTAAACGGCAATCAGCCTCGCTAGTTTGAGCCCGACTGAATGAGGGTTAGTTAGCAGGAGCAGCTGACTCAAGAAGTAACTCATAGAAACGTTGAGCAGCAGGGCCTGTCTTGGCTCCTTTTGGTAAAGTCAGGTGCAGCGGAACGTGATACCCACTGCCATTTTCGACATTCAACACAGTGAGCTTGTCACTTCCTCGGCTTTCAACAATGTGCTTTGGTAGTCGACAATACCCGACTCCCTGCTCTACCGCGCCAAACGCATGGTCGAAATTATCCACCGTAATACGCTGACTCGACTTCAACCAACCCACATCCTGTTTGTTCCCTTGCTTTTTGCTGCCTTGACTAGTTTGAGCACCTAAATCTCGCACCACAATTTGCGGCAAAGACGACAGTTGATTCAACGACACTGAAACGGCACTTGCTAACGGATGTGAGCTAGCAACTACTGGCTCCATCATCGTAAAACCAAAGGCTTCGGCTGAATAATTAGTAATAGGCAAGTTGATGATAGCCACATCAGCCAGTTCTTGAGTCACCATTTCCGTTGTTTTAGACAGTGACGTTTCTATCACTTGTATCGATGTGGTGTTGTTCTCCGCCAAAAATGCAGCCATCGGTTGATAAAGCCGTTCAAGGCAGCACAAGTGATCAACAGCAACCACAATTTCAGACTCAACACCTTTCGCTAGCTGTTCACTGATCAACTCTAGCTCGCGAGCTTGTTCCAACATACTGCTCGCACGGCGTAACAGTGATTTCCCATCCTCCGACAAGACCGCCCTACGACCTTCAACCTGCACTAAAGTCACGCCTAATTGGTCCTCCAATTTTCTCAGCGCATAAATCAGCGTGGTATGGCTCTTGTTCAATTGCAGTGCCGCTGCCTGAATACTGCCTGCGCGGTCAATCTCGTAAAGGGTTTGCCATTGGTCGAGGGTGGTTTTCAATCTCATTGGTCTAAAATCCTGACAGTTAATAACTATATTATGAACTTTTCTGTCTGTTTTTTACAGGTAATATCTATTTCAACAGGCAATAAAGCCTCCTATGTTTTGCGAAATGACCATGAGTCTCAGCGCAATACCAAGTAACTGTTTGGAGAAATAACCATGAAATTATTACAAGTCGATTTTGAATTTAGCGGCCCATTTGGTGAAGAGATGTCAAACGCACTCGTTGACCTAGCAAAGTCTATTAACAACGAACCGAGCATGATCTGGAAAATTTGGACAGAGAACGAAGCAGAAAAACTGGGGGGTGGTGTCTATCTTTTTGAAGACCAACTCAGTGCAGAGACGTACCTAGCGATGCATAGCGCTCGCCTTAAACAGATGGGTGTCGACGAAGTACGCGGGGTGATTTTTGACGTCAATCAGCCATTAACTACCATTAATAAAGGCCCAATCAACGGTTAATCAAACTTGTTCATTCGCTGAATGACAACAAAGATACTGAATAGCTAAGTCGCTAAGTCATAAATAGAGAGATACGTAATGAACAACAAAACTTTTCTTAGCCTACACGGCATTATTTACGCAGGGTTTGCCATCGCACTGTTTTTTATCCCAACGGTAATGTGGCCCATGTACGGCGTGGAAATTAATGATAAGTACGCTTACTTTCTCTCTCAACACACCAGTATCTTTTTGGGTGGTATAGCCACGATAAGCTGGTTGCTTAGAGACATTGAACCTGGCTTGTCCGCTAAAAAGCTCATCCAAGGCTTGGTGGTTACAAATATGCTCGGCGCCATCATCACATTGTATGCAGCGTTTACAGGAATATTTGTTGGCTTCGGCTGGAGTGATCCGGCGTTCTTCCTTTCACTATCGGTGCTCAGCGTGTTGCAGGTTCGTCGACAAGGCTAGTTCATACAAAACCAAACCAATAAAAAAGGAACAGATGCACTCATCATCTGTTCCTTTTTCTCAATCAACTGTCGTTAACCTAGCGCGCTCAGCTTATTTACTGTGCTCAACGTAAATCAATTCATCAGTATTGAAGCCACGCTCTTTAGACATCGCTTTGAACTTCTCCATCACTTCTGGTGCAACCTCTGGTGTTCTTGAAAGTAACCACAAGTAGTCGGTATCTGGGCCCGAAACAAACGCGTATTGGTAATTCTCTTTGTCCAACTCAAACACCACATAAGCTCCGTAGAAGGGGCCAAAGAACGACACTTTTAGATAACCCTGATCGCTGCCTTCGACAAAGTACGCCTTACCTTCCGCTTCGTTCCATTCGCCATCTTCCGCCGAATAGCCGCGGTTAATCACCTTAACGCCACCATCATCACGCAAGCTATATTCGGCACTGATGTTATCTAAGCCACGCTCAAACGAGTGGTCTAAACGAGCCACTTCGTACCATTTTCCCAAGTATCTATCCAATTCAAACTGTTGAACGGGCTTTACTGTTTCAGGCATGCCCACGCAACCACCCAATAGAATCACACTAAGCAGCAATAATATTTTTTTCATCCTAACCTCGGCTTGTTTTTATTAGTAATGCGAGTAAGCCTTGTGAAAACATAAACTTACATCCTTGGTAATACGTTAAATCCATTTTTAAAGTTCACCTAACTGTAATTTATTCAGAATCTTATGTGAATTGTTTAGTCTGCGAATGAATCAATGGTGTTTCATTGATGTTCGATATTGAGTCGGAGTCACCGAAAAATATACGGCAAGTTAACTTAATCAGGAGAGCAACTATGGACACTTTATTATTAAAAATCCGCGATATGATTCTTACCACTCGCTTTCTATACTTACTAAACAGTGGAACATGGAATAAATAACAATGAACAATAAGCTCACTTTGCCACGCACTGCAT
This sequence comes from Vibrio sp. 1F263, assembly GCF_041439035.1. Taxonomy (NCBI): domain Bacteria; kingdom Pseudomonadati; phylum Pseudomonadota; class Gammaproteobacteria; order Vibrionales; family Vibrionaceae; genus Vibrio; species Vibrio sp. 1F263. The sequence goes on along the minus strand of NZ_JBGONI010000008.1, from coordinate 69,066 downwards.
GGATTGCATTATTCGCTAGCCTAGTCTCTGTGCCATCGGCTTTTTCTCAAAGCCTAACCGCAGACCAGATCTTTACCAATGCCGACATATATGGGCATCGCGAGTCAGAGTCGATCGTTACCCATAAAGGCAAGATCATCTTCATCGGTGACCACGCTCAGGCGCAATCTTTTCAAGGTCAGAGTACCGATGTCATCGACTTGGAGAATGCCTTTGTTTTGCCGGGGTTCATTGATAATCATAACCATGTGTTTGAAGCCGCCTCAGAGCTGGGTGGCAATTGCGAACTAGACTCTGAAGCCACATTAGAAGAGCAAATCCCTTACTTAGAAGCGTGTAAAATCAATGCCGAAACCAATGGTCGAGGCTGGCTGATGGGTTATGGCTTTTCTCTTGAGTCGACACTCGACAGCGACTCTGAATACACACCACTTGAGATCATCGACAATATCTTCCCTGATCGCCCCGTGGTGCTTATGGAGCAAACCTCTCACTCTATGTGGGTCAACTCAAAAGCCTTAAAAATAGCCAGAATAAGCCAACAATCTCCTAATCCACAAGGTGGCGCTTATTTAAAAGACCAAGACAGCGGCAAGCTCAATGGCATCTTATTAGATAACGCTGGCGACCAAATTATGGAGATGGCGTGGAACAGCCAAAGCGAGCTCTTTGAACAAAGCTACCAAGGGTTAATGTTCGGTCTTGAAGAAGCCGCTGCGCACGGCATTACCACCATCGGTGACGGCCGGATGTATTGGAAACGAGGCTGGTATGACGTTTGGCTAGAAGCGGAGCAAAACCAAGATTTGACGGCTCGCGTGTCATTACGCCCTTGGGTTTACCCATCAATGGCGATATCCTCTCAATTAGAAGTCTTCGGGAAGATGTATTCCGATGATAAAAGCCGTCTGTTGCTCGTCGATCAGGTAAAAATGTACAGCGATGGCATCTTCATTAACGGTACAGCAAAAACACTCGCGCCCTATTTAGATACCTATCTGCCACAGTCTCCCAATGGCCTAAACTACATTCCACCAGCACAGATGAAAGAGTGGCTAACCGCGCTCGATAAAATCGGTTTTAGCGCTCACATTCATGCGATTGGTGATGGTGCCGTTCGTGAATCTCTTGATGCGATAGAAAGCGTGCGTAAACAAGGTTCGCAAAAGCCTTATACCCTAACTCACATAGAGTTAATCAATGATGAAGACGTTCCCCGCTTCAAGCAGCTCAATGTCTCGGCGGACTTCCAAGTCGGTTCCGATTACGTAGCCAAACATCAACACCAATGGGCCGAAGCTTTCCTTGGTGCTCGCCGCGCCAAAGCCATGATGAACTTAGACGCGATACTTAAGACTGATGCCAATATCACCTTGAGCAGTGACTGGAACGTACATGACATCAACCCTCTAGTTGGAATCGCAAATAGCTTAATCATGGGTAAAACAGGCCTAACTGATATCTACACAGCTATCGACGCTTACACGCTCAATGCAGCAAAGAGCCTTGGTATCGAAGACGTCACGGGGTCTATTGAGGTTGGGAAATCAGCGGACTTCGCGATTCTCAACAAAGACATCACCACATTATCAGCAAGAGGAATCGCAGAAACACAGGTGTTAATGACAGTGTTACGAGGGGATGTGGTTTTCGAAGACGCTGCTTTCAAAGACATAAATTAGCAAACCAACGTTCGACACAAAGCCGTTTGCTACCAGTTAATTTGCTATCCGTTAGCTCACTTCCAATTGATTCACTAAAAAGTATCAGGGGAAATATAAGATTAAGCTTGCTCAGCGAGCTTGGTATTTCCCTTTATTTTTGCAACATAAGTCGTCGCGAAAATCAGTAGAGAAAATAGCCCACATAAGTAGATGGGATACTGAGGGTTCAAGGTTGAAGTAAACGCAAGTAATGAAGCGACGCCATAGCCTAGAGTATGAGACATAGCGATGTACCCTGCGGCTGCGCCCGGTGTACCACTTTGCTTTTCAGTGGCAAACAACGTGTAAGCAGGAACAAGTAACGCTGCGCCAATCGCTGTCAGTACCATCGCCACAGCTAACGCCCACATACTGGGAATCAAGAACACTCCAAAGCCGACAAGCAAACCCAATGCCCCCCAACGGTACATAACAAACGGTGTCAGCTTTTCTTTTTTGATAACCAAGAGTTGAGTAGCAAAAGTACAGGCAGCACTGATAGTCAAAAGAATCCCGATCGTGTCACTTATTTGATCGGTAGGCCAACGGGTGATCGAATAGATAAGTGGAGAAAAACTGTATTGCAACAACGCGACTGCGGCACACAACAACAACCCGCAAGATAAAAAAGGCAGTAATGTTTTATTCGGTAACCAAGGTGCTTGCCCTATTCCTTCAGCCTTCCGAGTTTCTTCTTTAGGGGTTGGTAACAACATCGTGACAAGTAAAGCAACACACGGCAAAAAGATCATCACGATCAGGGGAGCAAAAGGCGATAACTTTAACGCTAAAATGGAGACCAAAGGCCCAATTAATCGACCAACACTTAGGCCAAGACTCACTGATGTAATAGCCTGTAAACGGTTCTTCTCACCACACAATAATATCGCCCAATGCTGACTCGCAGGCACCATTCCAGACACCGTACAACCATAAATAATTCGCGCGACCACCAGCCCAATCAAACAAAACACGAATGCCTGCCCCTGTTTGCTAAACATGGCGAAAAAACACAACAAAGCAAAGCTGATAGCCATGCCTATCAGTGCTTGAATGACTACTTTTTTAGGGCCATATTTGTCGCTCTGCCTTCCCCAAAACGGCGCAGACGGCAGAAATAATATGCTTCCTATTGCGATAAGAATCGACCACGTAGGCAAGCTGAATGCAGACTGTTCCACAAGAAAAGGCAGGGAAACGAGTAAGCCGTTTTGCCCAATTCCCATAAGAGCCGAAGCAAGACCAATAGCCAATAGTTGAAATTTTTTATTTTGTATCACAGACATAATATCGAAGGCGCTAGATAAGGTTGGTAGGTTCGTAGTGGGCACGAGCATATTACAATGATAAATAGATTGATTTAGCGAATAATTATCATTTTGATTTCACTGTGTTACATTAGCGGCTAGCAGCCCATAACTCAACTTCATATTGCATTATGTACACACTTACCAATGCCTCGTTCGAAATCGACGGTAAGAAAATCCTTTCGCCAACGACTTTGACCTTTGAACCAAAGAAGATCACCACCTTGCTTGGCCATAATGGATGTGGCAAATCGACACTCATTAAACTGTTAAGTCGACAAAACACGCCAACAGAAGGTGACGTTTTCTTCAATGAGCAACCACTCACCTCATACAGTAACCTTGAATTTGCACACCAAGTCGCCTACTTGCCGCAGCACCCACCGATTACTGATGGCGTGACCGTTCGTGAACTGGTTTGCTTTGGCCGTTATCCATGGAAAGGCGCATTTGGACGTTACAGCAAAGATGATTATGCCATCGTAGACGAAGCGATTGAGAAAGTTGGCCTTAATGCCTTTTCTGACCGATTTGTCGCAACACTTTCCGGCGGAGAAAGACAAAGAGCTTGGGTCGCCATGCTACTTGCTCAGCAAAGCCAATGTATTTTGCTTGATGAACCAACCTCAGCACTCGATGTCGCGCACCAGCATGAATTGCTCGCTTTGATCAGAGAGCTTAATCAGTCACTCGGCTTAACCGTGATCATGGTGCTTCATGATGTCAACATGGCCGCCAAATTCAGTGACCATTTGATTGCGCTTCATTCTGGAAAAGTGATTGCTTCCGGTTCGCCTAAAGATTTGATGACGCCAGAAACACTAATGCAAATCTACGGAATGGAGCTTGCGCTCTTTAAACACCCTGAGACAGGGCAACCTATCAGCTACATCCCTTAAATCAAAAGGAACCTGTTGTGAAAAAGTTCATCACCATGCTGTTCACAGTATTAGCTTTCAACGCCCTTGCTCTAGAGAGCGTTCACGCACTAGAAATCAAACATGAAATGGGCAGTGCCTCTTTCGATGCTACACCTAAAAAAGTGGTGGCTTTAGATTGGGCACTCACCGAAACTGTATTAAGCCTAGGCGTTGAGTTGCAAGGTGTGGCAGACGCACAAGGTTATCAGCAATGGGTGGTAAAACCTGCGTTAAATGCAGACGTGACAGATGTGGGATCTCGAAGAGAACCAAACCTAGAGCTGCTAACAGAACTCGAACCTGACGTCATTTTAATCAGCGAGCATATGGCGGCGGCCTACCACCAGCTCAATAAAATCGCACCTGTCTTGGTTTACAGTGTCTACAGCAAAAAGAAACAACCTCTTGAATCCGCAACTTCGGTTACCCTCTCTTTAGGCAAGCTATTTAACAAAGCACAACGCGCCCAACAAGTGATTGATGAGACAAACAAGAGATTAAGCGATAATGGTGAAAAAATACGTGCCGCAGGCAACTCAGACAAACCACTGATTTTTGCACGCTTTATCAACGACAAAACCTTACGCATTCATAGCCAAGGTTCATTAGCGCAAGCCACCATAAGCAGCATGGGTCTTAAAAACGACTGGCAAGAGCAGACAAACCTCTGGGGTTTTACCACTACAGGTACTGAAAGGCTCGCTGAACACCAACAGACGAATGTGATGATCTTTGGCCCGCTAACGGAAGAAGAGCATAAGAAACTGACTCAATCCCCTCTTTGGCAAGCGATGGCGTTTACGCGTACAGACTCCGTTTACGAACTTCCTACCATCTGGACCTTCGGTGGGCTAATCGCCGCTCAAAGGTTTAGTGACCACATTACCGAACTGCTTATCCAAAAATAATGGCTACCGCAAAGATCGAAAAAACCGTCACCGGGCGATTCAGTATCAAGGCAGCGGCACTACCTGTCGCTGCTGTTTTGTTGATCAGCTCGCTACTGCAAATTACCGCTCCTTACTCGCAAGGGGTTGGCTTGATTTGGGATACGCTGTTTCACTTTGATTCTTCAAATTATCAGCATCTGATTACTCACCTCACCTATTTACCTAGGCTTACCGTCGCTCTCATTTGTGGTTTTGCACTGGCAGTCGCTGGGTGTGTGATGCAATTTGTACTGCGTAACCCCATTGCCTCACCTACCACATTGGGTGTTGCTGCGGGCGCAGAACTCGGCATGGTATTAGGGATCCTTTTAATTCCTGCTAACCTAGCTATCCCAGGGTTTATTCCCGCTTTCATTGGGGGCTGCCTTGCAACAGGCTTAGTTTTTACCTTAAGTTCTGCACGAGGCTTTTCACCATTACACATGGTGTTAGCCGGTATGGTGGTCAGCCTATTTTTAGGCTCACTCAACACCATGTTGCTCATGCTGCATGAACAACGGCTTACCAGTATTTTTGTTTGGGGTGCCGGTGTACTGAATCAGAATGATTGGTCGAGCGTGCAGGTTCTCATACCTTTAGTCTCGATCCCGACGCTGTTATTACTGGTTTTACAGCGTCCATTATCAGCGCTGCAATTTGGCGATAATGTCGCCACTTCGCTTGGTGTAAACATCAAACAAATCAAATTGCTTTGCTTATCGTTGGCGATCTTTATTACTGCAGCCGTAGTCAGTGAAGTAGGCTTAATCGGATTCGTTGGCATTGTGGCTCCTGCTATCGCTAGGCTTATCGGTGTAAGAGCACTCGCGAAACAGATTCTGGTCAGCGGGTTGGTAGGCAGCTTCATTCTATTGATTGTGGATTTAGTGATTCAGCCCTTCTCTGGCTTCGGTGGCGAACTGCTCCCTACCGGCGCAATGACGGCGCTACTGGGTGCTCCTTTCTTATTGTGGTTACTGCAACGTACCAAGCTGCAGTCCGATCTCAAAAACCGCAGTGAAACCATTGAGCACTACAAATTCGTCAGTACGCGTAAAGTACTTGCCGCGATGTCAGTACTATTGATGGCAATGTGTGTTCTTGCCCTTACAGTAGGTAAAAACCAGTTCGGCTGGAATGTTGAACTCAACCCATCGCTATTCGATCTACGTCTACCGCGTGTATTAGTCGCGCTATTGGCAGGGATTGGGCTTGCGTTTGCAGGCACGATTATTCAACGCATCTCAAACAACCCAATGGCGAGCCCCGAAGTATTGGGGATCAGCTCAGGGGCTGCTCTGGCGTTAGTGCTCGGCACACTATTTGGCACAGCAGTCGGCCGAGAAGAGCAAATGCTGCTTGGTACACTCGGCGCAACTTCAGTGACTGCCGTGGTTTGGTTAATGGGAAGAAAACACAATTTCGCCCCAACGCAAACCTTGTTAACAGGCATCGCGCTAAGTGCAGGGCTCGACGCTCTACTGCGCATCACAATGAGCTCGGGTAATGAGAATGCAACCGCGCTCCTCACTTGGCTTTCAGGGTCGACTTATTTAGTCGCTAATCAAGATGTCATTTTGCTCGCCGTTGGGGTTACCATCATCAGTGCAGTGGCGCTGTCTTTGAATCGCTGGATAGAGCTGATTAACTTAGGCGACGTCACCACAAGCAGCCTAGGTATGAACACAACCGCTGTTCGATTGGCTTTGCTTTTGCTAGTCGCGGCACTAACAACTCTGTGCACCATCGTCATTGGGCCATTAAGTTTCATTGGATTATTGGCGCCGCACATGGCGCGTTCGCTTCACCAATATCGCGCGATTCCTCAAATGCTCACTGCAGCATTATTAGGCGCTATCATCATGGTTGCTGCCGACTGGATTGGTCGTACGCTATGGTTCCCTTGGCAGTTCCCTGCAGGTCTATTAGCCTCTCTGATTGGTGGCGGCTACTTCCTCTATCTAATGAGAAAATAAGCACACACGAGAAGTCACTTTCTCCGCTTAAAGCCCCCGTTTGAAGCCTCCATTTGCAGTCGAGGCTTTAAGCGGGCTCTCTTCTTACTCATTGACACACTTGCCAATAAAGCTATCAATAACCGATCAATTCCCAACGAACCGCTAAATTACCAACCAACCTATCCATTGCAACAGGTTGATTAACATTGTCTTTTGGTTACAAAAACACAATTTATGGTATTTAAGCCTTTTTGTGTTTACCATGGAATCAAGATTAAACACATACTCTGAGCGTCATGGACACAACGACAATTACAAAGCTCCAACAAAATTTGTTATTCAAGGTCATAGCGAGGCTAAAAGCCGACAACGCGAAAGCGGGAAGCAGCCTAAATGAATCATCTTTGGCGCAGCAATTCGAAGTATCAAGAAGCCCTATTCGAGCGGTGCTAAAACACTTGTCAGCGCAAGGCATCACTAAAGTCGTCCCTTATAAAGGGTCTGTATTACAAACCGATGCGGCAGATATCGAAATTTCAGGCCAAGACAACGACCAACAACCTCGCCAAGAACAATTATACCTGCGCGTACTCATGGATTTATTTTTTAGTGAGTTAGGTCAGTCGTTTTCCGAGAAAGACCTGCAACAACGTTATGATGCCAACCGTGGTGAGATGCAAAGCGTACTGCGCCTGTTAGAAAGCGATGGTATTTTTCGTCGCAGTCCAGGATACAAATGGCAGCTTGATGGTGTGTTGAACACCCTAGAAAGACACACCGAAAGTTATCGCTGTCGACTCATTTTCGAGCCTGCTGGCCTACTCGAACCAACATGGACACTTGATAACAGTGCAATTGAAAGCTGCCGAGATCGCCATGCTCAAGCGATTAACGCCCCAGAATCAGTCAACGCCAGTCAACTCTTTAGCCTCAGTGCCGAGTTTCACGAGCAACTTGCCGCATGTTCAGGAAATCGCTTCTTATTGAGCACCATGCAACAACATAATCGCCTACGTAAAGCGACCGATCTCGTCTCGATGCACATTCAATCTTCGGTCACTAAATCGTGCCAGCGTCGCCTAGAGATCATCGAATTGGTGCTAGAAGGTGACAACCAAACGGCCTCGACAAAATTAGCTCAGCTACTGGAAAATGACATTCGAGTCATGAAACGCACCTACAACGACGTAATGACGGTCTCTATGGAGCAGCGAGAAAGCTTAATCAACAGCATCATGGCAAAAAACAGTTAACTACGTGAGCAGTCAAATCATGGCTGCCCTTATCGTGTCCTTCTACCATCGAAAATGTCATTCTGACTTCACGAACACACGAGGACCTGTTTACCTTTCGTGGTTAAATTTTATTCAAAAGATCAACAAACCCTAATACCTGCACTTTCACACCTTCTGAATTATACGCATCACACCCGCTTAAACACTTGCGGAACAAGGCACTGGCTCTGTTCCGCCCGAGTGACTAACCCCCTCGGCAAACAAGTGTTTCCAAATCTATAAAATAAAATTGCATTTTCATATTGTATTTTCGCAACAAAAACACAATAATAATGATTCTTATTTAGAATTGATAAACTTAACGATAATACTTCGTACTTTAACTATTGAAGTAGTAACCGCTTAGGTGGCGTGAATGCGAACGTATACAAGCTTGAAAGATATCGAGATGAGTATGTTTGGGGCCATAAGTAAGTGACCACTGTTAACCTCTTTTCTAATTTAGGAGGCTTCATTTATTACTAACCAGTAAAGATGAACGCTTGTTTACTTATAAAAAACAAAGTCATCGCACAAATATGAGTCTTTGTGCAGCCTTTTATTGATCAAGATTGAGAACAAAATGAAAACCGAAAAAGGAAGTTTCAAGCTTTCCACCGTTACGCTAGCGATTGTCGCAGCAAGCACAGTGTTTACAGCCCAAGCACAAGAATACACAACCGAAGAAAACATGGTGGTTGTCGCTAGCCGAACACCAAAAGCGATCAGCGATATTCCGGGAACAGTTTGGTACATCGACGCAGATAAAATCGAACAGGAATACCGTGGTGGTAAATCATTAGGTGAAATTCTATCGGCGAGCATTCCCTCTTTAGATGTAAGCAGCGGCGCTCGTACTAACTATGGTCAGAATCTACGTGGCCGTAAGATGCTCGTTATGATCGATGGCGTATCACTGCAATCCTCTCGCCAAATCAGCCGCCACTTAGATTCAATCGACCCATTTAACATTGATCGCATCGAAGTGTTATCGGGTGCAACATCTATCTACGGTGCCGGTGCTTCTGGTGGTGTCATCAACATCATCACCAAAAAAGCACAAGGTGAAGAGTTAGAATTCGAATCTTATGTCGGTGGCTCATCGGGCTTTAATTCAGGTGAAGATTTCGATTACAAAGTCGGTCAATCTATCTCTGGCGGTAACGACAAAGTTCAAGCTCGCTCTTCTGTGGTTTACACCGAGACACAAGGTGTATTCGATGCAGATGGCGATATTGTTACTCCTGACATTTCACAAGGCTCACTGCAGTTCAACAAGACGGTAGATTTCCTGACAACTGTCGGCGTGAACCTGTCTGAGACCAAAAAGCTCAACTTCCTAGCACAATATTACGATAGCCAGCAAAACTCTCCTTACGGTCTATACATCACCGGGCGCGATTTTGTTGACGTACGTAAAGGGTTTTACTCGGATCGCGAACACGGAACTGAGCGCATCATGCTGAGTGCCTCTTACGTCGATGATCAATTCCTTGGGCATCAGTTTATTGCTGAAGCTTCATACCGTAAAGAAGACCAAACTTACACGCCTTACTTCCAATCTTCTGGTCAACAAATTACCGATGTTATTTCATTAAAAACAGCACTGGCTAAGAGCTTCAATAAGTTCAATATTGTTTATGGTATCGATGCGTATCAAGATCAGCTTGATAGCAATCAAGCGCTTTACGATCGCACCATTGCGAACAATTCAGGCAACCTAGTCAACAAGACCTATGCACAAGTGGGTCGCTATGCAGGTGTTAAAGTCAGCTCTATCGCAGGCTTTATACAATCTGACTATGCGATCACCGATGATTGGACGGTGGAAGGTGGATTCCGCTACCAATACATCTCTAACAAGATTGATGATTTTGTCGGCTACAGCCAGCAGAAGAAAATTGCTGCTGGTAAAGGCAAAACAGCAGACGCAGTACCAGGTGGTGAAACTGATTACGGTGTTGGCTTATTTAACCTAGGTACGATCTACCACCTTAATAACGAGTCTCAAGTTTGGGCAAACTTCTCGCAAGGTTTCGACCTTGCAGACCCAGCTAAATACTACGGACAAGGCAGCTACAAGCTCGTTGGTGATCACTGGAAACTCAACGACAGCATCAACGTTAATGACTCAAAAATGTCTGGTATCAAAACCAACAGTTTCGAGTTAGGTTACCGCCTTGATACTGGCGAGCTAAGCTTGCAAACCGCGGCTTATTACTCACAATCTGACAAATCAGTGAAGTACAACAGAAAGACATTGCTGATTGAAAACATCAATGACAAAAAGCGAGTGTACGGGCTAGAGGCGATGGCTTCTTACTGGGTACATGACAACATTCAACTGGGCGCTTCTGGTCACTACGTCACCTCTGAAGTGAAAGGTAACGACGGTTGGAAAGATGTATCTGCAGGAAGTGCAAGTACTTCTAAAGCAAGTGCTTGGGCAGGTTGGTATGACACAGACCTATCTGTAAAAGTACAAAGCCAAACTATGTTTGATTACGAAGACGACAAAAACAAACTTGATGGCTACACCGTGTTTGATCTAGTGAGTACCTATCAGCTTCCTGTCGGTAGTCTAGGTTTTGGTATTCAAAACTTACTGAACAAAGACTACACCACTGTTTGGGGTCAACGTGCTCAAATCCTTTACTCGTCTCATTACGACTCAGCAGCGTATGACTACAAAGGCCGCGGCCGTACTTACACTCTGAACTACCAAGTTAAGTACTAATTAATCGGTCTGCATAAGCTGAATTAGTCGCTTACTCTAAAGTGTGGGATAGCTAAAAGACAAAAAGGGTTGGCAAACATGCCAACCCTTTTCAATTGAGGGTTCATTCCGAACTCCCCTATGTTTAACTCTACTTATGCTTAAGCTGTCTTTTCTTTCAAGTTTGATTCTTGTTTATCATCAAGCGCAAAGTAGATCTTCGATACAATTACTTCAGCAATGAGAATCGTAAATACCACGGCGAAGAACGCCACTACACCATTCCAAGGGCCTGTAAAGCTCACCTTCTCGCCGAACAATAAGTTAATCGCTTCTAGCATCACGAACTTTGAACCCACCAAGATGATATAAGTAGTGATGGCGCGATAAACCTTAGGCGCGGTACCCGGTTTACTTTTGAAGTGCTCAGCAATCTTGTGCTCTAAGCCAATAGAGAGCTTCAACAATAACTGCAGTAATAACGCTGCTATCAAAGAAATAGTGAAAGACTCAATGTTGACGAAGTCCCAGTACTCATCGAAAAAGTTAAGTACCACTAAGTCCACCAGCACAGCTAACGTGTAACCTACAAATAGACGTTGTGGTGTGTTGAACCCGTAAACTTTGTCTGATTTAGTCATTCTGTCTCTCTCTAATTTGATAAGTCGCCTTGATTTGAAATACATCTTAGCGCTCGAAAAGGAGCAAAACTTACCATTTTGTGACACCACCAATAATCATTATTCAAATTAATGATTCGACAGAAATCCCCCTTCCTTCTCTTATAGCAATAGCAAAAACACACCCAATTCATCACCGTCACCAAATGGCCATTCTTCAAATGCTGCCCCCATATGATGACTCCATCAGCGACACACACTCATTTCCAAAAGGTGCAGACTATGAAAAAGCTAATCACTAACGTGAACGTATTTAACGGTGTTGATAACAACTTAATCGAGAGCGTATCAGTCCTCATCGAGGATAACTTGATCACCCAGATTGGATAAATTAACTTCCATTCTACGAGTTAGTTTCCGTTTTTCGAGTTAATTCCCACTCTATGAATTAATTTACATTCACGTATTACCCACCCAAATAACAACCACACAAGAAATGAAATGGAATAGCAACCTGTAAAAATTAAACATAAACAACCTCTAATTACTTCGTAAAAAACACAGAGTAAAGGGAATTATTTCAGCATGGGAAACTCTAACTAAATGTTAAATGATAATTTATCTGGAGGTGCTATTTTAATATAACCTTGTCAACCCCTCGCCCTTAAATTGCACATAAGACAATTTATAAAGTAAATACTATTAATCATTTTTTGTAATCAGGAATTAACAATGAGACTGTTGTTGTACTCGACATGTGGTGTTCTGAGTTTTCTAGGCATATTTGGACTAGCTGCGTTGTATATTGTTTATTAATTTGTAATCTACTTTTACAATTAATATTTAAATGATAGAAAGCCCTAATCAATAGGGCTTTTTATCCATCAAAGATAATACTTAAGTTATCGTAAATTTATTCTATTTACTTTTCTCTTCTAGCTTAGCCTTTACTATTGGATATAGTTTTTCGTATGGCAAGTAGCCGGGGAGCAATGTTCCATCAATTAGCATCGCTGGTGTACCCCGAACACCTAGCCTCGTAAATAAGTTATAGTTTTCAGCAACTTCAATCGCTATTTCACTGTCTGAAGAAACATAATCGGTGGCTTTGTTCTTCTTCGCTACTTTCATTATCGAACGAACGTTGTGAATACCAGGCTTACTGATCAACATCTCTTCAACTGCTTTGTATTTTTCTTTGTCATTGTTCCAGACATTGAGTCCAAAAGTTGCTGAGTTCAATGGCGAATCTCTCTCCTTTAGAGGGATATAAATATTTATCACCTTGATGTCATTAGGGAACTCATCCGCTATTTTTCGAAGAACAGGGTCTAATTTTTTACACCACGGGCAACTAAAATCAGTCATATTTACGATCGTCAGTTTTGGATGTTCGGAACCATACCAAGGGTGATGTGGGTTGTTATAAATAAAGTCATGACTCTCAACTAACGTTTTATCAAAGCTACTTTGTTGATCTATGTAAGCAGCTAGACTGTCGTGAACTGAATCGATAATACCTTCGTTCGTTTCTAGCATTTGCGTTATCTCGGCAATTTTTTCTTGTTTTGTCATTGCGAAAGTGACGGGTGAGAAAGCCAGAGTAACCAATAGTGTGATGATGCTTTTTGTAATGAATTTCATATTTTTCCCATTAATACTTAGCTAACCAAAGTCGGGCTGCGATACCTATTGGCGTAGTAATTCCTGAAGTAACACTTGTTACTTTTCCATCATTAATAACAATGAGTGTTGGCGTTAAGGAGATTCCCCAATCGCGTGCAATTTTACCTTGAGTGTCATTAATGTTGTCGTAGCTATACCCTTTAGCATTCATATAGCGTTGAACTCTTTCATCTTTACCCGAAGTCAGTGATACACCAACGACGGGATAGCTCGATGAAAACCAATCAACCACTGGCGTCACAAATTTGCAGGCGACGCACCATGTCGTCCAAAAATAAACTAATACCGGCTCTTTCTTACTCATCTCTATTACATCTATCGGTTTACCGGATAACGACATCCCAACCATTGGCGGAACGTTCTGCATTGGAACGTCTTTTGTACGCCAATAATCAACACCAAAGACCACGACCAATGCGAACAAGGTATACAGTAATGCCGATCTCAACTTCTGCTTTTTGGACTGAGGTTTTGCCTTAGCTTTTTTTCTCATCATTCGTCACCACCTTTTGCTTTCTCAATGGCTTCCATCACCGCATCACTGGTTAAGATGACAGGAAGCTCAATACCTTCCGGAGCGTTAGGGCCATAAACCATGTTGAACGGAACACCGAAACGGTTGTGATCTTGTAGGTATGACGTGACACTATCACTTGGGACTGTCCAATCGCCCTCCATCGGCACTACATCACCTTCAGTCAATACGCTGTAAACAGGATCTTGTAAGAGAACCCCGATCTTGTTTGCTTTACAAGTCACGCACCAATCAGCGGTAACATCAACGAAAACTACTTTGTCGTTAGCAACATGATCATCAATGGCTACGGTCGACAAAGCTTCCCACTCAGGTTCTGGTGGCAGAATTTTGGATGTTGCCTTCTCGACAAATAACGAGGCAGAGATAACACTCAACAGCAGCAAGGCAACAGCACCCGCAGTCTTGATTCCATGCACTTGAACCAACCTGACAAGCAATAGGCAAACACTGACCGCCAGTATTGCGTATAGCCACAATTGAGGGACATGAGGTCGAAGCAAGCTAAAGAGCCAAACGCTAGTGATTAGCATCATTCCGCCGAACAGGTATTTAACACGGTTCATCCATGCTCCTGGTTTAGGCAGCGCCAAAGCTATCGATGGAAATGCAGCAACGATGATCCATGGAAGTGCCATACCAACGGCAAGTGCGGTGAAAATACCAAACATCGTCGGGATAGTCGTGGCAAGAGCAAATGCAACGGCTGTCCCAAGAAATGGAGCAGAACATGGCGTAGCCAATAGCGTTGCGAACATGCCTTGTGTAAAGTGTCCGACGTAACTACTGTCTCCCTTGGTTGCCATCCACGTATTGGTATTCGATGAAAGACGGATCTCGAAAAGCCCTAACATGTTGGCGCTGAAAAGGGCTGTGACGATAAACATCCCACCGATAAACCAACCGTTTTGGAACTGAATTCCCCAACCGATAACGCTGCCTGATATTTTTAACACAGCCAAGAAAGTGGCGATTAACCAGAAGGATGCGAGGATGCCACTCGCAGATGCAAGGAATTGGAACCTAACCTGTTTTCTTGCCATGCCTTGAGCAGAAATAACCCCACTCAGTTTCATTCCAAGTACAGGGAATACACAGGGCATGATATTGAGAATCAACCCACCTAATAGCGCCAAAAGCACCATACTTATCATAGAGCTATTACCCACTATGCCGTTGGTAACAGTGGCTGGGTATTCTGTAATGAAGTCTTTGTCTTTGATGCTGACACGAATGTGTTGGTTGTTGAGATCGGGTGTGCCCATCCAGCTGCTTACGTCATAAGTCGCAATGGCTTGGTTACCTTCAATTTCAATGTGAGGAATACCAAATTCAGCATCTTGCATTTCATCTGAATCACCATCCACGATTATATCGGGTGCAGTCCAACCAATTTTATGTGTAGCAATAACTTGAAGTTGCGACTTGTGAGCATCCCAAATCGTAGATGTACCCTCTACAAGCGGTGAGTCTTTCGGCACTTCGCTCATTGCTTTTGCGTAGACAAGCATCGCGTCGTTATTCACGGTCATCTCACTTGGGTTAAACACCAAGTTGATGTCAAAATCCGTGAGAATACATATGGTGGTGCATGAAGACATCGTCAGCACTGCATGGAGCTCAACAGGTTTGTTCATATCATCGATATGAAGATTCATCGGAAAGATGATGTTGTGCTTGTAGCCTAGCGTATCTATGCCGAGCAAGTTGAAGCGTTGAGGAAACTTCCAAAACCATTGCAGTTGCGAAACGTTCTTAGAGTCAGCCCATTTAATTTTGGGCGCAATGCCTCCTTCGCCAGGACTTCTCCAGTAAGTTTTCCATTCATCAGAAAGGTTCACTTCCAGATAACCCGCCGCGGTTTTATCTTCTTTATTAATTTGTCCTGTCATGACAAAACGCGTTTCTACATACGGATGTAACTTGTCTTGCATCCAACCCGTTGTAACAGGAGTCATCGATTCGCTCGCACTTGCGTTCACAGTGAATGTTGAACACAACGCAACGAATAGCCAAAGCACAACAAAGCGCAATGACATTTTGCTTTTAGGCATGTCTAATTTTTCCTTAAAAAATGAATAATATGAGTGTTAGTTAAACGCTCTTATTTTCATTCTTTAAAGACACAGATCTTGAGATGGATGCGCCTACCTTTGTGGAGGATTGGCTCAGTGAAGGGAGAGAAATACGGGACAGTACTTAGCAGCCACAATACGACGACAACGAGTATGAAGTACGTGAATATAGCTTGATCATTGACTTGGTGGTGATCAAAATTTATCAGGTGTTCTGATAACTCACATTTTTGGACGGATTGGCCGTCTTGGGATTGAGATGCCCCATCAATAAAAACGCCACCATCGCTAATCTTGTTTGCCTGCACGGCAGTAGAAATAGCAGAATCACTGTTGTCATAATTTACTTTGCAGCTTTGGATAAAACTCATATTACTGGCGAGACAGAAACAGATAACCCAACCCACTAATAATAGTGCGCTACGAGTTAGCTGATGTGTGTTTCGACTTGAGATCATATCTAAACTGCAGATGTCTTGTGATGGTAAACGTAGCAATACGACTTAACTCAAATAATAAAGTTCAATTTTTTCGTATGGCCGATA
The DNA here is from genome assembly GCF_041439035.1 of Vibrio sp. 1F263. NCBI lineage: Bacteria > Pseudomonadati > Pseudomonadota > Gammaproteobacteria > Vibrionales > Vibrionaceae > Vibrio > Vibrio sp. 1F263. Next base: position 52,798 of record NZ_JBGONI010000008.1, on the reverse strand, counting down.
ATTTTCATGAATCAAAGCGATTGAGAATCGTAAAAATCATATACCAACAATCAGGGTCGGAAAGACAATCAGTATCGAAAAGACAATCGACATCAGCCATACCGCGGTCGAGCAGCGTGAACTAAGTAAACTCGGACCAAGACAATACATGCTCAAGAACAACGTATGACCTAACTCTCTGTTTTCTTGCTAGTATTAAACTCATGCTGTTTGTTTATGTATAAAAATTATTGATTGAATAACGAAGCTTGTTGATATGGGGATGAAATTAGAATGAGGCGATTACTTACTGCAATATTTTTCAGTTCAGCATTGTTACTCAGTTCAGTGCTATCAGGGTGCAGTAATTTTAGAAATCTATCGAATGAGATAGACGCAATTGATGCCTATACCGACCAGTACCAAATCATTTTGACCGAACCAGCGTCGGGCTCAGCCGTCGTTATTCAACAGATAAAAGATATCAATAAAAGCGAAGTTGATGGCTACGACGGCATAATAGATAGCGACAGTATTCAATTGCAGCTATCTAGAAAAATACACTACCTACTTGTCTTTGATGATAAAAACCAAGATTTAACCCTACAAGCTGACGAACCATTCAGTGTCGTTAATCTACACGATCACCAAGACAATTCTACAGTAAGAATTTCACTCGCCATTGACGAAAACAAAGCGCCCAGAGCCTTTGTTAATCACTCACTGTCCTCTTTACTGAAAGTGGAATTGGATCTTGTCGATATAGGCACTGTTGTGAGTTTAACGGATCCGCCCTTTAAGCGAGAAAACGCTAAGCTCGGCATGTGGCAGCCAGTAACATTCTTTTTTGAAGGGAATGCTGGACTCTACTTTTTGTCGGAATACGACCCAACTAAAATCCCTATCCTATTTGTACATGGTATCAACGCAACCGCTTTAGATTTTGCTCCATTAATCGAAAAAATCGATCAATCTAAATACCAAATATGGGTATTCAACTACCCTTCTGGCTTATCTCTGGTTTTAAGTTCGAAAGGCTTAAATAACCTGCTGCATACCATAGTGACGGAATACAAGATCCAACAATTACACGTGGTGGCACACAGCATGGGTGGGCTTATCGTGACAAACAGTGTTCGTCAGTGCCAAATCGGGCAGTTGTGCAATTTTGTCAGTAGCATCACCACCATATCTTCCCCGTTTGGGGGTGTGGCATCCGCCAAGCAAGGAGTTGAATACTCCCCTATCGTGATGCCAGCCTGGGTAGATTTAAATCCAGACGGAAAATTTATCGCCGAGTTATTTGGTAGTAAAACTAAAAACCATACCCCGCACTTTTTAGCGTTTGGATACAATTCAGGGGAGTTATTTAATACCAACAGTAATGATGGCGTAATTGACCTATCAAGCCAGCTTTCGCGCCCAGCTCAATTAAACGCCGACCAAATTCTTGGTTACGATGAAAACCATTTAAGCATCTTAGACAACGACGACTTGTTTGAAGATCTTTCTAAGTTTTGGTTGAGAACCGAACAAGGCTATAATTCTAATGGAAATAATTTTTAAGATTAATTGACTATTGGTTGTCCACTATTGATATTGTTTATTTAGACACCACTACCACAGTAAATACTAACTCCTGTAGGAATGCAGACAGCACCGTTGGTTGCACAGCCAGATATATAAAGACAAAGAGCAGTTATTATTAGTTTTCTCATACAGAATAAAATCCTTTAGGTAGAAACATTGTGTGTTTTGGACAACAGAAAATGCATTTCTACTCAAATAAAAAGAAATTTATATTTATACACTTCATATAAACAACCAAACTCTACTTTTTACCATATTTATACAATGCGGGTATTAGTATTTTGCCAACGAAAACACTGGTGAATTTAGTCCTTAAGTCCAAGTTAATTAGCTTATCAAAAAAAGGGGGGGTCTCTACCAACCCCTTTCCCAAACTCTCTTTCTGCTTACAAGCTCTCAATTGCCTTTTGAACCGCAGGGCCAATCTGGCGCTTACGAGAAGTGACGCCCTCCAAAGTCAGCATGTCGCTTGTTGGTTCAGCATTGAAAGCCGATTTTTTAATCTCCTTAATTCACCTAAGTTCACTTATTTTTAGTCCTAATCATCCTCATCCTATATGTAGATTTTCGACGGGGAAATATAGACATAGCGAATCAACTCATGCCTCCAACGCACTTGTCAAATACATTGAAACCGAACATATATGAACGCTGAGTGATATTACTAGGTAATACTTGGTGATGATATTGTAAACAAATAATAATAGCTATTTTTCAGACAGTTATTCGATTCGCAAATTCAATTATTTATAATGAATCGCGCAGGAGTATTAAAGTGATACTAAATCATAATTTAGACTGGAGTATTGTTGGCTCTATACCAACTGGCCCTGGAACATTTGTAAGAGATGCCTTTCAATTACAATATGGCCAACCCACTAGAGAACTCCTTCCAGCTGGGACATCGATATATAAATTTAATGGTTATCCAACTTTAGGGCGAGGTGAAATTACAGACGAGACCACACTCTCACCATGGTGGTCACCAACCGACCCTTTCCAACATGATGCAGGACTAGAACAAAAGAAAAAAATTGCGCAGCGTAATGGCGTATCTCTTAGAGAATGGGGACGTTTGACCTCAGTTATCAAAGAGAACTGGAGTTCATTGGATTACTTATTGGAGATGAGACTAAAATCTCCGGTTTATGCTTGGTTTGGCGGTTTTAAAGGGATGGACCGGATTGATACAGGCTCACAATCCAAAAGAAATACAGCTCTTGAAATGAGAGGTAATTCGCAAGGCTTACCTGGCGGAGCGACTCAATTCTATATTCCCAACTTAACCGTAGGCCATTTTATGTCTCACAAGTTTAGTAAGATGTGAGCCTGTTTAACGAATACAACTTCACTTTTGATTACTAACCAGTACCGGCCTAGCTCTTAGTACCGTTTATAGTAGTGGTTGACAATTCAAAGGAATACTTGAAGTTGGTTAGTGCTTATACCTAAAGGTATTGCTGTCATCAACAATCTCAATTTTGACAGGCACTGTACCTTGTTTAACGTTGCCGATTTTTGCAAATGCCTTATGCGAGAGGTCAATCACTCGGCCTTTTACGTAAGGGCCTCGATCGTTAATTTTAACTTCGACAGACTTATTATTGGCAGTGTTAGTCACTCTCACGATCGTCCCAAAGGGCAAGGTTTTATGAGCCGCTGTGTAGGCATTCATGTTGTATGTCTCACCACTTGCTGTGAGTTTTCCATGGAATTTATCGCCATACCAAGAAGCTTTACCCACAAGAGCATGTGACTTGGCATAGTCCTTTGTTTTAGAACTGCCGACAGCCGACGTTGAGGTGCATCCAGCTAATATCATAAGAATAAGAGCGGTAAAGATGATATGTCGTTTTTTCATGTGATTTGGGAACGCTAATCTCTGCATGTTTCTCTATTTTCGTTGTTGTTGGTTAGTAATATTGTGCTGAGTATAGTCACAGCTCAGTCAAGGCTACCATTCGGTATGAGCCCGCAATATTTCCATAAACTACGCTTTCTTCCGTCATTTTCATGAAAGGTTTTATCTTCAAAACGTCAACTTTAGCAACGCCTTAAATCTGTACCTTTCTTAATCACTTCATATAGATAAGTCACTCAACCAAACATCCAAACACAAAAAAGGATTGGTATTTCTACCAATCCTCTTTAGGGGGTGTTTCGGTTCTTCTACCTTATGGAAGGTAGTAACGCGATTACTCGTAGTCAGTCGCGTACGTGTCTTCGTATGTGTGCGAGTAGAATTCGAACAGGTTGCCAAACGGGTCTTCTAGGTAAACCATTTGTGCTTGTTTTAGTTCGTCTTCTGGGTGGTAACGCATGATGTCCATACGAACCTTACCGCCAAACTCTTCAACACGCTTAATCGCTGAATGAAACTGCTCTTTTGGAAGCTGTAGACAGAAGTGGAAGATGCCTAGACGAGAGAAGTCTACTTCGTGACGCTCTTGACGATCTTTCATTTCGAACAGCTCAACACCGATACCATCAGATGTTACTAGGTGTGCAATGTTGAAGCCTTTGAAGCCTTCACCAAATACTGCGATACACATACGGCCGATTGCTGATTCGCGTTCTTCCATAACCTTAGTGTTGTTCATTAGGATTCTTAGACCCAGAGCCTTAGTGTAAAACTCTACTGCTTTGTCCATGTCGCCTACCATGATGCCTACGTGATTCATTTTCATAACTTGCTCCAAATTCGTTTTTAATTCTGTGCGTTTCGAAGACTGGCTTCGATGTTTCGTTTCGATGGAGAGAGTATATGGAGATGTAACGATTAACTGAAATTATTATAAATTATATTAATGATAATTTTTTGTTATTTACAGATTTAGCATCAAATCCCAGCTCGCTTAAAGAAGCCACGCCTGCCCTTGCCTACTTGCCTACTTAGATACATAGATACATAGATACATAGAGGCTTACGTGAATAGAGATAAGCCGAAATAGAGAACAGCCTAAAGAGCATAGCTACCCAAATAGAACGTAGCCCTAGTTTGATAACTTTTATCGATAGTTTTTGTCGATAGCGATCTTCTTACGAAGATAGGATTTGCCTATTGAATCTATAGAAATGTCCGATTTCACTAATTTTCGGTGCGAATGCAATATAGCTCCATCGACGCGGGATAGCGTTAAACACTACAAATTAGAAAGAGAGTCGAATCATGATCAACACAGAAATCAAACCATTCAACGCAACAGCATTCAAAAACGGCGAATTCGTAGAAATCACTGAGCAAGACGTTAAAGGCAAGTGGGCTGTATTCTTCTTCTACCCAGCAGACTTCACGTTTGTATGTCCAACTGAGCTAGTTGACCTACAAGACAAATACGCAGAGCTTCAATCTCGCGGCGTAGAAGTTTTCTCAGTATCAACTGACACGCACTTCTCTCACAAAGCATGGCACGATACTTCTGACAAAATCGGCACTATCGAATACTTCATGGTAGGCGACCAAACAGGCAACATCACCAACAACTTCAACGTTATGCGTGAAGGTCAGGGCCTTGCAGACCGTGCAACTTTCCTAATCGACCCTGAAGGCGTTATCCAAGCAATGGAAATCACAGCTGAAGGCATCGGCCGTGACGCTGAAGACCTACTACGCAAGGTTAAAGCAGCACAATACGTAGCCGCTCACCCAGGTGAAGTATGCCCAGCTAAATGGAAAGAAGGCGAAGAGACTCTAGCACCATCTCTAGACCTAGTAGGCAAGATTTAATCTAAGCCTAGCTAAACAAGAATAGCCAAGAAAGAACGAGTAAAACAGAACAGTTAAACGGTTCTACAGGCGCGCTTCGGCCCCCCTCCTAAAGGGCAGTCGCGCGCCACCCTTTCAAAACATCAACACCACAATATTTGCCGACTTGCGCCCCCTTTTTATTTCCCTTTTTCAGCAAGAAGGTATTGGTCAATACCAAGACACCGAATTTAAGAGCAGGCACGATTATGTTAGATCAAGCAATGAAGCAGCAGCTAAAAGCATACCTAGAAAACCTAAAAACCAATGTTCAGTTAGTGCTGAGCCTTGATAGCAGCGACACCGCAAACAAACTTCAAGATCTGGCGAATGACATCGCATCTTTAACCGACAAAATTGAAGTAACTCGTGATGATAGCGCAAGCACGCGCAGCCCAATCATGCAGGTAGTGAACCAAGAGAAAGGCACAGCGATCGGTTTTGCCGGTTTGCCAATGGGTCACGAATTTACGTCACTGGTTCTAGCACTGCTTCATAGCGGTGGTCACCCTATCAAGCTTGAAGCGGACGTAATCGAGCAAATTAAAGAACTCGATCAAGAGCTTAATGTAGAGATTTTTATCTCGCTCTCATGCCAAAACTGTCCAGAAGTGGTTCAAGCCTTCAACATGATGTCGGCGATTAACCCTCTAGTTAAGACAACGATGATTGATGGCGCAGCATTCCAAGACGAAGTGAAGTCTCGCGACATCATGGCAGTACCAAGCGTGTTTATTAACGGTGAGCTATTTGGTCAAGGCCGTATGTCACTGGCTGAAATCCTTAACAAAGTCGATTCAGGCGCAGCAGAAAAGAAAGCAGCAAACCTAAACCAACAAGCACCGTTTGATGTATTGGTTGTCGGTGGTGGCCCTGCGGGTTCTTCAGCCGCTATCTATGCGGCACGTAAAGGCATTCGTACCGGTGTGGTTGCTGACCGATTCGGTGGTCAAGTGATGGATACGATGGCGATTGAGAACTTTATCTCAGTGAAAGCGACAACTGGCCCTAAGTTAGTGGCCAGCCTTGAAGAGCACGTAAAAGAGTACGGTGTTGAAGTGATGACTGAGCAGCGCGCTGCAAACATCATTGCGGCAGAAAACACTGAAGACGGTTACATCCACGTAGAGCTAGAGAGCGGCGCAACACTACGAGCTCGCACGGTTATCACAAGTACCGGTGCTCGCTGGCGTGAAATGAACGTTCCGGGTGAGCAAGAGTACCGCAATAAAGGTGTAGCTTACTGCCCACACTGTGACGGTCCTTTATTCAAAGGTAAGAAAACAGCGGTTATCGGTGGTGGTAACTCAGGCATCGAAGCGGCAATTGATTTAGCGGGTATCGTTGAACACGTAACCGTACTTGAATTTGCAGACACACTGCGTGCCGACCAAGTGCTTATCGACAAAGCGAACGCAACACCAAACATCGAAATCATCAAGATGGCGCAAACAACGCAAGTGATTGGTGATGGCAACCGCGTAACCGGTCTGGAATACAAAGACCGCAACACCGATGAACTTAAACAGATTGAACTAGCAGGTATCTTTGTTCAAATCGGCCTGATGCCAAACAGCGAATGGTTGAAGGGTTCGAAGGTAGAGCTTTCACCACGCGGTGAAATTGAAATTAACGCTCATGGCGCAACATCAATGAAAGGTGTATTCGCAGCGGGTGACGTAACAACCGTACCTTACAAACAGATCATCATTGCAATGGGTGAAGGTGCAAAAGCAAGCTTAGGTGCATTTGACCACCTAATCCGTAACTCAGCTCCAGTTAAAGAGGCTGAAACGGCTTAAGCTTCAAACTTAAAAGCTTCTAGGCTTAAAAGCTTTTAGCTCAAGTTCCTTAAATATTTGTTAACTTATTTCTTTACTGTTAACGACTTAGTCGACATTTAGACACCACTCCTATGGATTTAGGAGTGGTTTTTTCTTTGTGATTTATGCCGGTTGATAAAGCATAAAGGCAACCACCATCGCTAAGCTTCCACCCAAGCAACGGTTCACAAACATCATCTGTTTTGGTGATTGCAGTAATTTTTTCAGCATGGTGCCGCAATACGCCCACACCAACATGCACGGCACACCGGTAATAACCATACCCGCGATAATAGTCACTACTTGGATCAAGTAATCTGCATTCGGGGTGATGAACTGCGAAAACACGGTTAATGAAGCAATCCAACCTTTAGGGTTCAACACCTGCACTAACACGCCTGACATAAAGCCCGAGCGATTATCAGTCGTGCTTTCTTCGATTTGCATGTTCGCAATCGACCACGCCATAAACAGCAAGTAAGCCGCACCCGCGTATTTCAAAATGTTATAAAGATCTGGGTAAAGGGTAAATAGACTCACCAATCCGACACTGGATCCTGCCAGTACGATGATGATGCCAACAGCGTTCCCAGAGATAAAAGGTAAAGTCGCAGCAAATCCATAACGACTTGAAATCCCAAGTAATGCGATATTGCCTGCCCCAGGTGTAATTGCAATTGATGTTGAAAATAGCAAGAACGCCAGCATTAATTGAGAGCTCATTTCCTCTCACTCCTAATAAGTAAAGTATTTATACGGAGAGAGTTTACAGATTCGACTAGGAATTAAATTGCTATATAGGCTAATATTAATGCAAATTTGAGCAAGACTTTCCCAAAAACACCATGAAACAGAAAGAATCCACCAAAGAAGTGTTAGATGACACAGATATCGCCATCTTAGAACATATCCAACAAGACGGACGCATGAGCAACAGCAAGCTCGCAGAGAAAGTGAACCTCAGCGAAACCCCATGTTGGCGCCGTTGGAAACGCATGGAAGAGACGGGTTATATCGATGGTTACGCCGCGAAGCTAAACCGCAAAAAGCTTGGTTTTCATGTGGCTGGTTTTACTCTTGTGACCTTAGGTAACCATGAAGTAGAAAACACAGAACCGTTTGAAGAGTTTGTCGAAGTAACCGATTGGATTCCTATGTGTCACTGTATTGCAGGCGGCGCCGACTATATGATTCAAGTGCTAGCGAAAGATTTAGAAGAGTACTTTGAGCGTATTAGCTCGATCAGACGAGTAAAAGGTGTAAGTGCGATTCAGTCGAATATCTCGGTTAAAGAGTTGAAAAACAGCTATAAGTTGCCTCTTGGGGATTAGCTTGCGCTACCATCTACTCAGAACTCTATTAACTCGGGCTTATTTTTACTCAAAGAAAAGATTGATAGACCAAACAAAAAATGCCCAGTCAACGGTTTGTTAACCGGGCACTTAGTTTTTACAAGTGCGTATTAGTTACCCACACCACCTGTTTTTTCAGCTGGTAAATCTGGTGTCACTGGGGGCCACTCTTGGAAGGTTGCTAGATGTTGTTGTACAGCAGCTTGAGCAGGACCAAATGCCCACATTTTTTGCCCCATCCACTTCAAGTACATGCCCGACTCTTCCGCCGCTCTCTCGTATGGATCACGACGTAAGTTAAACAGTAATGGTGCATTTAGCTCCTCTTTCGGACCACTCCAGCCATGATTTTGGACCACAAAGTGCGCCTTCCAATCACCAACACGAACCGCTTGCAGCTTGTCTCGTTCGTAGTAGTAGATCTCTTTACGGTTTGACTCACCTTTCTCAGTCAGCATATCCACTTGGTTGTAACCATCAAGGTGCGCTTTAAAGCCATCGTGACCTTTCAGCAGTTTTTCTTTTAGATCCGTTGGACCACCAGCCGCAGCGACAAGAGTGGGTAACCAATCCATACCATCAAAGATGCCATTGCCTACAGTACCCGCTGGGATTTTACCCGGCCAGCTAACCAGTGCAGGGGCTCTTACGCCACCTTCCCAAGTTGTGCCTTTCTCACCGTGATAAGGTGTCATACCGCCATCTGGCCAAGTCATGATCTCAGGACCATTATCCGCAGTGAAAATGATGATGGTGTTATCGGCAATACCGAGTTCTTCCATTTTGGCCATCATTTCACCAACATGGTCATCAAGATCTTTCATGACCACTTCTTGAAGTCCCCAACCGTTTTGGCCAAGCATAGCTTCGTATTCAGGTGACAGGTGCGTCCAAACGTGACCACGTGATGGACAGTACCAAGTGAAGAATGGCTTATCCGCTTCAACCGCCCTTTCGATGAAGTTGATCGCATGTTTATTTACTTCATCGTCGAGTGTACGCATACGCTCGATCGACAATGCACCATCGTCTTCAATCGTTTGACCACCTTTACCGTCTGATCTTGCATAAATAACATTACGAGGTGCAAACGCATCCAAAGATCCATCTTTTGGCCAATCTGGATCTTCTGTGTATTCCATTGCATTCAAGTGATACAACCAACCCCAATACTCATCAAAACCGTGCATTGTCGGTAAGAATTCATCTCTATCACCAAGGTGGTTTTTGCCAAACTGCCCCGTGACATAACCCATGGTTTTAAGGATTTCCGGAAGCGTTGGCGTGTCGGCACTTAAACCAACTGGGCCACCCGGTAACCCAACTGAGTGCATGCCTGTTCGAACAGGGAGTTGACCCGTTAAGAATGCAGAACGACCCGCCGTACAAGAAGGTTGAGCATAATAATCCGTCAGTAGCATGCCCTTTTCAGCAATACTGTCAATGTTCGGTGTTTCACTACTCATCACACCATTGTGATAAGTACTCAGGTTTGATATTCCAATATCATCCGTGAAGATAACAAAAATATTCGGTTGCTCTTGTGCTGACCATGCTGATAGCGAAAAGCTACTCAACACACTCATCACAACAAGGTGGAAAATCCTTTTCATAGAATGTCCTTATACTGTTTCAGATTGCTCTTTGTGAACCATTTTTATTCCTACCAAACCAAAGCCAAGCTCCAATAGTAGATAGACGACAAGTAGCCAGTGAGGCATGCCATCTATCAACAAGCTAATGACTCGGCCGGCAGCCAAACCCAACATGAAGACCACCAAACTGTAGAGTGCTGGCAGTCGGTATTTCTTTAGTAACGCCCCTACTATCCAAAACAGAGCCAACGCTAAGTACAACCCCATCACAGCACGAAAGATATGAGTGACATTGATAGGGCTAGCATCAATTCCGAAAAGATAATCAAGGGAGACAACGGGGGCATAACCGTACGACAACGCAATCGGTGTTAAACCCAAAACAGCAACGAACAAAAAAATGCTTTGTGGCTTCATATCCTTACTCTTTTAATTTGGCTCTTTTCAAAAAACATAGTCTACAATCAGCAATATACAAGTTGCATATGTGAAAAATGGATAGTTAAAACACACATTCACATTCGTGCTATTTCACATCGAAGATAAGGATATCAATATGGCTAAATGGCATTACCTACTCGCATCAGCGTTGGCTGTTAGTTCAACCGTAAATGCACAAGAAGCAAGTTCACAATCGGACACGAAAAAGTGGCAACACAGCATAGAAATTTATGCGCTTGCTTTAAATATCCGTGGTAATACAACAATTGGTGATATTTCTAGCGATGTTGATGTCGACCCTGCATTCATCATGGGTCATTTGGATATGGGAGCGATGCTTCGACTAGAGGGGATCTATAACAATCAGTGGGGTTATTACGTTGACTACAGCTACATGAAACTGAGCGGAAAGTCAGATTCAATCATCGGCAACACAGGTATTCTTAATGGCAAGCTTGAGATCAGACAAGGCGTTTTAGAAGCAAAAGGCTTTAAACGCTACCAATACGACATTGGTGCCATTGATTATATGGTTGGATTACGCTGGTGGGATAACGATATTGATTCCAAACTCTATACAAACAGCGGGACAACCCTGAATTCAAGATCTTTAGAAGAAGATTGGATTGATTATCTGATAGGCGTTCGTTGGACCAAGGAACTCAACAAAAATTGGACTGTGCACACGAGCTTAGATATGGGCCTTGGAAGCGATACCGACTTTACCTCATCTCTGTTAACCGGCGCTCGCTATCAAATTAACGACTGGTCGGATTTAAATCTGGCGTATAAATCCACTTGGGTTGATTACGAAAACAAAGGTACCTTTGAATACGATACCGCATCGCAAGGGTTCCTGATTGGTTGGGCTGCTCACTTTTAATCCGATTATCGTAACGTGTTAGAACCCTCGGCCAATCCAATGCCAACCCAACATTGGTCATTTGGATTTAATTTCAATTAAAACGTAAGCCTCGAATGATTCTTATTTCTGGTGATGACCTCCGTCGCCAGAGGTTTTTCTGCGTGAAACATGCACCGCCCTCCCTCATAGAAAACCCATTAAATCATAGACTAACTCTCGCACACCGCGCATTTGATCCATCTAAAAAATTGTAATTTTAGGTCATGGAAATACAGGCTTATGTTTTGAGATATTTAATCTTCATTTAATCTTACCACTGCCCATTCGAACAGTGTTTTTTATTTTGAAAATGCCGCTAAAATCCTCTCCCGAAATTTACAAACCAGAGTAAAAACAATGAAAAAATTAGTCTTAGCGGCTCTTACGATTGCCTCAGTTACGGGGATCGCATCAACTTCAGCTTTCGCATCAAACGAAATGTACACATTAGGTGGTGTAGGTATGGATAGCGGTGACGTTGGCGCTCAATTCACGTTAGGTAGCCAGATCGTTCAAAGCAATTGGTATATTGAATCGACGTTACTTGTTATCAGCACTGACGATAAGTCTACTAGCTATAATGGTGACAAGGTGCTTCAAACAGAGCAAGAGTTCGATTCTTTAATGCTCTCATTAACACCTATGTATAAGCACAGCTTCAGCGAAAACTTCGCTGTTTATGGTAAGGCGGGCGCGTTTTACGCACACTCAGATACCAAATTGGTGTTCCGATCTAGCGATAATAATGAAGTCCACAAAGGGTCCCATGGTGATTTTGGCTTAACTTACGGCATCGGCGCAGAATACAAGTCACTAAAACCAGTTTTCGGCCACTCCAAGTTTGTGACTCGAGCTGGATTTGATTGGTATGAGTTCGGCGGAAGTACTGGTTGGTATACCGCTGAGTCGGTACTGAGTATCCAAGCAGGCTTTACCTTTTAATTGAGTCGATAAAAAAGTAAGCCTCTTGTTGTGTGGGGCTTACTTTGTACATTTTTTGATTCAGACTACACACTCTTTCTTCATGATAGCAAGTCCTGTTTCCAAGGTATGTGCCCAAGCTTGTTCGACATTTTCATCATAAAGTGGATCGTATTTTTTAACCGTATTGAGCAAGGAATTAAACCACTCGTTGAGCTCTTGCTCAGAAATATCCATGCCTAAATCTTTATGTCGCTTCCCAAGCTTTCTCACCGAGTTTCGTACGCTCGGCAGACCTGCAGAGTTATAGATAAGGATGATTGAAGCTTTAAGCATCTTGGTTTGTTGCTCTAACCCTATGTTTTCAAATCGCTCTGAAAACCTAGGGTTGTGTTCGCAGAAGTCCGCCAAAAATGTTTCTAGAAATTCTTCATCGATCCTGCAACGCTCAAAGCTTTCATAAAACAGTTCATTAGGTGTCATTTTGTTGGTTCTTCGCATTCGCCAACGATCCTTAACAGTCCATGTCATCTAAGTATAAGCCATTATGGTATAAGTATACGCCACTATGGCATAAAGTGAGTTGCACAGATCTTGTTTCCATCAGGATCTCGCAAATAAGCCATGTACAAGCGACGCTCGTCAGAACCTCTCGCTCCGGGGCCATTTTCAATACTGGTACCGCCATTTTCGACGCCAACACGATGCCACTCATCTACAACTTCTGGGGAGGATGCAAGAAAACCCACCGTCATACCGTTGCCGTGAGTCGCAGGCTGACCATCAATCGGCTTCGTTAAACCCAACACACCCGTTTGGCTAACGTAAACACAGCGCCCTTTGGGATCAACAGAACCTTCGCTATAACCAAGCACTTTCATGATTGGGTCATAAAAAGCCTTCGCGCGTTCAATATCTTTGGTACCGAGAAAAACATGGCTGAACATAACTAACCTCTTCTTTTATTGAAAGAACCACATAAACTAGACCTATAATTCGTGATTGTCTAGGCACGCTATTCGGCCACAACTGTTGCTTAACCCATTGAGTAAAAGCTAAAACTTAGCCCGTTGCTCCATGTCTTTCAGGAACTCAGTTAGTCTAATCAACAATGCGTTGTGCGCCCTGTCCTTGGTCATGCAGAATATCTTCAGGGTTCAACAATTGGCATTTCTGCATACTCAAACACCCGCAACCAATACAACCAGTTAGGTTTTCTTGTAGCGATTTAATCTGCGCCATCTTGCTGTCCAGTTGCCCCTGCCATTTCTTCGCAACGCGTTCCCAATCTCGCTTAGTCGCGGTATGGTTCATTGGCAGTGTTGATAACTCTTCGGTGATCTCTTCGAGCGTGAAGCCTATCGACTGCGCGACTTGTATCAACGCAATTCGTCTCAACATCGCCGACTGATACCGGCGTTGATTTCCGTTAGTACGAATCGAAGCAATCAACCCTTTGGTTTCATAAAAGCGCAGCGCTGAAGGTGCCACACCACTTCGCTCCGCCAATTGGCCTATGGTGAGATATACGATGTTTCTCATTGTTACACTATCCTTGAGATCATAAATATTTAAAGCTTACTTTAACTTTAGAATAACGACCTATTGTTACCTTAACCAGTTAATGTCCTTAAACTTTGACAACGGGCGCAATGAAAAGAAACCACGCAAATTGCTGCTTTGTTTTATTGTCGTGTTCTCGCTCTCTAAATCTGACTCATGATCGATTTCAAGTTCTCGGCCATCTCGGCATTGATGATCTCACCCGTTTCTACATTAAAGTTGTCGTAGAAACTTGGCACCGACATCGACCCCTTCACATCAGCATCAAAGTAAGGTGCAGAATGTACCGCAGACGACAACACAGAGCTTGCGCCACCTGGGCCTGGTGATGTGGAGAGCATCACAACAGGTTTGCCTTGATACACTTTCATGTCGATTCGTGATGTCCAATCAAACACATTCTTAAAGGCTGCGGTGTATGAGCCGTTGTACTCTGCAAAAGAGATGACCACAGCATCAGCTTCGCCAATCTTGCTAAAAAAGCGCTGCGCGTGTTGATGAACGCCGAACTCTTTTTCTCTATCTTCACTATAAATAGGCATCTCGAAATCATTAAGATCGAGCACCTCTACTTGTGCGCCCTCAACTAAGCTTGCGGTGTACGCTGCCAATTGTTGGTTAATCGATGCTTTACTGTTGGTCGCGCCAATCGCTAATACTTTCATTGTTGATCCTTGTTCATTTTTCTCACCTTTATGCACTAGGTGACAAGGTGATAGATTGTGTTTTTAGATTGGGGACGATGATAAAACCTCAAGTTAACTTGAGGTAAAGCGATATTTTCAAAAAAGAGGAAATAATTTAAAAATACTTATAAAGCAGTTAATTACGAAAGGTTAAACATAGATTGGCATTACACAGACAAAAATAAGCACACCCAAAATACAGTGAGTGTGCTTTATCGAAATACTATTTACTTAAATTGGTTTAATGGACTGACACCAGAGTAAGCGACTCCGGATAGCTCGGCCATTTCGCGATTCCATGTTGCTAGATCGTGAGGGTTAAACTGATTCAAATGGTCATAACCGCACGCTCTCGCCATCACTTGCATCAATTCAGTCGAGGCTTCGAAGAAGTTCTTCAATTGATTCGATGCCTTCTCGACATTCAAGCGTTGGCGTAAATCGGCTTTTTGAGTCGCGATGCCCGCCGGGCAATTATTGGTATTACACATTCGGGCAGCAACACACCCAATAGATTGCATGGCACTGTTCGAGATAGCGACACCATCTGCACCAAGCGCCATCGCTTTTACGAAGTCCATCGGAACACGAAGCCCACCAGTAATGATTAAGGTGACTCTGTCACTTACGCCTTGTTTATCTAGATAGGCTCTGGCACGAGCAAGCGCTGGAATGGTTGGCACACTAATATGGTCACGGAACATTTCTGGCGCCGCCCCAGTACCACCGCCTCGACCATCCAAGATGATGTAATCGGCACTGGCATCAAGTGCGAACTGAATATCCTCTTCAATATGATTGGCACTCAACTTGAAGCCAATTGGGATCCCGCCCGTCACTTCTCGAACTCGGTCGGCGAAATTTTTGAAATCCTCGACGGTTTTTAAATCAACAAAGGTGGGTGGGGAAATCGCGGCAGTACCTGCTTCAATGCCGCGCACCTCAGCTATCTTGCCAATGTTCTTCGCCCCAGGTAAGTGACCACCTGTTCCGGTTTTAGCCCCCTGCCCACCTTTAAAATGAAAGGCCTGGACATTTTTGAGCTTAGATTCATCGTAACCAAATTGTGCGCTGGCTAGTTCGTAAAAGTAACGTGAGTTCGCCGCTTGCTCTTCGGGTAACATTCCGCCCTCACCCGAGCAGATCCCCGTTCCCGCAAGTTCCGCGCCTGTCGCTAAAGAGATTTTCGCTTCTTCAGACAAAGACCCAAAACTCATATCAGAAACAAATAAGGATATGTTCAACTTGAGTGGCTTTTTCGCTTTTGGCCCAATAATAAGCTCAGTACCGACGGGCACATGTTCCAATAACGGTTTGGTCGCCATTTGTGCAACCATCACTTGAATATCATCCCAGTGAGGCAATAGATATCTTGGAACGCCCATTGAAGTCATTGGCCCGTGATGCCCCACTTTGGATAAGCCATCTCGTGCTAATTGATGAATGAACTCAACCGTGGGCTCCTCTTTGGTTGCAGAAGCCGCAGGTGAGAGATCGGGCGTTGCCGCTTGGATGTGAACATCGGGGCCTTCTTGGCCCACTTGCTCAGCCGTAAACTGTTTATGGGTGCCATCACAGAAAGGGAGATTGTTCGAATACTTACAGCGGCACAGGTAAGCGTCGCCGGTTTCCTCGGCCACGAAACTCTTCGGTTTGAAGCCCGTTCCTGCATGAGAACCATCACAAAACGGTTGGTTTTTCGATTTTCCACAGGTACAGAAGTAATACTCCTCCCCTTCTGTTAGCTCCACTTTGACTGGCTTGGTATCCGCTATCACTGGATTCTTCATAGTTCGCTCACCTTTTCTTTCTTATGATTTGATGACTGAAGCGATGACTTGCTCACAAGAGTAAAGTAAAGGTGAGATACGCGGCTAATTCAATAAATAAGCCAGAGAAAACAAGCTGAATAGACAGTCTAAAAACAGAAATCTTACTGATTCAACACAAACAAAAATGGCCACCAAATCGGCAGCCATTGTGTTTTAAATCTGAGTCTAAGCTAAACGTGAAAGGTTAATCGAATAACTCGATGACCAGCTTGTTGTCTTTAATCACTAGATTAGGTTCCGATGACTTGATCAATGACTCTTGAACCTTGTTGCTGTCCAGTTTATAAACTGGCGACTGAGACAACGCAAAACCAATCATAGAAACGGCAGGCTTAAGTAGTTTGGCGACCTCAGGAGAAAGCTGTTTGTCTTTTTCTTCAAAGCGCTCTAAACGCAGTGATTTCAAATAAATCTCGCCGCTCTCTTTGTCATATTCAGGAATCGCACTGAACTCGATATCAAGATCCAACCTCATATTCGGCACGTTAAACACCTGAACTTGTGCATTGGTATTCGCCAGAACAGACACGCGCTCGGCATCAGCTCGGCCAATTTGCACCGCTAAGTCATCGACAGCGACTTGCGCATACATAACGTTTTGTACACCCACTTCTTGCTCTAACATCACCGAATCTTGCAGGTAGTTCGTCATTTCTTGCTCAGTCACGCTATAGCTCACACAAGCGCCTAGCATCAGTGCAGAAGCTGCTAAAATGAACTTTTTTGCTACGTTAATTATCATCAATATCAGCTCTTTATCGTTAGTGATTAGCGCGGGGTTTACCTTGTAATGGTACTGTAAAATAGTCGTCACAATTACAGTGTCGGATAACTGAGTAAAATGATCCACCTAGTTGGTGATTGCGTACAATTTAAAATTAGCAAAAATAGTTAGGGAAACAATGACTGCATTAACGATATTTTACGATGGCACCTGTCCACTTTGTGCAAAAGAGATGGCGGCACTGGCTAAATCTGATACCAAAAATCAGATTCAAACCATCGATATCTACAGTGAGGCGTTTACAGATTACCCGCAGATAGATGCAGAGGCAGCCAACACGATTTTGCATGCACTGGATGAGAATGGAAAACTGCTGCTAGGTTTAGACGTGACCTACCAAGCGTGGCGCTTAGTAGGAAAAGGTTGGCTATATGCTCCATTGCGTTGGGCGATATTTAAGCCAATGGCCGACTGGTGTTATTTACGATTTGCCAAGAACCGATATAAAGTCTCTTTCTGGCTAACTGGAAAGTCACGCTGCGATGGTAACAGCTGCTCAAAATAGTACTTGGCTAAGACATACCACTTGCGACTTTGTAATACACCACACCAAACAGCGCAGCAAAAACTAAAACGGTAACCGCGACTTTTAACCAAATAAACTTCATGTTTTGTCCTTTAAATTCTGTTTACTGTTTCGCGAGCAACGTTACCACAACAAAACATTCGGTTGGGTAATGATTTATAGAACTTTGTAGTGAGTCTTGATAACTAAGTGAGAACCTTTATGTCGGCAAAAGAGAGAAACCTTCCCACTCATCGAATTTCTAGGTTCAGTAAGTTTGCCTCGCTGGCGACAAGGGTCGCAGGTAATGTGATAACGGAAGGCACCAAACAACTCGCACAGGGCAATAGGCCTAAAGCAAAAGACTTAATGCTGACGCCGCAGAACATTGCTCGTCTGACTGACCAACTGGCACACCTGCGCGGTGCAGCGATGAAGCTTGGCCAAATGTTATCAATGGACGCTGGCGATGTTCTCGAACCTGAACTCGCCGACATTCTTTCTCGCCTACGCTCAGACGCCGACCCACTACCGACAAAGCAGCTCAACCAAGTATTAGAAAGCTCACTAGGCATCAACTGGAAAGCCGAATTCCTTTCCTTCAACTTTAAACCTATCGCCAGTGCGTCCATAGGACAAGTTCACCAAGCTTACAGTGATGCGGGAGACAAACTTGCCATCAAAGTCCAATATCCAGGCATTCGAAAAAGCATCGACAGTGATGTCGATAACGTAGGCACATTGCTGAACATCGTTGGGTTGATACCCAAGTCTGTCGATTATAAAGGCTTATTAGAAGAAGCTAAGAAACAGCTCCATGATGAAGCGGATTATGCTCGCGAGGCTGACTACGCGACACGTTACCATAATGCACTGAAAGAACACGCTCACTTCGTCGTGCCTAAGATTCACCCTCAAATGTCTTCAGAATCAGTGCTCGCGATGGACTTCATTGAAGGTGTCTCGATAGAGCAAATAGAAGGTTACGATCAAAGTACTCGAGATTTTGTGATGCACAGCTTGCTCGAACTCATGTTCAGGGAATTGTTCGATTTTAAGATGGTGCAGACCGATCCCAACTTCGCCAACTATCTTTACGTTGAAAACACGCGACAGATTGGGCTGTTAGATTTTGGGGCAACCCGAGAATACAGCGACCGCTTCAGTGATGGATATCGTTTGGCCTTTACTTCTGTTGTTAATAAAGACGAATCAGGGCTCAATCAAGCACTCGAACAGATTGGATTCTTTAGCGAAGTCATACTGCCCGATCAGCGCCAAGCCATTCTTAACTTAGTGACTATGGCGTGTGAGCCCATGCTTGTCGACGAAGATTACAACTTCAAAGCCAGTGGTTTAGCACAAAGGCTTCGTGAAGCAGGAACCATACTCAGCATGGAGCAAGAGTATTGGCACACACCACCAGCCGATGCCCTATTCCTCCACCGAAAGATCGGAGGCATGTACCTGCTGGCATCTCGTCTTGGAGCCAAGGTAAACATCAGACGCTTGGTGGAACCCTATTTGCTAAGCAACAATTGACACTTAAGCGATAGCTGATACTTAAGCGATTCTGGTCTTTAAAGTGATCATTTCAAGTCGCTGAACAGTAATAACAGTTACGCTAACTAAAATGAGTCGGACTTATGAAACATTCACTGCTGTGCTCCACCGCCCTAATCGCGAGCCTAACAAGTTCATTCGCTTTTTCAGCAAGCTGCCCTGAGATACTCAACGGCAAACAAAGGCTGTTAAATTCAAACGAAGAAATTGAGCTGTGTGAAGAGTTTCAAGGCAAGACTTTATTGATCGTGAATACGGCAAGCCAATGCGGTTTCACGCCTCAATTCGAACAACTTGAGCAGCTTCACCAAACGTATAAAGATGAAGGCTTCACGGTCGTTGGTTTCCCAAGTAATGATTTTCGCCAAGACAGAGGAAGCGAGGAGCAATCCGCTAAAATCTGCTACCTAGATTATGGCGTCACCTTTCCAATGATGGCGCGCGCTTCACTCTCTGGGCCAGACGCAAACCCAGTCTTTGCCGAAATCCAACAACAAGCCGGTATCAAACCAAAATGGAATTTCTACAAGTTCTTGGTCAGCAAAGAAGGCAAAGTGATAGCAACCTTCCCGAGTTCTACATCGCCAACCAGTAGTACCCTCAAAAATGCTATTGAGCAACAGTTATGAGGTCGGGTTACATGGAGACAACTCAAACACGCAACACCATGGCCAAGCTCGGTTATATGGGTTTAATCCCCTTTTTATTCGGTCTACTATTATCAGTCACCGACAGCCAAGTCTTTAGCTTGAGCGGAGAAACACTCTTCATCACCTACAGCGTGGTTATCTTGAGCTTTTTGTCGGGCATCTTGTGGGGCAATGGGATAGAGAACTTCGAAAGCCAATCCAGCAACAAGGCTCTGATTCTTAGCAATGTTATTGTGTTGGCAGCGTGGCTAGCGGTGCTACTCGGTGAGCAGCAAGAGTTCCTCGCCACTATGATTCTGATCTTAGGCTTCATTGCGGTTTGGCGAGCGGAAAGGTCAATGAGAGAAGAGAATCAAAGTGAAGGCCCCGATGGCTATTTTGATATGCGAACCCGACTGACCTCTAGCGTGGTGTCGATGCACGGTATCGTGATGTTGACCTAGGTGTGTGTACGCCCATATTTAAATCGGCATCAAGAAGTGGGCTCTAGATAGGCACTCTCTTCTTTAATGGCACCAAAACCATCGACAAATACAACTCACAAACCAGTCAATTTCTACTGACGGCTCACCAATAAATTCGCACCAGACAAGGCAAGAAACACAGAACATGCTTTATTGAAACGCTTGGCCATCTGAGGTTTTGAAAACCAATGTCGTAGATATAAGCCAAAGGCTGCATAGATAGAAATTGCGAGCATTTCTAATACAAGAAACGTACTTCCCAAAACAAAGAATTGAGTATTTACGTTCGCAGAAACATCGACAAATTGAGGAAGGAATGCAGTGAAAATGAGTATCGCTTTTGGATTGCCCGCAGCGAGTGCGAACTCTTGTTTAACAAGACCAAACCAGTTCTTATTTCGCTCGATATCCGCGACCGGGCTGGCTTGAGATCGCCATAGGTTAAACGCGATCCACAACAGATACATTGCACCAAATAGTTTGATCAGGAAAAACAGCGTTTCAGAAGTATAAAGCACAACCGCTAAACCAGATGCAGCCAAAGCAATCATGCCGGAAAAAGCGAGGATTCTTCCTAGACCAGCGACAAAGGCGGCCTGAAATCCGTAACAACGGGCGTTGTTCATTGATAACAAATTGTTTGGGCCCGGTGTCATGTTGAGCGCGAAACAAGCGGGGATGAATAGCATTAACTTCCAGATTTCCATTTTTCGTCCTTGTTAAAAACTTCGTAAATATTTAATCAATGAACGAATGCAGAAAGCTCTGTATTTCCGCTTCACATGCCGCCATTTTAATTAATCATTACTCGACAATATAATGCTCTTCGTCTGGTTCAATCAAATTGTCTGCAATACCAATTTCGCCCGCGATGAAAATCGCACTCGCTATCGTTTCTAATGTTTTATTCGGCTCTCGATCCGGTACTTCGCCCACTTCAGGAACGGGCTGCGATCGCGAGATTGAATTACAAACGACACTTTCACAAACGATATTGTTTTGTTCCTGTCGAGAAACCTCAGGCGGCTTGAAACCCGATGAATTGAAGTCGGGAGTATCAACACTCTCGGTTGTAAAATGAGAATCACTGTATGAGGCAGCTGAAAACAGAGAGAGGAGCAGCATCCACTTATTCATATATCTTTCCATAGTTAGCATTCACTAGATTTATAAATACTATCTAATTAAAATAATTATGAACAGCGTTTTATTATCATTAATTCATATTTCCCTAGACGCTTATCAGAATACCCGCGCTCTGGGTGAAATCGGTTCAACTTACGTGGGAATGTTTGCCTAACGTGAGCTTATCGAGCAACACTTGTGGAACAGGAATAACAGAGTATCGAACAAAGACGACTAACGTCACTATTGCCACAAAACTGCCTAAAACAAAGTCATGAACATCAACCAGCGCCCAACCAAGAAGCCTGTCACTGGTAATCGCAAGTATGGCGATACTCACCGCAGCCATCCATTTACGATGATCGTAAGGCAAGTACTCCATCTTTTGGCTCACAATATAAAGCAGTGACAGCCTCACGGCATAAGTACCACAAAGCACCACCACCACGCCCCACACGCCATAAATCGGTGTCACAACAAGATAGCCAATGGTTGCTACAATCGCACACCCGCCTTGTATCCACATTTGCGATTGGCTTGAGTCACCGCTGAAACAACCAAGGTTGAGGTAATCCCCTGCATTCTTAATCACACCAATCGCCAAGAGTGCGACAACAATAGTACCTGCATACTGATAACTGCTGGGCAGAATCAAAGCAATAAAACCAGGCACCGTAAGGATCATCAAACAACCCAACACTATGGCCAGATTCACGCCGACTAGCGCTCTATCCGCACAGACTTTTTTACCGCCAGGCTGTTGTAGCATGGCCACCCGATTTGGAAACCACCACAGAGCATAAGGCTGCAGTAACAAGCCAAGCAGCAACGCAAACTTGCCACTGACCGCATAGATTGCAAGTTCTTCAACACCCACAAAGCTTGCCATCACCCAACGGTCTAGGCCTGTAATCATGTAAATAGAAGCACCACCGACTAACGTGGGCAATCCAAACTTTAGGATCTTAGCGGAGTATTTTAGGCTGCCAAATGAGCCCATCTCCTGCCATTGATAACGCAGTAAACACAGCATCAACAACACACTCGAAACAGCGGAAGAGATCAGAACACCATCAATGCCATAACCCGCTTCAAGCAACACAAAGGTCATTGCAGCTTGCACCGTTGCCTTCAATACATTGAGCATGCAAAAGCGCTTAGCTAACGCATTCATTCGCATCAGTGTTAACGGGATAGAAATCGCACCATCTAACATGGTCGGTATCAGAAGAAGTAATATTTGATAGGGCTGAAACTCGACGGGCAGCATCAATAACAACAACGGCATACTAAGAGCAATTAAAGAACCGCCTAACACACAGACCAAGACACTCAACGTGAAACAGTTAGAGGCCAGCTTTCTCTTTTCTTCACCCTCAGCGACGCCCACATAACGGTACATTGCCTCAACAATCCCAAAGCTAAATAGGATTGTCCCGATGTCAGCCAACAAGACGATGGCTTCTAAAGAACCGTATTCAACCAACGTCATCTTATGGGTGATATAGGGGATCATCACGAGCGAGATCCCTTTCATCATCACGATACCAATGGCGTAATAGGCGGACTGTTTTAGTGACCCCATAGCAGACACCTATTCCTTACAATGCAGGCATTAGGAAACTTTTACAGTCCCCAAGAAGATGTCGTAAGGTTCTTTTTTGAGGAGCCAACGCTAACGAGCGGATGCTATAAGAGATGGCCCGTCGGTTCTGTTGTAAGCCTCTGTAATAGTCGGCGTAACCTTCTAGTATTCTTGCCTTTGCAATTTTGAAACTGGACGTCGGTAGGTTCCATCGTTGATTGTCATTTTGGTAACGCTGGAGAATGGTCTCTATAGACTGCAAATTTCTCAATTTAAGACTTTCAGTTTGGGTAACAGAGCTCGCTCTCATCAAGTAACCAACCTGCACGGAGTTCAACACACCGATCTGATGGCTTTCACTCATTCGAAGCCACAGCTCCCAATCTTCCCCATACTTAATGTCAGCATTGAAACTGTCTGTTTGAGAAAACACATCCGCTTTCACCATCACCGTTGATGTTCCAATAACATTGTTTTCAATGATGAACTCTAATGGGTTTTCTATATTGATAAACGCTTCATCTTGGTCTTGAAACTGCGACCAATAACTAAAGCAATCAACTATCACTTGATAGTCTTCAGTAAGGTGTTCGTAGTTAGTAAAGCTCATCGCAAGATCTGGGTATCGTTGATGAAATTCGAGTTGGCGCTCAATTTTTTCTGGAAACCAGAAGTCGTCCGCGTCTAAAAAAGCGATGTATTCTCCGGTCGCCTTTTCAATCCCTAGGTTTCTAGCTTGAGGCGCGCCAACACCCAAAGTGGATAATTTAATGATGCGTTCATCATGGATTGACGCGAGATACGTCGACGTTCCATCGTTGCTGTTGTCGTCAATAATGATCAACTCCACGTCTTGATGTGTCTGCTGCAGTACGCTGCCAATTGCCTTCGGCAGGTAATCCAAACAATTATAGGTAGGAATAACAACACTTACTTTAGCCATAATGACGCCCTCAAAATTATACGTTATATGGCTGATGTTGCATCTTCTATGCCGAGAGTGGCTTGCTATGAAATCACTTTTAGATCAGTCTCCTACGTGTCCATTCTCAAAATGACGACAAAACACAGATGTCCAAAAAAACTGCAACTCCAATTTGATTATCAATTTGAGAAAACGAGCGACGTCTTAAGGGGTAACCTTCGGAAAGCAATCGAAAAGCCCTCCAAAGCTACGATTTGATCTTGGTTCGTATCTTGCTTTGTTGGTTATTACCTTGGCTTGATAGCTTTAGTCATATGGATTTGAGGAGTAAGGAATGAAGAAAGTAGCATTTGTGGCGCCAACCTACCCTGTACTCAGTGAGACCTTCATTCAAACAGAAGTCGACTCTGTGAAAGCGTGTGGGCACGATGTGTGTGTAATGACGTTCAAAATTGAAAACAGCGAAAAACAGTTCGACTACGACATTGTCGAAATAGGCAAAAATGTTCGGATGGGTAAAGTCGCCAGCATTAACTGGATAGGTTTCATCAAGGCTGTCTCATTTATTTCTAAGCAAACCAGCATGCCCAAAAAGTCATTGTTCGCTTATGGGTTTAAATTAGCGCTGCAACTCGCGGAAAACGACGCCGAACACGTTCATGCGCATTTCTGTCAGCACACCACAGCTCACGCCATCGTCGCGGCAAAGCTGCTGAATATCACCTGTTCGTTCGTTGCTCACGGTCATGATGTTTACGAGTTCGCTTATGACATTGAACATAAGATTTCATCGAGTGATTTTGTGGTTGCAGTGTGTAAAGACATGCTCGCTGACTTCAACACCATGGCGAAAGGAAACATTAAACTCCTGCACTGCGGAGTTAATACCAAACAATTCCAACTCAACCCAAAAGCCGAAACGAAACAACTTCGCTTTGTTTTCCTTGGCCGATTAGTGGAGCAAAAAGGCATCCACCATCTTATTGATGCATTGGCGCCGATTGCCGAACCTCTCGACATTCATCTCGATATCATCGGTACGGGCGATTTAGAGCAACAATTAAAATTGCAGGTCAAAGAGCAAGGACTCACTCGAAACGTGACCTTTCTTGGCGCTAAACCTCACGAGTGGGTGAAAGAGAAACTATCGAACTATGACAGCCTAATCGCGCCCTTCTGTTTTTCCGAAACTGGGTGTGTGGATACAGGACCACTGGTTTTAAAAGAAGCGATGGCCGTGGGAACACCCGTCATTACCACCAACATCATGGGATGCAAAGAGATCGTCTCACCAGAGACGGGGTTTGTAGTCAGCGAAAAAAACGTTGAGGAATTAAGAGAAGCGATTGAGCGTTTTGCACAGCTAAGCAGTAACGATAAAACATCGATGGGGTTAAAGGCACGTGAGAGAGTGAAAGACAGTTTTAATTCGATCAAACAAGCTCAGCAATTATCTCGTTGGATAGAGAACCCTGCTCAATAAGGACTAACTCAGACAGCTAAGCATCATACTAACTACTCAGCACCATAAGAAAACGGAGCACCACAAAAACAAAGAGCGCTACATTGATTTGAAATGTAACGCTCAACTTAGCACAGCCTAATGATGGCAACTTATGCTTTCAGTAACTTTCATTAGCTTTTCATTAAGAAGCCTAGCTAGCCTGCTCGCAGCGCCAAAATAGACTCAAGATCTTCGATGTCACGATATTGAGCTAGCTCCTGCTCTTTCGATGAAATAGCCACAATCGACATTCTATCGGCCAATTCGTTACCTTCAATACCAACGTGTCCGTTCACATGGTAGATGGTAATTTTTGAAGCCAGTTCTTGGTAGAGAGCATACGCAGGCTTAATAATATCGAGGTTTTTGATCTCGCCGCCCGACTTAGTCCAGCCCTTTTTCTCCCAACCCGTTGCCCACTTAGTAATACAATCAATTGAGTACTTAGAGTCACAATAAATCGCTACAGAGAGACCCGCGTTTAGCTTCTCTTTTGCGAGCAAAAACGCCTGTTTAAGGCCATGTAACTCA
This sequence comes from Vibrio sp. 1F263, assembly GCF_041439035.1. Lineage (NCBI taxonomy): Bacteria > Pseudomonadati > Pseudomonadota > Gammaproteobacteria > Vibrionales > Vibrionaceae > Vibrio > Vibrio sp. 1F263. Next base: position 26,730 of record NZ_JBGONI010000008.1, on the reverse strand, counting down.
GCGGTATTATTGGTTCCAACAGGTTGATACAAGCCATACCACAATTCGGTTAATTGGTTGTTTTGGTATACCGCTAAACCCGTCCCCGCTTCACCAGGGTTTGGTTCACACGCACCATCGGTAAAGATCTTGATATCAAAATGCATATCTGTGATTTGCTGCTCCGAAAGAGGCGGCACCTTAGCTTTCGTCGACTTACCCGCAGAGCTTGGCTTTGTAGCCGAAGAACCTGACACAGACGACGTTTTACCACCGAAAGCAGACTCGGCCTCGCCTAGTGTTGGAAACGATTTATATCTCGCACCAGCAAAACCATCAACTTGCGACTTACACTCATTCCAAGTAGTAAAAATACCCGGTGTACGACCTTTCCAAACCACATAATACTTCTTAGCCAAACTAACTCCTTACCAAAACCTAAACACACAAATAGTGAATCAGTACATTAGATGCCACCAAGCTATACGTTGCAAGGTCTATCACTCTAAAACAGGTCTAAAAAAGCTGCGTTCATAACTCACGATGCAATCAACTTCGTCTGCAAATTCAAACGCTTTAATGCACTCAGCATCGCTCAGCGACTTAACCCGATATTCTTCGTAGGCAGTCAAACTTTCAAAGGTAAACAACGCCAATGCAATATTGTTCGCCCCTTCCGACGGTAAGAAATAACCGTTGTGTTGACCTCCGAATTTAGCGACCAGAGGAATCCACATTTTTGCGTATGCCTCAAACTCACTTACCTTTTTAGGATCAATTACATATCGAACATAACAAGTAATCATAGTTATTCAGCCCTTAAATAATAGGAGAAACACAAAGCCGAAGTTGACGTTGAAGCTCAAGAAAAAAGGTAATCAACCGCAACGAGGTTATAGAACAAAAACACGCCCATACTGACGCCAATCGTTAGCAGCACATTGCCTGTTTTCCAAATCAACAGACCTGTGACCACCGCGCCTATCAAGTATGGGTTTTCAAGGCTTGGCCAAAATGTTTGTTCTGGTGCAAATACAATTGGCCCCCAAATCGCAGTCAGTACCGCAGGGCTTGAATAACGCAATAGGCGCCTTGCGGTTTGATTGAGTCGAAGCGGGATTGCAGGCTCAAGAAACAAATACCGACTAAAGAAAACAATCGCCGTCATAAGTAATATCGTTAACCAAATCATCTCTATTTCCCCTCCACGATTGTCTTGTTACCGTTGTTTCGCTCTTGGAACGATTCGCTGAAAAAGCCCGCTAACATACCAGCGATCGCTGCAATCATTAGCCCGCCCTCAATATTGTTAACCGACATGGCAACCGAAGTGACCAGTGAAACCACCACACACACAACGACGGGTAGAGTTCGGATTAATGGGAACACCAAGGCGATAAAGGTTGCTGCGACCGCAAAGTCGAGCCCAATTTCATTAAGCGAAGGAATTTGGCTTCCCGCGACAATGCCAACGAAGCTCGCGATGTTCCAAACGAGGTAAAAACCACCACCGACACCTGCAGCGTACCAGCGGTTAAACTCTTGCTGAGATTGGCCACTACAAATCGCGAACAGTTCATCGGTCAGCCAAAAGCCAAGTAATAGACGCCAACGAGCAGGAAGGTGGCTGATTTTGTCACGCATCGATACGCTGTATAAAAAGTGTCTTGAAGTAATAAAGAACGTGGTCAACAACATAGTCCCTAACCCAATGCCCGATTTGAACATCCCTGCTGCGACAAGTTGTGCTGAGCCGGCAAATAGAATAGCCGACATCGCTTGCGCTTGAAGCTGACTCAATCCAGCATCTATCGCATATGATCCAGCTAATATGCCCCACGGTATTACCGCAATACTCAAGGGCATCGCAGCCAAAACACCTTTCCATAACTGTGTTCGTCTATCCATTGTTTCACTATCCATATCATTCTTTTCTCTCTTCACATTAGCTATTCAATGTAAGAAGAGTGGAGTCGGTTCGATTGTACAAACTTGCTCGATTTCGCGAACGAATTAATGCGTCCGATTTAGAGCATTTTGATGTATTGCCCCGGCGTGTAACCATTGGCCTTTTTGAAATGTCGATGAAAATGGCTTTGATCATGAAAGCCACACTCTTGCGCGGTATCTGAAATCGTATGCCCTTGCTTCAATAACTTACGCGATAACCTCAATCTAGACTGAATCTGATACGCATGTGGTGGAAGGCCGAACTCTTTTTGAAAAGAACGTACCAAATGAAACGGGCTCAAAGCCGCCAGTTTAGACAGCTCCTCTAAGGACACATCGGCTTGTGGGAAATCATCTAAAAACTCTTTCACCAACACAAGCTGGCGCTGAGTTTTCCCGTCTAGTAGAGGGGTAAGCGGCGATTTTCCGTGTCGGCTAATCAGTTTAACCAACATCCCGTACATCAAGGTTTCTCTTAACAAGCGATTGTCGGATTCATCAATCGTGTTAAATACCAACCTCAATTGATTAGCGAGTTCAGGGTCTTCAACCACCGCTCTTGGGAAGTAAGGCGCACCGTAGTTCGGTAGGTTAAGCTCTTGAGTGATCTTGGCAAGTTGCTCTGGGAGTGGATACATGGCTCGATACGCCCAACCGCCTTCAGTGGCAGAGTGACCGCTATGAACTTCGTCGGCATTGACCAGAATAATCGCATTTTGTGGCGCGATATGATGCCCGCCTGTTCGATAAAAGCGCTGCGCCCCCTGCTCAATAACCCCAAGCGTGTAGCCCTCATGGCTGTGGCGTGAGAAGTTCTGCTTTTCGTATTCAGCATCAAGAATTTCAAGGCCACCGAGCTCTTCCGTTATCTTATATTCGGCCTTTTCTTTAGAGCGCTTCTTGTTCTCCATAACAATTTCCAAGCCTGTTAATTATCGAGCGACTTATCAGTCTACTCTATAGTCTCTTTCAGCTTTTGTACAAAATTGCGCATTTTTTTGTTAATACATTTGTTGTTTTTGCCTTAAAACACTTGCAACAATTGGTAGTGAGTTTAATCGAAGAGGATTATTGGGCTGCTGAACAAGTCGAAGACAAAAAAGGTTTGGAGGAAGATGCATCTGCCGTGGTGTTACCTGCGAATTGAGAAAAATGAAATATTGAATGTTCATATTCACATTTCACCATTAAATCAAAGTAAATGCGACAAGAAGCCAACTTCAACTTGGCAAATAGAGCACCATGTTTGGTTTACTGATTACTTTGTGGATTGTAAACTACCTCCCCCCCCTATTAGCTACTAATACTATGCACGTAAAGTTATTTAACCGCTTATTAAAAGAATTAGATGAAAATATAAAATTTCCTGATAAAAGTATGAAACGTACTGTCTTTATTCAAGAAAAAACAAGCTCAGCGCGCATAGAAGTGGCTGTTTTACAAATAAATAGAGGCCTAATAGACAAAATGATTTGTTGCATCAAAGATATAGAACGAATAACTGAGAAGAAAGGGCTGTCACCAACGTCTTATAATATTGTCGAATTAAAGCAAAGAAAGGCAGATTTAGAAACAGAACTAAAGATAAAATCAGCATTGCTCACCAATGTATTTAAAGAGGCCCAGCTAGAATGGGAGCTCAGCACAACTAGGCACTCCAGTTAAACTGAGGTTAACATAAACAACTAAACTGGTTTTATAATGGTATAAAGTGACCAGTTCACCCTGGGTGAGCTCATTAAAGTTATTCAACCAAAACCATAACTATAACTATATTTAGCAGTAAGTATATACAGCCAAATGCGCTAGCTTTAGTCATGATTTAAAAATGAATTTTCATGCGACTGCCCTGCTAACCTCTTACAGACTTTAGCTTGTAAAAATCAAACTAAGCTCTCGCATGAAGGGCATTTGATATTTAGTGGCTCCATAGCCATTTGCGAGTGATAAGACCAATAATCCCCGTTTTTTACCAATCTGGTATCACACGAATGGCAGTGGTTATATACCGTAAAGTGTTTGCATGTATCACATTCATACCACGCTGAACGAGAATTACTCGTTGTCTTATCTTTCTTCGTTAATTCATGAGAGCCGCACGAAATACAGAAGTTTAAAGATTCAACATCATCAGGGCGCCCCGCTAAAGCATTATCTTCAATGCCATATTGAAGAAACATACCTATCATCCTTTGGATTTCATCCAAATAACGAAGCCTTAATACTGGATTAGCACAAACAGCTCCATATTGATGGTACAAATGACGAGGCATCTTATCCCAATCAAACATTGATAATTCCCCAAGGTAACTAACTTCGCCCCACTCTTGGGGTGACACTATTTCGTCGATCGCACCTTTGGCTGGATGAAGTATGAAGACAGCATTAACACCACCTTCGCTGTAGTCTTTTTTATGGTAAAGGTTATGTACAATCCCCGCTATTCCACCGTGTCTATTGATAATTTCATCGGAATAAAACTTGGCATCCATCACCAAACGTTTGTTTTTAGTTATGCCACCTTTAGTCTCAAACTCCACATCCATGACGAAATCAGGAGTTCGGCCATTATTCAATAAAGGCTCATACCTGAGCTGAACCTTTCGCTTCAATTGTTCATTATTGAAATTCAGCGGCTTACTATGCTTATGTGACAAAACAATATGCAATAATTTTCGCTTCCACTCATCATCAGGCTGATAGCGGTAGTTTTGAACCAGAACTTTGATGATTTGTAGCAGACACCATCGTTCATACAGAAGTGGCATGTTCACTAGACCAATATCTTCCACTTTTTCAAGTGATAGCAATAGATCTTCATCTGTTAAATTGGTTAGCTCACGTATCTTTTTATAACCAGAGTGCGTCGCCTGATAATCAGGGTTTTGAACGAAAGTCATTGAATTAGGGAAAGTTGGTGATGGTCTCACGCCCATTTTCTCGAGCATTCTTATCGCTGATTTAAACTTTGCAAGTTTCGGATCTAACTGCTCGAAGACGCGTTCAACTTTTGCCTTATTTTCCTGAAAATAAGCAAGTAGAACTTGAACTGATCGCTTTTCTCTTTCCTGCTCTACTAACTCTTTGGGCGTTAATTCCTTGAGCCAATCTTGTTCATGTAGTTCTAGAGCTTTTTTGCGTTCTTCTGTAAATTTTTCGCGCCTCTTGTTTAACTCTTCACCACCCAAGATCTTTACGCTAGATAACTCAATGAGCTTATATATGTACTTAGTGCCTTGAATTGACGGCTGAAACATGTCCCCAGTAATTTCATACTCAATACCTTTTTCAAATAAATCAGCATATGAATCGTCATTGAAATGAATAAAAACTTGCCTTTGTTTTCTCTGTGTTGAAAACCATTCAGATTCACTGTCTGCACGAATATCAAAGAAGTAACGATTAGGGGTGAAGGATGCGCCTCCTACCCTGATTTGCCATTTATATTGAGGACGATTAAACACCCGACTCTTAACACAAGCCTGGAATTTCTCTTGTAACTGTGAGTTCAAATACTCTAAATTATAGGTTTTCTTGATCTGCTCAAGGTGTTTCCTAACCAAATCCTCATTAATCAATTTTTCGCCACTAAAGCCATCAAACCTTTCAGTAAGCTTCATCGTCATACCTTCAAAACGATTAACTTTGCTCTGAGAAATCGTCACCAGTTGCTTTAATATGCTATGGAGCCTTTGAAGAACAAAAAGAACATATCGGTTTTCGGGAACATTAAAGCTTGGCGTCGTCGCCCTGCTAGTTAGCTCTTTACTGTATCCTTTAGTCGCCAACTCCATGAAAGTACGATTAACAGGTTTCACTACATTTCTTGGTTTCAAAGCCTGCACTTCTCGTAGCTCAGATTTGGGCTTCTTTGTTATGTTCTGTGCGTGCGACAGTAGATTCGATACCAGCTTGAGAGTTTCCTCATCAACGCCGCCTTCTTCGACTTTTTTAGCCTTCGCAGTAACGTAACTTTGCTCATCGAGAATCAGTTCCCACAAATCACTTTTAAAATCTGATAAATACCGATTCAATTGGTCAGCAGTAAATTCAGACGAGCCTATATGAATAGTACAACTTTGGCTGCCAAGACCAGCTCTGACGGATCCAGCCGTCCTGTGGAGGGTTCTGGTCCATTGTTTGGTGTCTGACTTCCAACTTACAGCCTCAATCCACCAAGACTTTCCTGAATCTTTATCTTTGATCTTCTTAAGTTGAACCCTAGCGCCATCCGCTTTTTCGAAATACGGGGCTGTAGTACCCCCTTCTAGATAGCGAAATGCCAACTGTCCTAACCTTACTCCCTCGGCTTTTGGGTATATGGTTGTCGTACAGTTAAAGTTTTTCTGAATGTCATCATAGCTAACTGGTAGTGGTAGGTAGGATTCAACGACTTTCAAGACCGTGTTTTTATCATGCCACTGAACATCAATATATTTGATTTCAAACTTTGGAAGCATCATTAAGCCCAGTAATTCACAACACCGTCATTTGCTTTCGCATTCTCGATAATAGAACGCAGCGCAGCTACGCATGAGAACTCATCTGCTACTGATTCATGACTTGGAATCACCTCCTCTAATTTTTCTAATAGCACCTTTTCTAGTAGATCAATTTTTTGAGTATCACCCGATAATTTATTGCCATCAAAAGTAAATTTAGGAAGGACTTTATGAATAATGAAGTTATTGATAGCTTGTTCAGTATTGCCGTTTACATCCGAAAACAAGTCTAAATAATTGAGGCCTTGGCGAATCGTTCGCATACCAAACTCTACGCCTAATCGGTCGAAAAACTGCTCATTCAGTTCGATAAAAAGTTGGCAAAAATCATTATTGCGATCAAATTTAGGATAAGAGGCCCTTTGCCCTAACGCCTCAACATCCATAAACAAAGGCTTAGATACATCATCAAGATCATAACCTTCAATTTCTTCAAAAATCTTATTCCAATCCGTTAGTAATGGACTCTTAAACTTCATGATGTGAGTTCGATCTAGTATTTTAGGTGACAGATAATGCGTGGTTTCATCGATATTAATAGCGCCAATGATACGAACATTAGAAGGGATCTTGATCGTTGATGGTGTACTAATTATTCCTGATAACATACGACGAATGTCGCCATGGTATTTGATCAAAGAATCTTTCTCACTAAACCCAAAAGCTCTTTTCATTTCATCATTAACCGCTTCATCTTGCATTAGCTTAACAAAGTCAACGACACCATCTTGATCATACTTGGCTTTAGCGTCTGAAATGATAGAAACCACCGCTTTTAGCTCAGACAGCACATGAGCAGATTCATCGTCAGAATAGAGCTGTATGGTGGGAGTGTTATCTCTGTCTTCCAGTTTTGATAAGAAGTCAGCAAAGTAATATTCTACCCGAGCCAAGTTCATTTCATCCAAACAGATAAAGTAGGGTACTTCTGGGTTCTGTTGCGCTTCAATGAGAGCTTCTAAAAAAGGCGTGGCTAAGTACTTTTTTTCGAGGGGGTTATAGTAACCCAATAAGTCTTCAGAACTTGTCCAGTTAGGCTTAACAGGAATAATTTTAGAGACACCACCCACCGCTTTTGCGAATGATTGCACCAAGTTAGTTTTACCTGAGCCTGAATCTCCCGCAAGCACGATCAAATCATTTGAGCGAATGAGAGTCAGGTAGTTTTCAATGATGTGCCTTGGGTAAAGAATATCCTGCTCTTTCAGGTAAGACTGGATATAAGAAACCGCCTTCTCATAATCCCCCTCAAGAGCCTCGCTAAAACTGGCCATCTCCGCAGTATCACGCTCTTTAGCCACGTTAAAGACAAAACTGTCGAAGTCTTCCTCATCAATGAATTCGAAATTTTTAAGAAATTGAGCTTTGCTCTCAACGTATGCTTGCAACTTTTCAATTTTTTTAGACATAATTTCTTCAGCCTTTCTGTGCATTTCTATTTTATCTTCCCAATCACGATTGTATTGCTGCAAAGCATCCGTTTTTGAAATCGTTTCAAGCAAAGCACTATTATAACTTTCTAATTTTTCTTGCTCATCTTGAGCACTTTTCTCAAGTTCAGCTAACTTACTATTGAGCTCACTTTCCTGCTGCTGATACTCAGCATTTAAAAGCCCCAAAGCAGTCTCTATTTTTTGTTTCGCTTCGCCGAGGTGAATACTATATATAGCTTCATCCAATAAAAGACTTTCTTCACCTTTTACCAAAACATCAGGTGTGTATTCTTTAAGTTCGACTAAACGACGCACTGACGGGATGACAACGTTACATTCAAACGGATTTTCATGTTTCACTCGCTCTTTCATTGGAGCGAGCGACAACTCACATCGTATGAAAGCACCATCTTCTAAACCTAATACTTCATCAGAAGGTTTGAACGAAACAAAGATACCTTTATCTAACCCAAGCCTAACTTGTAGTGGATAATCAACATCTTCATTTTTCTCGAGTGTTTTTACACTCATTAAACGAGTGGGTAACTTATGCGTTGGCGTTTCTAGGGCGCTGTGAATCACCCCCCAAACTTCAAGCTTGCCATTCGTTATTCCCCAGCTATCACAAAGTCGATGAACTAGTTCTTCTTCGGAGAGGTTCTTAACCTCTCCGAAATCATAGATAATTTGATTAGATTTCATTATGCAAGCCAAACACTGACGATTGATAAACTAAGAACCGCAGCTTTTCGGCTGCGATTGATAAAGATAAAATGGGTATTAAATAGCCTGTTCAACAATAGCGTCAGTGAGGTGGAGTTGCGTGGTTTGAGAATCTTTCAAGCAAGCTTTTAGCTTATTACATAAAGCCACCATTTCTTTGACTTTAGTAGTAATGCGATGTTGCTGCTCTATCGGAGGCAATAACAGCGGCATTTTGTTCAAAATACCATGGTTTAAATTTGTCATCGTTGTACCTATAGATTCTCCACCTAGATACTCACGCACATAACTAGTTCTAAACATCAGGAGTATATATTCCCTTGATAGACTTTGATTAAACCTCAACACAAAACTTCCAGTACCGCAAAGCCACCCTTCTTCACGCTTACTTACAAGAGCACAACGTCCCATCTCACCACGTCTAGCCATTACGATGTCGTTCTCAAAAAGTTTGTATGAACTCAATTCACTAACTTTTATATCACTAACAGTGATTGAATTATCTTCGATAATTTTGGAATCAATCATATGTGATGGATTAATTAGTGGAGTTCCGCCCTCAATATAATCTCGCTTATGAATCATGGAACCAAATGGGCCAGTAGCAACCTCATTTGACATATCTGAAAAACGACACCACTCCCAACCATTCGGCAGTTCAAACGGCTTTTCGCCATCAGCAATCGGCGGCAGTGCTTTTTGCTTTTTGATTTTTTTATCTTTGATTAATTGCGCTTTTTCTTCCGCGATGCGCTCAAGCAGCTTTGCAGCAGGTTCATCATTTGGGTCTTGCGGGACAAGCTTACCCATTACCGCCAGTTGCAGGATGGTTTGTTTTAGTTGGTCGATGCTCGCTTCTGTAGTGAACAAAGTATCGAAGTGCTCCGCTACCATTTGCCAGTTTTGCATTAACTCTTCAGCGTTTGCAGAGTTGGTTAGCGTGTCCAACAGCGTTGTCACCAATACCTGATGCGCTTCAATACTGGCTTCGGTTTGTTGCTCTAGTTGGTCGCAAAGTGTCATTAATTCATCGACTTTGGCGACGATGCGGTGTTGTTCGAATAATGGCGCTAATGGAAATAAAGCCGCTCTTGCTTTATCAGTCCCCATACGAGGTAGATTCATTCCATGAGTTGAATCATTCGCATAATTAATAAAGTACGGCGATTTCATTACTAGACGAAGGTAGCCAGGCGTTAAATCTCTGTATGCACGGACTGGTATCATCTCTGTTGTACATACACCATATTCATCCGCAATTAATACCTTATCGAGATATGGACGCAGCTTCCCATATATAACATCTTCAGGCTGAAACTGGTTTTTTGAACTCTTAAATGCTCGATCTGAAAACCTTACTTTTTTGAGTAAGGTAGAGGTGATTTTTTCTACATCCTCTAATTCTAAAACCCAAGTATCATCTGAAACTGAAGTTGGCTCAGCCTTATCGCAAACACCATAATTAGTTAGAAAGCCAAGTTGACTCCAAGACCAGTTACTTGGGATTGGAAAAGGCTTCTGATCTTCCATATCCGGCAGCATTTTAGGTTTCTTAATTTTCTTATCTTTCACCAACTGCGCTTTTTCTTCCGCAATTCGCTCAAGCAGTACCGCTGCAGGTTCATCCGTTGGGTCTTGGGGCACTAACTTGCCGCGCACTGCTAACTCTAAAATCAGCTCACGCAGTTTCTTTACACCATAAAGCTCGCGCTTTTTGCTACTGCCACGACCAGAAGCTGATTTGGTTTTAACGGTTGAAGTCCAAATATCGATATTGTCTGTTATCAACTGATTCATAGATGATTGGTCAGCACTCATTATTCAGCACCACCCACAGACGATTTCAGGGCTTCACCTAGAATGCCTTTAAGTTGATTGCGAAGTTGTGAGATCTCTTGTTGCTGCTGTTGGTAGTTCTCTAATAACTCGTTTGGATCGTGACTTACCACTTCACCTTGATAAGGGTTTTTAATATCGAGGTTGAAGTTACGCTCAATGATGTCGGCGATTGGCACTTTCCATGCGTAATTATTCTCTACGCGGCTAGCAAAACCATCATCTTCATTACCCCACCAATCGATCTCTTGTTGGAACTCTTCAAACTTCATTGGTTTGGTTTTGCTGTAGTTCTTCACGCCTTCTGGGTATGGGTGCTCGTAGAACCATACGTCTTTAGTTGGCTTGCCTTTGGTGAAGAACAGAATGTTGGTTTTGATGCCTGTGTATGGGTTAAATACCCCATTAGGTAAACGCACGATGGTGTGCAGGTTACATTCTTCGATAAGCATCTTTTTGATTTTGGTTTTCACGCCTTCACCAAACAATGTGCCATCTGGCAGTACTACCCCTGCGCGGCCGCCATTTTGCGTTTCTGAGCCTTCGTCTAACACTTCTATGATCAGCTGTAGGAACAAGTCAGCGGTTTCACGAGTTTGCATTTCGGCTGGGAAGTTCTTTTCAATGCCGTCTTCTTCTGTGCCACCAAACGGAGGGTTGGTCGCAATCACATTGATGTTGCTGTCCCAGCTTGAAAGCGGCTTGTTGAGCGTATTGCCGTGTTTGATTTGCACAGGTACTTCAATGCCGTGCAGCATCATGTTGGTGATACACAGTAGGTGTGGCAGTTGTTTCTTTTCGACACCGTGGATCTGCTTTTGCAGTGTTTGGTGATCCGCAGCAGTCTTCACGTAGTTGTCTTTCACATGGTCAAACGAACACGCTAGGAAGCCGCCCGTACCCGTTGCTGGGTCCATAATCGCTTCGCCCAGTTTTGGGTCTAAACGATTAACGATGAAGCGTGTAACAGCACGAGGCGTGTAGAACTCACCCGCGTTACCTGCACTTTGTAGGTCTTTTAAGATTTGCTCGTAGATATCACCAAATAGGTGGCGCTCTGAAGAGTCAGTAAAATCAATTTCATTCAGCTTGTTGATCACTTGGCGCAGTAGCGTACCGTTTTTCATGTAGTTAAACGCATCGCTAAATGCTTCTTTCACTACAAAGCCACGCGGGTTTAGGTCAACAGGAGCTGTTAAGTTTTTAAGCTTGTAGAACAAGTCGTCGTTTACGAACTCAAGCAGCGCTTCACCGGTAATGCCTTCGGCATCTTGAGCCCAATTACGCCATAGATATTGTTCTGGGATTGGTGATTTGTAGTCGTCTAGTTCTAGCTCTAACTCTTCTTCTTGAGCGTCAAATACTTTAAGAAAAAGTAACCAAGACATTTGACCAAGGCGCTGTGCATCACCGTCGACACCCGCATCTTTACGCATGATGTCTTGAATGGATTTGATAACTGAGCTGATAGACATGTTTTTCTACTTTTAAACAACTGAAATTTGTGGCGAATTATAACGTAAATCCGCCGTGATATTCAGAGTTATCATGTCTATTTAATGGAATGGATTAAGAAGGGAGTCCAATTGAAGATTTATGGCAGCCAGGGACTGTAGGTAAGGCGTTAATTAGGGACTCAACTTCTTTCATCCAACATGAACTTGGGCCTATCTGCTCAATTAGAAACCACATGGCACGAATAACCCCATATAAACGAGTCAGTGTATTGTGATTGTCTCGAATATCATCAAATTTTTCATGTGAAGGTAAAGCGAGCACTTTTGACGATTGCTGATTCCAAATTCGAGTATGGTGGGCACATCGATTACGAAGGATGTTCATTTCCATTAGCCATGCTTGTAATACACCCGTTTCTCTTTTATCAGAGATCCCTAAACGAGCACAGATTCTTTGGCGGTATTTATCATTTAACATACCGTAGTACTTTGACATGGTTCCAAAATCCCATGCTTCAATCACAACCCAAAATGGCATTTCTTTATTATTACGCTTGTGCCACACAATACAATCTTCACGGCTTCGTTCTATTAATTTACTGTGTTTACTTTGCCACTCCTCCCACAAACTTGGTTTATGACCACGCTTTTTTAAGAACTTACCATTGATGTATTCAGGGTCTTTCCACGCTAGTGGTTCTGGAATGTCGAGCCCGGTCCCTGCCTGTTTGCGCTTGCCACGGCCAAGCTCATGAGCAATCACACTACGTACAAAAACTTCAATGCGCTCTAATCCATCGAGCATAGCGATACGGAGTTTTTTATCTAACAAATAGAGGCTAAATACATCATCAAAACTCGTCTCGGGTAAAAACTCATTAAGTCGTTTGGGGCGCTTTAGATGAGGACATTCAATCACAGTACCTTGATCATCTCGCTCTATCTGTCTTGCTGGATACCAAAAACCACTCAAACGGTAGTAACCAACTTGAGCTAACTTACGCTTAGCTCGCTCATCATCACCGATAATCATCCCTCGTTGAGATAACGTATCAACAAGTTCTTCATAATGTTTAAATTCTTTAGGTGGGATGAGCTCCATTACTATCCTTAGTTCCTTTGGCTTTAGTTTCTTGGGCTTTAGTCCTTGAGCGTTAATTTCTTAGCTTCCAAAAACGAGAACGCCCAGCCTTGATCTCAAAGTTATCTCTTAAGATAACTTCAAAAACAGGGGACTGGGCACTATTGCGATGGAGTATTATTGATAATCGCGACCTAGTCAACAAAAGTGATGACGGGAAAACAAAATCAAAACACCAATACACTCCATAAAACACCACATATCAGCATAGAGAAAAACTTAGTCGCTACATATTGTGCATTTTGGGTATTTAAATAATTGTGACGTATATTACGCTGATTGGTAAATAGCCATTTCTAAATCGTGTACCGCCTCAAGGTATTGCGGTTTCCCACCAAAGCCATTATTAATGATTTCTTTCATACTTCCGATTTCATTAAAAGGAGCGACTTTAAGTACAGTAATATTTTCGACTTCTGTAACGCCACCGTCAGCATACTTATCAAGAAGGTTGTTCAGTACCTGCTGGGCGGTATCACCATATTTAGTGAAGTAGTTACGCTTCTTCACGTTATCGGCGCGCTCTTTACGAGTTAAAGCAGGTTGATCGTAAACGACATGACAAATCATATCGAATGGGTCCATGTCTTTACCCACTTCGTCTTCTAGTGCTTCCCATAGAATACCTGCTTCGGCTAGCTCATCGATAATGGCTTGCTTGCGGTCAGATTCGTTCCAACGCTTGGTGAACTCATCTAAAGAGGAGAACTGTTTCACCATGGTTTTTCGGGTGTAGTCTTTAAATGACTCGGTTGCAAGCTTACCGTCTGAATCATAATATTGGACACGTTCAGCGAGCGCTTTTACTGGAACTCCATTCACATGGAATTTGCGAACTCGATTCTCATCATCCCAATCGTCTGCACCGCCTGTACTTTCAGGGGAGTTTCCAAAATCTTCGCCATAGGTAGCCTCTGGCTCTTGAATTGAATCAGGGTCAATGTCTTCATCACCGAACGGGTTATCAGCATCGACATCATCAACGCCGTCGATGATGTCATCTAAATCGTCTTCATCTTCGAACTGCTCTGGAGTCGTCACCTTCACGCGTTCAGGAGTTCCATCAAAGCGTTCATCAGCAAACAGTTCAGTCGCTTTTTTGAAATCTAAGATGGTGAACCAAAGCTTGCCGTAGCGATCATCAATACGAGTACCACGACCAATGATTTGTTTAAATTTGGTCATCGATTGAATACCTTGATCAAGCACCACTAGCTTACAGGTTTTTGCATCAACCCCTGTGCTCATCAGTTCAGAAGTAGTGGCTATTACTGGGTATTTTTTCTTGGGATTAATAAAGTTATCTAACTGAGCTTTACCAATTTCGTCATCACCCGTAATTTTCATTACGTATTTGTCGTTCTTCTTAACCTGTTCTGGGTTCAGGTTTACTAACGCACGGCGCATGCGATCTGCATGATCGATATCGTTACAGAACACGATGGTTTTTGCCATTGGATCGGTGCGTTTCAGATAGTTGGTGATGGTTTGTGCGACAAGCTCTGTACGCTCATCAATAACCATAGTGCGATCAAAATCTTTTTGGTTGTAGATTCGGTCTTCAATCACTTCGCCATTTTTGTCAGTTTGCCCTTTGGTTGGTCGCCAACCTTGAACATCCACATCAATATCGACACGAACGACCTTATAAGGGGCTAAGAAGCCATCCTCAATACCTTCTTTAAGAGAGTAGGTATAAATTGGGTCGCCAAAGTACTCGATGTTAGAAACTTCATCGGTCTCTTTTGGTGTTGCCGTTAAACCAACTTGAGTCGCACTGCTAAAGTATTCAAGAATTTCACGCCAAGCGCTGTCTTCTGAAGCACTTCCACGGTGGCACTCGTCAATGATGATTAAGTCAAAGAAGTTAGGGTCTACTTGCTTGTAGGCTTTTTGTTCTTCTTCTGGCCCAGTAAGCGCTTGATAAAGAGCTAGATGAACCTCAAAAGCAGGATCGACTTTGCGACCTGTAATCTTGGTCATTGCCGTACCAAAAGGCTGAAAGTCATTCGTTTTGGTTTGATCGACAAGAATATTTCTATCTGCTAAGAATAGAATTCGCTTCTTGGCTTTGGCTTTCCAAAGACGCCAAATGATCTGGAATGCTGTGTAGGTTTTACCGGTACCCGTCGCCATGACCAGTAAGGCTCTGTCTTGGCCAGCAGCAACGGCCTCTACTGTTTTATTGATAGCTTGAAGCTGGTAGTAACGCGGTGATTTACCGCTGCCATCATCATAGTAATCTTGGGTGATAATTGGCAGATGTTCTTCTTTATACCCTTTCCAAGCACAATACTTTTCCCACAACTGCTGAGGTGTTGGGAAATCCTCTAAACGAATTTCCGTTTCAAGTTGAGTTGGGTTGGTTTTATCGTGGAAAATAAAACCATCACCATTCGAAGCAAAAATAAATGGCACTTCAAGCAAGTTTGCATAGTCCATGCCTTGCTGCATACCTTTACCAACTTCATGTTTATTGGCTTTTGCTTCAACCACCGCAAGCGGCATACTCGGCTTATGATAAAGGACGATGTCAGCTGATTTTACTTTCTGACGAGCAGCAGCTTGGCCTCGAACAATCACTTTACCATCGCGCAGTTTCACTTCTTGGCGAATCTGAGTCATATCATCCCACCCTGCCTCTTTAATCGCAGGAAGTATGAATTTGGTAATGATGTCGGTTTCAGATAACTTGGCTTTATTAATACTGCTGACCATTCGGGTTACTCGTAGAGATACTCATTAGCCAATCAGTATATCGTAAAGCCAATATAAATCCGAGTGCGCATTATTCATGATGTGATTAAGTGAGATTGCGATAACTCTTTGTTTAAAAACACCTAAGCGTAGCTCTCTATAAACTTAGAAACCTGAGCAATTGGGGAAAATGAAACGTTCTTGGGTAAGAAAAATGTAAACTGCAGATAGCAAAAAGCCGCTCATTAAGAGCGGCTTTTTTAATGGGTGGAAGCCCCAGCCACATCCCGGCACACACGTCGCCTGCTGCGGCTGCTCCCTTCCAGGCCTGACCGAGTTCACAAGTTAGTGTTGCGGGAGGACCAGAGCCTCCATAGATTCTTTTTCTAAGAGGCTTGCCTCAAAGAGTGATTGGATTATTAAGCATCGCAGCAACCATTGCAAGCCCTTCCACCCTATTTTTGAACAATTGCGTTCTAAGTGCTTATCCTTTATTCAACCCATTCGTAAATCGCAGGTAAATTCGCCATTTACCTGCAGTTGAAAGGTTTGGTTACAGAAGAGCTAAATATCGATGTCTTCATTATCTTCGGTGCGAAGGATGTAGTCTGTCATCCAAGCGGTGCCCAACAAACATAACCACACCACAAAAACGGGACTAGGCACTTCGATACTTGGGGTTATCACCAAAGCCGCAAAACCGACTGTTGGCAATGTCCAACACAACAGCTTATTCCAACGGAAAGTTTTCAAGCGCGTCAGTGTTTCCATCGATGCCATGATACCCGTGACACACAAAGCAACCAAAGCGGCATAAGGTAAATCGGCCATCCATAATGGAAGTATTAAGCCTAATGACCACCAGCTGTGTCGACTGGCTGGTTTAAGATGATTTGCCGCCCACCAAATCACGATGATCGACAAGGTTTGCAGCGTGGTAACCCACGGAACGCCATCAAGCTTTCCTGCGGATTGCGTCACCATGATCCCGACTTGTAGCGTTGCGACGATCAAGCCAGAAATAATCACGACCGACAAACTGCTGCGTTTTGAAAAGACCACCATCAATAGTGGGAATAACACCCATACACTGACAGAGAGCGTGATGGGTTGCAAAGGAAGGGTTAGACCGTAAGTGGTCATGGCAGCAAGCAAAGCTAAACCTGCGATACCGCCCTGCGGTAGAATCCATAATGCAGGAATGACCATTGCAAGTACTGGGATATCTCCCTCACTTAAACTGATTGCTCTCGCGCAAACAACCGCTAATAATGTGGTGATCAAGAACTGAAACGTTGAAAATACCATAGCCCTCTCCTTCTACCGATCCGTGGTATTAATGAACTAGGAACATTTAGTATGGACCAATTTTTGCCCCAAATCTTTGCTGTGATTCACCAAATTCCATATGGGAAAGTAACAACTTATGGAGACATCGCACGTTTTTCAGGATTTCCGGGTTATGCGCGCCATGTGGGTAAAGCGCTGGGTAACCTACCAGAAGGAAGCAAACTGCCTTGGTATCGGGTGATCAATAGTAAAGGTGAGATCTCTTTGAAAGGGGATTCCTTTGATCGTCAGAAAAAGCATTTGCAAGAAGAAGGGATTGAAGTGAGTGACGCGGGAAAAGTTAAACTCAGAATATATAAATGGCAGCCCTAGAGCTGCCACTAATCGTCTATTCAACTGACTAAATTAAGCTTAATCAAGATGCCTTAACAGTGGCATCGATTTCGAATTAACGGACACCAACCAAACGTAGGTCTGCTTGTTGCGTGTTTTCTACGTCAGTAATCACTGACTTAATGGTGTCAGTAGTGAAACGTAATTTGCCGTCAACGTGAATCGTTGCGCGCATGTTGTAACGGTGGTTAGCTTTAATCTTGTTGTTGTCGTAGCTCAGCTCGAATGCAAACGGTACTTGCTTACCGTCTGTGGTGAACTCTTGAGTCGCGATAACGGTCGATGGTGCGTCAGCCAGTGAGATGTCTTCTAGCGTAACAGTCACTACTGCATTCTCTGGCAATGCAATTCTTTCACGGTAGCTTACTGTTCCTGAAATCACTTGAGTGTTCTCTGCAACCACTTCCTGAGAAGCACTGGTTTCTGATGTTGCTTGGCAACCCACAAGTAGGCCAAACGATACTAAAGACGTAATAAGAATTAGAGCCTTTTTCATATTCAATTTCTCTCAACATGTTTGCCGGACTCGGCAAATCTACTCACCAATTATAAGAGAGCTTTCATATTCTGTCTTGAAACCCTATGATTTATTGACAGATATCTGACTAAGCTGAATGATTAACACCATAATCTGACACCTATTTTACCAAGAGGCATGCTGGCGATGAGTCAACCTTTAAATGAATTACTCAATTTACTTCAGCTAGAGAAACTAGAGGAAGGCCTGTTCCGCGGGCAAAGTGAGAACCTAGGTCTGCCACAGGTATACGGCGGTCAAGTATTGGGGCAAGCGCTATCTGCGGCTCGTTACACTGTTCAAGACGACCGCAGTGTTCACTCGTTCCACAGTTACTTTCTATTTCCCGGCGACCCTGAAAAACCGATTATTTACGATGTTGAAAACCTAAGAGATGGACGCAGCTTTAGTACACGCCGTGTGAAAGCGATTCAAAATGGCCGCCCTATTTTCTATCTCACGGCTTCTTATCATGGTGATGCACCCGGCTTTGAACACCAGAACGAAATGCCAAACATCCCCGGGCCAGAAAATTTTGCATCTGAAACCGAGTTAGCGAGCCACATTGCGGAGTTCCTACCAGAGAAACTGCGTAAAACCTTCTGTGGTGAAAAGCCAATTGAGATGCGCCCTGTGACAATAGTGAACCCGCTTAACCCTAAGAAAGCCGACCCAAAACAATACCTTTGGGTGAGAGCAAATGGCGCGATGCCAGACAACCAATTGATTCACCAATACCTGCTTGCTTACGCATCGGATTGGGGGTTCTTGGTAACAGCACTTCACCCTCATGAAGTTTCTATCATGACGCCGAACTTCCAAGTGGCGACGATTGACCACTCAATCTGGTTCCACCGCCCATTCAAGATGGATGAATGGTTGCTTTATGCGATTGAAAGCCCAACGGCAGCGAACACTCGTGGCCTAGTGCGCGGCGAAATTTTTAATCAGAAAGGTGAGCTAGTAGCGACAGCAGTACAAGAAGGTGTGATGCGCTTTACTAAATAGCGATCAAATAAATAGCGATCAAGCGCTGTTTTAAAAGCCCCAAATATGTACGAGCAAACAAAAAGAGAGGCTAGGTTTAATACCTAGCCTCTCTTTTTTATAACACTAACGAAAATCCGTCACTTAAGAGTGACTAAAATCTATTCCGCTTCTAGCGTAGGCTCAAACTCGCTCTGTACTCGTGTTTTGATGCCATCTCCGGCATCTCGCAGAAGGTTAAATGGTGATAGCACCACACCTTTCACAGCGCCCTCTGCGGCGCCCTGAGCTAACTCTTTACTTTTATCTGCCAGCAAATTCGCTTGTACCAAAATACCCGGTACTTCCGCTCGTAGCATTTCAGATTCGGCAACAACAGTGGGGATAGTTTGTTCGCGGTAAGATTTACTTTCAGCGAGCATCGGTGGCATCACATCGACACGGTATCGTTTTAATTCAGTCAATGTTGGCGGGATGACATCGGTTCTTACCTGCCCGACTTCCGTTCGGACATTTTTAACTTCATCTAATATCGCAGGGATTTTATTATCGACCGATGAAACGGTTTGATTCACTTTTTCGACGGTCTTTCTAACGTCTTCAACGGTATCTAACACCTGAGGAGCAAGCTCATTAACATGTTCAGCAAACGCTAATAGCTCTTCTACTTTTAGCCCTTTGGTAAGACCGGATAAATCTTCGATCACCTGCGGATAAGTATCAACGATTTCACCGACTTTATTGGTAAACGAATAGATGGTGTAACCCAAATAAAAAATGGCAACGGCCAGCACCAATTGGATAGCAGTAGATACTTTTGCAAACATGAATATTCCTTTTCTTTATCGCAGAGGCGAGATCTAAACTGAGAATATATCTAAACTGAAACGATAGTTAACGTTTAGCTAGGTGCAGCTTATAGAGGCAATGCCGTTGTGTACTTCAATGGCTCCATCGCAAACGTCGAGGTCACATTAGAGATACCATCAATGCTATTCACCAAGCGCTTGTAGAAATCATCAAAGCACTTCATGTCTTTCACCTGAACCTTCATCATATAATCATATTCGCCAGCCATACGATAAAACTCCATCACTTCTGGAAATTCCGATACGGTGTTTACAAAACGACCATACCACTCATGAGAATGATCACTGGTTTTCACCAATACGAACGCGGTAAAAGCAAGTTCGAGCTTTTCAGGGTTCAATAACGCCACTTTTTTTTCAATAATGCCGTTTTCTTCGAGGCGTTTAAGCCTTTTCCAACAAGGTGTTGTGGTGAGATTGACCGCTTCTGAAATGTCGTTCAATGACAATGTGCTGTCTTCTTGTAACAGCCTTAATATTTTTTTATCTACGGCATCTATCACACTTTCACCAAATCGAATTTAAAGAGAATAATTTTCTACAATTTAAGCAAAACAAAGCAAATATGGCAAAGTTTTTCTCTCAAATTCTAGCTAAATTGGAAGCATACCAATTACAAAGAATTCCTACACTCGATCAGGAGAACGCTTATGTGCACTGACCATCAATGGATTAACAACGCGATTCGTAAAATTGAAGCGGACTACCAACGCTCAGCGGATACGCACCTTATCAAGCTCGATCTACCAAGTATCGAAGGCATTGATGTTTACCTTAAAGATGAAAGCACACACCCTACAGGCTCTTTGAAACACCGTTTAGCGCGTTCTCTATTCTTATACGCTATCTGTAACGGTTGGGTTGGCCCAGAAACAACGATCATTGAATCTTCATCAGGCAGTACTGCAGTATCTGAAGCGTACTTCGCTCGCCTACTTGGCCTGCCGTTTATTGCGGTAATGCCGAAATGCACAGCGAAGAAGAAGATTGAGCAGATTGAATTCTACGGCGGCCAAGCGCATCTTGTTGACCGCTCAGATGAAATTTACGATGAGTCTCGTCGTTTAGCAGAAGAACTGAATGGTCACTACATGGACCAATTTACCTACGCTGAGCGCGCAACCGACTGGCGTGGTAACAACAACATCGCGAACTCCATTTTCAATCAAATGCAGATGGAAGATCACCCAGTTCCAGCGTGGGTAGTAATGAGCCCAGGTACTGGCGGTACGTCTGCAACTATCGGCCGCTTCATTCGCTACCAACAGCATGAAACTAAGCTTTGTGTTGTCGACCCTGAGAACTCTGTATTCCACGAATACTTCCAAACAGGCAATGCGAACGTGAAAGGCAGTACATTCAGCAAGATTGAAGGCATTGGTCGCCCACGAGCAGAGCCAAGCTTCATTCCTGGTGTGGTTGACGAAATGCGTAAAATCCCAGACGCAGCAAGTATAGCAACGACACATTGGTTATCTGACATTCTTGGTCGCAAGGTTGGCGCATCAACCGGTACTAACATGTACGGCGTGCTTCAGCTAGCCAGTGAGATGAAAGCGCGTGGAGAAACAGGGGCTATCGTGACTTTGCTATGTGATAGCGGTGAACGTTACCTAGACACTTACTTCAATGACGAGTGGGTAAATCTGAATATCGGTGACCTACAACCTTATGCAGCGAAGCTAGAAGCTTTCTCGCAAACGGGTGAACTGGCTTAAGTTCATATAAACCGATAGTTCGAAATAGAAAAGAGCCCTTGATGGGCTCTTTTTTGGTTTATTCTATTCATCAATTTCTAGCGAGAACAAATTATTCTGGCTTCTGCTTCGCTTCAAACGCCGCTAGTTGCTCAGGTGTCGCTTTTGGTTGGTGATTTTGTTTCCACTCATCGTAAGTCATGCCATATACGCGCTCACGAGCGTCATCGATATCCAAGTCTAGGCCTTGTTGCTCAGCTTCCGCTTTATACCACTTGCTGAAACAGTTACGGCAGAAGCCCGCCAAGATCATAAGGTCGATGTTCTGCACATCCTTATTATTGTCTAAGTGTGCTAGCAGACGACGAAAGGTTGCTGCATCTAGCTTATCTTGTTCTTCTTGAGAAAGATCTTTGTATTTAAATTCAGCCACTTTACTTTCCTTTATTCGATTTATTGTACTAATTCATTGAGCTCTGTGTGTTATACAAAAAAAGCCTGCAATTCGCTAGGAGCAAACGCAGGCTTTTCAATATTGTTACACTATTCCGTGCTCATTAAGCGTACGTGTTCATTGGCCGTGCGTGTTCATCAACCGTGACTGCTTCTTCCCACGTTATCATGGCTGAGTTCTTTATTAAGCTCCGCTTCCACGTGACCCGGAGAGCGTGTTGAGCCGGAAATCAGTCGATACATCGCAGGGATTACGAACAGAGTAACCAAAGTTGCAAAGCCCATACCGAAGAAGATAACCGTACCCACTGCTACTCGGCTTTCATAGCCTGCGCCCGTTGAAGTAATCAATGGGATTGCACCGGCTAGTGTGGTGAACGCCGTCATCAAGATTGGACGTAAACGTCGAGCCGAAGCATCAATGATCGCCTTTTCAAACTCAATGCCACGGTCACGAAGTTGGTTAGCAAACTCTACGATCAAGATACCGTTTTTGGTTACCATACCGATCAACATAATCATACCAATCTGGCTGTATACGTTGAGACCTTGACTCATCAACACCAAGCCTAAGAAGCCACCAAAGATACCCATAGGTACGGTGAACATCACCACCAGCGGGTTGATGAAGCTCTCAAATTGCGCAGCCAATACCAAGTACGCGACCAACATCGCTAGCGCGAACACCACTAAGATACTCGATTGGTTTTCTTTAAAATCTTTAGACTCGCCTGAGTAGCTTACTGAAATATCACCCGGTAGCTGCTCAATCGCTTGTTCATCAAGGAAATCCAAAGCATCGCCCAGCGTGTAACCTTCCATTAGGTTCGCTTTGATGGTCACCGACTTCTGCTTGTTGTAGTGCGACAAACGAATCGAAGACGCTACTTCTTCAATATGCGTTAGAGTATCGAGTGTCACCAATTCACCAGACTGAGTTCGCATGTAGATTTGGCTTAAGTCATTCGCATTGTTAAAGCTGTTCTCATCGCCACGCAGGTAAACGTCGTACTCTTCACCACGTTCAACGAACGTCGTTTCACTCTTACCGCCCAGCATGATTTCTAATGTGTCTGAAATATCCGAAACACTCACACCTAGCTCGGCTGCACGTTGCTTATCTACGGTTACCAACAGCTCTGGTGTTTTCTCAGAGTAATCGATGTCCGCACCTTCCATCATTGGAGAGTCTTCAGCGGCTTGCTTTAACAGTTCGCCCCATTTCTGAAGCTCAGAGTAATCAGAGCCACCCAGTACAAATTGCACAGGCTCACTCGAACCACCACGGAAGCCTGGCATGAACGGGAACACACGCACATCAGGAATACCCGCTAAAGACTTACGCACCTCACCCAAGGCTTGTTGTGCTGTCTCTTCACGTTCGTCCCAATCTTCCAGGATCATGATAACGAAGCCCGTTTGGTCGCCCGCATTACCACCAAATGCTGGCGATTGAATGCTGAATGACTTTAAGAATCCTTGACCAAGCAGCGGCATTAGGCGTTCTTCAACGATGTCCATGTTGGCAGACATACGGTTGTAACTGGTTGCATCGGCACCACGAACAAACGCAAAGATAACACCACGGTCTTCTTGTGGCGTCAGTTGCGACGGCACTTGTTGCATCAAACCATAACTACCGCCCATACACGCAATAATGATAATTGGAGCTGCCCAACGCCAGTTTAGAGCACGGCGCAATACCGATTTGTATCCAGATTCTAACTTACCAAACACACGTTCAACAAATTGATTGAAGCGATTAGGTTTCACGTTCGCTTTTAAGATCTTGCTGCCCAGAACCGGCGTCAAGGTTAATGCTATGACAGATGAGAAGATCACCGACATCGCCAAAAGTACCGAGAACTCTGTAAACAGAAGGCCTACCATACCGTCCATAAACGAGATTGGTAGGAACACCATGACCAGTACTAGCGTGGTTGCGATTACCGCAAAGCCTACTTCACGTGTCCCTTTATAAGCCGCAAGCAATGGTGATTCACCACGTTCAATGTGGTGGAAAATATTCTCAACCACCACAATCGCATCATCGACCACCAAACCGATAGACAGGATAAGTGCCATCAAGGTGATGAGGTTGATAGAGAAGCCAAAGTAGTACGCTGCAATAAACGACGAGATTAGCGACACAGGAACCGTCACGGCTGGAATCAGCGTTGCACGCGCTTGGCCAATGAAGACGTAAAGCACGAGGATAACCAAACCACCCGTAATAAAGAGTGTGCTGTAAACCTCTGAGATCGAACGGTCGATAAAGACAGTGGAGTCATAGTCGACAGCCAAGCGAGTTCCGTCAGGCAAGAACTTTTGAATCGCTTCGACTTCTTTATGGACTAAGTCAGCCACCTCAAGTGGGTTGGCATCAGACTGAGGCACAATGCCCATACTGACGTTAACAACGCCGTCACTCTTAAAAGTCGAGTTCTCGTTTTCTGCGCCAATGTAAACATCCGCCACATCTTTCAAGTAGATAGGTGTGTTATCAGAGGCACGTTTCACCACTAGGTATTCGAAATCTTTGGCTTCAGTATATGAACGAGCAGTACGAACCGACATCACAATCGCATCGTTACGCACTTCGCCACCCGGGCTTTCAATGTTCTCGTTACGTAGGGCTTGTGTAATATCAGAGGCGGTAACACCACGACCCGCCATTAACGCGGGTTTCAGCTTCACGTACATGACTTTGTACAAACCGCCAGAAATATCCACCGAGCTCACACCAGAGATCAAACTAAAGCGGTCAATCAACACACGTTCGGTGTAGTCGGTTAACTGCGTTCGATCCATCTCAGTTGAGCTTAAATTGATGTAAACCGACGCTTCACCACTACCATTGTTTTTGTAAACAATCGGGTCATCGGCTTCATCTGGCAACGAACGCTGAGCACGCGCTACCGCATCACGCACATCACTGACACCGGTATTGAGGTCATAACCAAGTTCAAAGGTGATGGTGATTCGTGACGATCCGTTTCGTGTCGTAGATTCGATTTCATCGATCCCACTGATGCCGGATAACTGGTCTTCAAGGTTGGAGGTAATTTGGCTTTCAATGATGGTGGCAGATGCACCTTCATAACGAGTACTGATCGATACCACCGGGCTTTCAATATCGGGCATTTCACGAACTGCGAGCTTATTGAAAGAGACAATACCAAACACAACCAAAAGCAGGCTCAATACAACAGCCGCTACTGGTCTCTTCACAGAAACATCAGATAACAACATTAGTTAGCGCCTTCTTGTGCTGCTGTATTTTCTTCAAGTTTAGCTTTGTTGCCATCAAGATTAGCTGTATCGCCGTCAAGTTTAGCCGGGCGATTGACGGCAAGCTCTTGAACCAAAACACCGTCACGCATGTTCACGATACCTTGCACTACGATCTTCTGACCAATCTCGATACCTTTTTCGATCACGACTTCGTTATCAAGACGAGCCCCGAGGAATACTTCAGTACGAGTCGCTTTGTTATCTTCGCCAATAACATAAACGAAACGCTTAGTGCCTGAATACTCAAGCGCTTGAACTGGAATTATTGGGGCTTCTACTGGTGGGAAGTCCATATCAGCCGCCACTAACATGCCCGGTTTTAGGTAATCATTGTTGTTATCGAAGTGAATTCGGACTCGAAGGTTCAAAGTTTCGGCGTTAATGCGAGAATCAATACCCACCACAGTACCCGTGAACTGAGTATCGCCCCACGCACTGGTGCGAGCCGTTACTGTCATACCTTTAGACAGTTTAGAAAGGTAGCGCTCAGGAATCTGAAGATCTAACTGCATCACAGACAAGTCATCTAACGTCACGAGCTCTGTACCCGATGTCACCATTTTGCCGCGGCTAAAGTCGATAAAACCGACCGTACCAGAGAAAGGTGCACTGATATGTAGATCTTTCAGGTTGGCATTAGCGGCAGCTAGGCGAGCATTGGCGATCTCTACGTTAGTTTTCTGAGCGTCAATTTCAGTTTGAGTGATCGCGTTACGTTTCACTAGTCGTTGAAATTCTGCAAGCTTACGCTTTTCATCTTTTAAATATGCTTGTGCTTCTGCAACTGCTGCTTTTGCTTTGTCGTCATCGAGTTGAACCAACATCTGCCCTTTGGTGACATCTTGATTGGCTTTGATGTTAATAGAGTTCACTCTGCCAGCCACTTCAGAAGTGATCATTACAGATTGCTCGGCTTCTAACTTACCGACCAAAGAAAGAGACTGGCTAACTTGGTGAATATCAACTTGCTCGGTAACAACAGTGACCGTGCTAGGGCCCATACGTTTCGCTAGTGCGGCTGGAGACGCCATAATGATAGACAAGCTAAGCAGGGTTAAAACAGATTTATGCTTCATAATAATGGTCTGCAAGTGAGATTTAATATCTATAAATGAAATTAACCGTATTCTATCAACTGATGAATGCTGTAACGTCAAGAAGTGTAAATCTAAGTTAAATTCAATTGACGTTTCATGACGAATGACACGAACCAAACACGATACAGAAAGCTAATTACCTCAAGGTGTTACCTATCAGTACGTAAATCTTAATACAGATGTTCACTTCACGAGCAATATGCGTACTTTTCGCCATCTTTGCCCAAAAAGGCAGCATTTAACACAAAACCATAAGAAAAACCCTTTACAGGTTTAACGTGTTTGCTATGATGCGCTCCGCACTTGAGAGATGCGTTGGGAAAAACATCTCTTTAGCCTATCCATTATGAGTTAGGAAAAACACCCTGGAGGGGTTCCCGAGTGGCCAAAGGGAGCAGACTGTAAATCTGCCGGC
>NZ_JBGONI010000007.1:183283-201158 GCF_041439035.1 Vibrio sp. 1F263 | reverse complement strand
GAGTACCTGGCTACGAACCAGGCGGTCGGAGGTTCGAATCCTCCAGGGCGCACCACTATTTAGGGTTTTTACTAATCCTGATGTTGAACGTTTAGTTTTAACTTTATGCTTAATATCGAAACCGTTGCGCCCTTAGCTCAGCTGGATAGAGTACCTGGCTACGAACCAGGCGGTCGGAGGTTCGAATCCTCCAGGGCGCACCACTATTTAGGGTTTTCATTAATCCTGATGTTGAATGTTTAGTTTTAACTTTATGCTCAATATCGAAACCGTTGCGCCCTTAGCTCAGCTGGATAGAGTACCTGGCTACGAACCAGGCGGTCGGAGGTTCGAATCCTCCAGGGCGCACCACATTATTAGAGAAAGCCTCGTTTTTACGAGGCTTTTTTTATGTTTGCTATAAATTTGTTGCAACAATGTTAAATTTGTGATGTTTTTAACTTGTTGTATTTAAAGTAATTCTTGATTGCTTCTTTGTTATTCTACCTTTCTCATATCAATTCTCAGAAAAGCCCCGTTTAAGTCACAGTTTAAATATCTAAAAATGACTCATTTGACAGATTTATGTGATCTGATAGGCGAATAATTAACCTTATGTGTGCGTTATCCGTAACAGAACCTTAAACAAAATTGACAAACTTTTACCAATCGAGATAATCCATGGGTCGGGATCACTATTCGCTGAAATCCTGTACGTATGTCAGGATGACGAAGAAAGGAAGCAACATGACTAATATTGGAAGCCTGCTAGGAGATGCGGCGACTCTAATGATAACGGGGATGTCCGTTGTCTTTATTTTCTTAACTATTCTAGTTTACCTCGTTCGGTTGATGTCAAAACTGGTACCAGAAGAAGTACCGGAGCCGATCGCAGCACCTAAAAAAATTCAAAAATCACAATCAAACCCTTCAGCTGTTAGTCCACAGGTAGTGGCAGCAATTTCGGCCGCGGTTCATCAATACCGTGCGTCTACTGCTAAGTAGCATTTAAAGGATTAAAAAGGAGTTTATGAGCATGTCTAAACCACTAGCTATCACAGATGTGGTACTTCGTGACGCGCACCAGTCACTATTTGCTACTCGTATGCGTATCGAAGATATGCTGCCAATTGCGGCAGAACTGGATAAAGTCGGTTACTGGTCACTTGAGACTTGGGGCGGCGCAACGTTTGATTCGTGCATCCGTTTTCTTGGAGAAGATCCGTGGGAACGTTTACGAGAGCTGAAAAAAGCGATGCCAAACACACCAATGCAGATGCTACTGCGTGGTCAAAATTTATTGGGTTACCGTCACTACGCGGATGATGTAGTAGAAAAGTTTGTTGAACGTGCCCATAGTAACGGCATGGACGTATTCCGTATTTTTGATGCGATGAATGACGTACGTAACTTTGAAACCGCAGTGAAAGCAACGATTGATGTTGGCGGCCACGCTCAAGGTACGTTGTCTTACACAACCAGTCCGGTTCACAACTCAGATACGTGGGTTGATTTGGCTAAGCGCCTAGAGGATCTAGGTTGTCATTCACTATGCATCAAAGATATGTCAGGTTTATTAAAGCCTTATGAAGCGGAAGAGCTAATCACTCGCATCAAAGCGTCTTGTGATGTGCCTCTAGCGCTGCATAGCCACGCGACAACGGGTCTATCAACTGCTACAGCCGTTAAAGCTGTTGAAGCGGGTATTGATATTCTAGACACCGCAATCTCTTCTATGAGCTGTACTTACGGCCATACACCAACCGAAACGGTTGTTGCTATGCTAGAAGGCACAGAGCGCGACACGAATCTCAAACTAGACCAAATCGAACCAATCGCGGCTTACTTCCGTGATGTACGTAAAAAGTATGCGAAATGGGAAGGCCAGCTAAAAGGTGTCGATTCTCGAATCTTGATCGCTCAAGTTCCTGGCGGCATGTTAACCAACATGGAAGGCCAGCTTAAAGAGCAAGGCGCTGCCGATCGCATGGATGAAGTTCTAGAAGAGATCCCACGCGTACGTAAAGAGTTGGGTTACATTCCTTTGGTAACACCTACTTCTCAGATTGTCGGTACTCAAGCGGTTATCAACGTTCTAACGGGTGAGCGCTACAAGAGCATCACTAAAGAGACTGCGGGTCTACTGAAAGGCGAATACGGTCAAGCTCCTGCTGAGGTTGATGCTGAACTGCAAGCGAAAGTGTTAGATGGTGCTGAGCCAATCACGTGTCGTCCTGCTGATTTACTTAAGTCTGAAATGGATACGTTAACGACTGACCTTTTAGAAAAAGCGAAATCAGATGGTATTTCACTCGCTGAAGATACCGTTGATGATGTACTGACGTACGCACTATTCCCACAAGTGGGTCTTAAGTTCCTTAAAAACCGTCACAACCCTGAAGCGTTTGAACCTGTACCAACGGCTGAAGCTGCAACTCCTGTTACGGCTGCACCACAACCTGCTGCTGGCGGCATTGAGAGCTACAGCGTGAAGGTTGATGGTCAAGTTTATGATGTTGAAGTTGGCCCTCAAGGTGATCTGACATCGGTATCTCCATCAGCGAAACCAGCACAAGCGGCTCAAGCAGCACCTGCTGCGGCTTCTGATGCAGAAGCGGTTCCAGCTCCATTAGCCGGCAACATCTTTAAAGTCATCGTTCAGGCGGGTGCTGAAGTGGCCGAAGGTGATGTTCTGCTGATCCTAGAAGCGATGAAAATGGAAACGGAAGTACGAGCTGCTCGCAGTGGTATCGTTCAAGAATTGAATGTTAAAGAAGGCGATGCAGTTACTGTAGGCGCTCCACTACTAAGCTTAGCGTAAGGGAGTACCATGGAAGGATTGATGACCTTATGGTCTGAAACAGGGATTGCTAACTTTGAGTTCGGCCAGATCTGTATGATGTTGGTTGGTTGCTCACTGTTGTTTTTGGCAATTCGCAAAGGGTTTGAACCTTTACTGCTGTTACCTATTGGTTTTGGTGCTGTATTAGCCAATATTCCAAATGCTGGATTCACGGATCCCGGCGGTTTGCTTTACTACGTTTACTACATTGGTATTGAAACTGGCATTTTCCCACTGCTGATCTTTATGGGTGTTGGAGCGATGACGGACTTTGGTGCGTTGATTGCTAACCCTAAAACACTGTGGCTCGGGGCTGCTGCTCAGTTTGGTATATTCGCAACGCTATTTGGCGCGATCTTGCTGAACTATGTACCAGGAATGGAGTTCTCAATGGCAGATGCTTCGTCAATTGCGATCATTGGTGGTGCCGATGGCCCAACCGCGATCTTTTTGGCGAGCAAGCTATCTCCTGATCTATTAGGTGCGATTGCGGTAGCGGCGTATAGCTACATGGCTTTAGTTCCTATTATTCAGCCACCAATCATGAAAGCGTTAACGTCTCCTGAAGAGCGCCAAATTAAGATGGCTCAACTTCGTCATGTAAGCAAAGCTGAGAAAATCCTTTTCCCGCTAGCTGTACTGCTGATGACGATTTTGTTCCTACCTTCAGCAACCCCTCTAGTAGGTATGTTCTGTTTGGGTAACTTAATGCGTGAAGCGGGTGTGGTTGATCGTCTTTCAAAAACAGCCCAAAACGAACTGATTAACGTTGTGACTATTTTCCTTGGTCTAGGTGTTGGCTCTAAGCTTCAAGCAGACACGTTCTTGAACTTAGAGACGTTAGGTATCCTTGGGTTAGGTGCGGTCGCATTCAGTATTGGTACGGCTGGTGGTGTATTGATGGCGAAGCTGCTGAACCGCTTCTCGAAAGAAGACATTAACCCACTGATTGGCGCAGCTGGTGTATCAGCGGTTCCGATGGCGGCTCGTGTTGTGAATAAGGTTGGACTTGAGGCAAATCCTCAGAACTTCCTGTTGATGCATGCGATGGGTCCGAACGTAGCGGGTGTACTTGGTAGTGCCGTTGCAGCGGGTATCCTATTAGCTCTCGTAGGTTAATGAGTTACTTGGCTATGCTGCTCGTTACGTTAATTGGTCGTCAATTTACGCATGAGCGGTTAACTTCGTCTTATTAAATGGTTTATAGTCAAAGGGATGCTTTCGCATCCCTTTCTTTTTATTAATTAGGGTGCTTACTCATCAGGGCTTCTATCAATCAAGGAAATGTGGAAATGGAAAATAAACAGATTGCGATTACTCAATTCGGCGGCGTCGAAAACCTCAGTATTCAAACCAGTGCTATTCCTGAGCCAAAGGCCGGAGAAGTGGTGGTTAAAGTTTCCTTTTCAGGCATTAATCCTATTGATGTGAAAACCCGAGCGGGCCTTGGTTGGGCGGCAGCACAAAACAAAGATAACCTACCTTGGGTACCTGGCTACGATATTTCAGGGCAAATTGTCACGCTAGGCGAACAGGCAGAGCGTTTTACTGTTGGTGATAACGTAGCTGGCTTTATTGGTTTTCCACTGCAAGGTGGCGGTTACAGCCAATATGTGTGTGTTCCAGAAGCTGCATTAAGTATGGTTCCTGATTCTGTCACTCTAGAAGCGGCAGCGGCATTACCACTCGCGAGTCAAACAGCGGCACAAGCGCTCAACAAAGCCGAAGTGAAAGAAGGCGACCGCGTGCTTATTTTAGCGGGCGCGGGCGGCGTTGGTCACCTTGCGGTTCAAATTGCAGTGGCAGCAAAAGCTGAGGTTTACACAACCTGTAGCGAAGCCAATCTTGATTACCTTGCGACGCTAGGTGCTCACGCGATTAACTATAAGTTTGCGCCAGCATCAGAAAGAGTATCTGATGTCGATGTGTTGATTGATTTGGTTGGTGGCGATACCGCGCTTGATGCATTGAAGTGTCTGAAAGATGGTGCGAGAGTGGTAACGGTGCCTACGCTGTCTGCTGAATTAATTTGCGAGAAAGCGACATTATTGGGTTTCACCGCTTCAGGTATGCTCGTTGAGCCAAATCCAGAGCAAATGGACACTATGCTTTACATGGTTAGCGTAGGGTTGCTCAAAACAGAAATTCAAACTATCTACCCGTTAGATGAAGCACAGTCGGCGCATCTACAAGTAGAAACCGGACACACCAGAGGCAAGGTACTACTTAAAATGCAAGAAGGTTAATATGCAGTGCTAGAGTTCTTTAATTCTCTTTTTGAAAACATAGCGTTGTGGTTTTCTGACTCGGCGCTGTGGGTGCTCTTCATTAGTGGCTTCTTGAGTGCCACATTGTTACCAGGGGGCTCAGAAGCAAGCCTTGTTGCAGCATTGAGCTTAGATCAGTTCTCAACATCATCAATCATTCTTCTGGCGACACTCGGTAATACTTTAGGCGGGCTGACCAACTATTGGATTGGTTTGTGGCTGCCTAATCGAACTCAATCTGAAAAGCATGGTCATAAGGCTATGGCTTGGCTGAGCCGCTATGGCTATTGGACACTGTTATTCAGTTGGTTGCCGATCATTGGTGACCCTTTGTGCTTAGCCGCGGGTTGGTTAAGAATGAAATTTATTCCTAGCGTTATTTTGATAGCGATTGGCAAAGCCGCTCGCTACAGCTTACTTGCTGCTATCTACTTCGGTTTTTTCTAAGGAGAACCTATGAAAAAGGTTTTACTTGGTACATTTTCTCTTATCGCCATTGCAGGCTGTTCTTACAATGTACCTAGCTCAACACCCTTCTTTTCCTCGTTACCTGAAGGTGTCACTCTGTTAGAAGAGGTTAAGCCTTCTAAAGATAAAGTGGTGATCCCTTACACCAAATATCAGCTTGAAAACGGCCTGACAGTTATTCTTTCCCCTGATGATTCTGATCCTCTTGTACATGTGGATGTGACCTATCATGTCGGCTCAGCTCGTGAAGAAATAGGCAAATCGGGCTTTGCTCATTTCTTCGAACACATGATGTTCCAAGGCTCTGAGAACGTCGGAGACCAGCAGCACTTTAAGATCATTACCGAGGCGGGTGGCTCGTTAAACGGCACGACTAACCGTGATCGTACTAACTACTTTGAAACCGTTCCATCTAACCAACTTGAGAAAATGTTGTGGTTAGAATCAGACCGAATGGGTTTTTTATTGGATGCGGTTTCTCAGAAGAAATTCGAAGTTCAAAGAGGTACGGTTAAAAACGAACGTGCTCAAAGTTATGAAAACCGTCCTTATGGCTTGATGTGGGAACGCATGGGTGAAGCGCTTTACCCTGAAGGTCACCCTTACTCATGGCAACCAATCGGTTATGTGGAAGATCTAGACCGTGTTGATGTGAATGACCTTAAGGCGTTCTTCCTACGTTGGTACGGCCCAAATAATGCGGTACTGACTATCGGTGGTGATATCGACGTTGATGACACGCTAGAGTGGGTTAATCAGTACTTTGGACCAATCCCTCAAGGTCCGGAAGTTAAGGCTGCTGAGAAGCAACTAGCTGTTCTAACAGAAGATAAGTACATCACGTTAGAAGACAACGTTCGTCAGCCGATGGTGCTTGTTGGTTGGCCAACAACCTACCGGGGTGAAGATACGCAAGCTTCACTGAATGCGCTGTCTAACGTGTTAGGTTCAGGGACCAACAGTTATCTGTACCAAAACCTCGTAAAAACGCAAAAAGCGGTGAGTGCTGGCTCTTTCCACGATTGTGCAGAGCTCGCTTGTACTATGTATGTCTATGCGATGGGTGACTCAGGTGAAAAAGGGGATTTGACGGTTCTAAATAAAGAACTGATGGAAACCCTAGAACAATTTTCGAAAGGCGGTGTGGAACAAGATCGTCTAGATCAAATTACCGGCATGGCTGAAGCGAATGCGGTGTTTGCACTGCAAAGTGTTAGAGGCAAGGTTTCACAGCTCGCGTCAAATCAAACCTTCTATGGCCAGCCTGATCGTATTGAATCACAACTCGATCAAATCCGAGCTGTTACCCCTGAAAGCGTAAGCAAGGCGTATCAAGATTTTATCGAAGGTAAGCACAAGGTTACCTTGAGTGTGGTTCCTAAGAAAAAACTCGACTTAGCGGTTCGCGAGGCTACATTTAGCACTCCTGCTCGTACCCTTCCTGAATACAGCAAAGTGACAGAAGAACAATTGGATTTCAGAAAGGCACCGAACACATTTGATCGCAGCGTGATGCCTGAAGTGAACTTTGGTGTTGAAGCGACCATGCCTGAGCTGTATCGCATGCATTTTGCTAATGGTACTGACTTGATTGGTACTGTGACTAGCGAAACGCCGACAGTGCAGCTACAAATTCAACTCCCTGCGGGTGAGCGCTATGTTGGTAAAGGTCAAGAGGGTTTGGCGAACCTAACTGCATCGATGATGGAAGAAGGTTCGACTAAACGAACGGTTGAAGAGTTGCAGGCTACCTTAGATAAGCTGGGTAGTAGCGTTAGCATTAGTGCTGGCAGCTATACCACTGATATTTCAGTCTCGACGTTAGAGAAAAACCTGCCTCAAACCTTAGCGATCGTGCAAGAAGTTCTATTTGAGCCTAAGTTTGATGTTCAAGATTTCGAACGCGTTAAGAGTCAGATGTTAGAAGGCGTAATCTACCAGCATCAACAACCGAGCTGGATGGCTTCTCAAGCAACCCGAGAAGTGTTGTTCGGTAGCAGTATTTTTGGTCGAGCGAGTGATGGCACCAAGGATTCTCTAGAATCGTTAACTCTAGACGATGTAAAACTGTTTTACAGTCAGCACTATACTCCTGAGGGAGCTAATATTGTTATTGTAGGGGACATCTCGAAGGAGGAGGTTGGAAAGCAGCTTCAGTTCTTTGAAGAATGGCAAGGTGACGCTGCACCACTCACTCGTCCACAGATCATCAAGGAGCTTTCGGGGCAGAACTTGTACTTAGTGGATAAGCCGGGAGCACCACAAAGTATTGTACGCTTAGTTCGTAAAGGGTTACCGTTTGATGCGACCGGTGAATTGTATTTAAGTCA
The DNA here is from genome assembly GCF_041439035.1 of Vibrio sp. 1F263. Taxonomy (NCBI): domain Bacteria; kingdom Pseudomonadati; phylum Pseudomonadota; class Gammaproteobacteria; order Vibrionales; family Vibrionaceae; genus Vibrio; species Vibrio sp. 1F263. Next base: position 193,272 of record NZ_JBGONI010000007.1, on the reverse strand, counting down.
ATTGGCTAACTTTAATTTAGCCGGTAACTTCAATAGCCGCATCAACCAGAACCTGCGTGAAGACAAAGCCTACACTTACGGTGCAAGCGGTTACTTTGCGAGTACGCGTGAAACTGGTGCGGTAGTGTTTAGTGCTCAAGTTAGAGCCAATGCGACGGTTCCATCGATTCAAGAGTTTATTGCTGAGCTAAATGAATTTAGTCAGAGTGGATTAACTGACGAAGAGGTGAAATTTATGCGCCTTGCCGTCGGTCAACAAGATGCGCTTAAATACGAAACACCAAGTCAAAAGGCTGGATTGTTGAGTAATATTGTTACGCTGAGCCTTGATGAAGACTACCTACAGCAGCGCAACCAGATAGTAGAAACGGTTTCAAAAGAGACTTTAAATGAGCTCTCGAAGAAATGGTTTGACCCGAATGATTATCAAATAATTGTTGTTGGTGACGCGACTTCGCTGCGCCCTCAATTAGAAAAGTTAGATATTCCAATAGAAGAGCTTGAAATCATTCGTTAGAGTACACATTAAAGGGGGAGGGAAGAGATTCTACTTTTCTCCTCCAACCTAATTTATGATAGTTCTAATAAGAACAATATAAGATAAGTGAACAGAATTTTGACTGATTTTGCTGCGCGACTAAAGCAAGTTGCAACCAACCCTAAGACCTTCTCTCAATTTGGTCGTGGTGTTGAAAGGGAAACATTGCGCTACACGGAAGATGGGCATCTTGCTACTGGGCCGCACCCTAAGGCTTTAGGATCTGCGTTGATGAACGAATGGGTAACGACCGATTTCTCTGAGTCGCTACTGGAGTTTATCACGCCTGTTTCTAACGACGTTCCGACGCTTTTGAATCAGTTGTCTGATATCCATCACTTCACTCAAACCAAGTTAGACGGCGAAAAGCTGTGGCCACTCTCTATGCCTTGTTATGTGGGGAGTGAAGATTACATTCAGCTTGCGCAATACGGTACTTCTAACAACGGTAAGATGAAGACGCTATATCGTGAAGGCCTAAAGCGTCGCTACGGTAGTCTGATGCAGATTATTTCGGGTGTTCATTTCAACTTCTCTTTCCCAGAAAGCTTTTGGGACAGTCTGTTTGGAGAGCAAACCGAAGAAGCGCGTTGCGAAGCTAAATCAGATGCGTACTTCGGTTTGATTCGTAATTACTACCGCTTTGGTTGGTTAATCCCATACTTCTTCGGTGCTTCACCTGCGCTATGTTCTTCTTTTATCAAAGGAAGAGAAACCAACCTACCTTTTGAAAAGGTTGGAGAAACACTGTATCTACCCAAAGCAACGGCATTGCGCTTGAGTGACCTTGGTTACACCAACAGTGCGCAAAGTGTACTGAAGATTGGCTTCAACAGCCTAGACCAATACCTTGAAGGTTTGAATCAAGCGATTCGCACACCATCAGAAGAATTCGCTGAGATTGGCACTAAGGTTGATGGGGAATACCGTCAACTAAATAGCAACGTACTGCAAATTGAGAATGAGCTTTATGCTCCAATCCGTCCTAAGCGTGTGGCGAAAAGTGGCGAGAAACCATCTGAAGCACTGGCTCGTGCTGGCGTTGAGTACATCGAGGTTCGCTCTTTAGACGTAAACCCATTCAGTTCAATTGGTATCAATGAACAGCAAGTTCGCTTCTTAGATTTATTCTTAACGTGGAGCGTGTTATCAGACTCTGCTGAGATGGATAACTGCGAGCTTGAATGCTGGCGCGATAACTGGAACAAGGTGATCTTAGAAGGTCGTCAGGTTGGTTTAGAGCTCAAGATTGGTTGTGATGGCGAAAGACTGTCTCTGCAAGACTGGGCTAAAAATGTATTCAAAGATCTTCGAGTTATCGCTGAGTTGATGGATGCTGAGCAAGGTGGTCATGCATACCAAGAAACGTGCGATACGCTTGAAGCCTGGATTGATAACCCAGAGTTGACCATTTCTGGCCAGTTATTAGAAGAGACCAAGAAATTGGGTGGTTTGGGTAAAGTGGGTTGTGCGTTAGGAAAAACGTATGCTCAACAACACAAGGCACACCAATATAAAGTTTATTCTGCTGAGTTAATGGAAGCGGAAGTTCAACGCTCTGTCATTGCTCAACAGCAAAGTGAAGAAGCGAGCACTCAAGATTTTGATAGTTTCTTAACGGACTATTTTTCATATTTAAAAGCATAGCGAGACTTTGGTGGAAAGGAAGCAAACCTTATTAGGTCAGTCTACTCATGTGGGTGGAAAATGGTTACCTGTTGTGACTGTTGGTATTGTCTCTAGCCTATTGGTTGGATGTGCGACGCCTCCTCCTAAGCAGCAAAATAATATATGCAGCATCTTCAGAGAGCACCCTTCTTGGTATGAAGATGCGGTCGATATGCAAGATGAGTGGGGCACACCGATTAACGTCGCGATGGCTTTTGTTAAACAAGAGAGCAGCTTTCGACATGATGCGCGTCCACCAAAAGATTATATTCTTGGCTTTATACCGTGGGGAAGAGTCAGTAGTGCCTACGGCTATGCACAAGCTCAAGACCCTGCTTGGGAAGACTTTCAAAAAGCGACCAATAATGGTGGTTCGAGAACCAATTTTGATGATGCATTAATGTTCATTGGTTGGTACACCAGCGAGACGCGCCGTCAGTTAGGAATCTCATTATGGGACCCGTATAACCAATATCTGGCTTATCATGAAGGCCGTGGTGGCTATAAGCGCAAATCATACAACAGCAAACCATCGTTGATTAAGGTGGCTCGCAAAGTCGAACAGCAAGCAAAAGATTATGGATGGCAACTTAAACAGTGCCGAAAAGAACTAGAAGACAATCGAAGTTGGTTTTTTTAAAGCCAATCGTCATGGAGAATAGCAATGCCTTTATTAGATAGTTTTACTGTTGATCACACGCGCATGAACGCACCTGCAGTTCGTGTTGCTAAAACAATGCAAACCCCAAAAGGGGATACCATTACGGTATTTGACCTGCGTTTTACTGCACCAAACAAAGATATCCTATCTGAGAGAGGTATTCATACTCTCGAGCACCTATACGCTGGGTTCATGCGTGCTCACCTCAATGGCTCTGCGGTTGAGATCATTGATATTTCGCCTATGGGTTGTCGTACCGGTTTCTATATGAGCTTGATTGGTACGCCTTCAGAGCAGCAAGTGGCTGAAGCTTGGTTAGCGGCTATGCAAGACGTACTGAAAGTTGAGAACCAGAATAAGATCCCTGAGTTGAACGAATACCAGTGTGGTACTGCGGCAATGCATTCCTTAGATGAAGCTAAAGAGATTGCGAATGCAATCATCGCTACCGGTATTTCAGTAAACAAAAATGATGAACTGGCATTGCCAGAGTCGATGCTTCAAGAGCTTAAAATCGACTAATCACTTTTCTTTACTTTAGATGCGCTTCACTCTAGATACATTTCAATCTAGAGGCAGAGCGAGTTAGATACTAAAAGGCCCGGTTCAATGAACCGGGCCTTTTGTTGTAGAGGGACTTAGTTGGTAACTCTCATATAATGAGTCGCCTCTATCCGTTTACGATCTGCGGAAACACACGCACCAGCTTGATGCGATTCTCTTCGAGCTCAACAATTTCCATTGGATGGCTGGCAACCTGAACACTCAGGTGACTCTCTGGAATATCTTCAAGATGCTCCAGTATTAAACCATTAAGTGTTCTTGGTCCATCGGTAGGCAGTGCCCACTGCAAACCTTTGTTGATATCTCGGATATTAGCGCTGCCTTCAATCAAGAAGCTACCATCGCTTTGCGGTGTGATCTCTTCAGATAAACTTGGTGCGATTGAAGTCGTAAATTCGCCCACGATCTCTTCGAGAATATCTTCGAGGGTAACCAAACCGTTAATATCGCCATACTCATCAACAATCAAACCGATACGCTGTTTGTTGCGTTGGAATTTAAGCAGTTGGGTGTTAAGCGGTGTCGCTTCCGGAATAAAGTAGATCTCATCTGCAGCACGCAGCAGGGTCTCTTTATTGAATTCGTTCTTTTCGAGCATCAAGCGATAAGCTTCACGTAGCCTCAGCATGCCAACCACTTCATCTATCTGATCACGGTACAACACGATGCGACCATGAGGTGAATGAGTGAGCTGACGCACGATCGATTTCCAATCATCATTGATGTCGATGCCGGTGATCTCGTTACGTGGCACCATTATGTCATTCACGGTGACGTGTTCTAAATCGAGAATAGACACCAACATATCTTGGTGGCGCTGTGGTATTAGGCTACCCGCTTCATTTACTACGGTTCTGAGTTCTTCTGAGCTTAGATGATCGGTTGCATCATGGTTAGCTTTAACGCCTAAGATACGAATGAAGCCATTGGTAATAAAGTTGACCAAGATAACCAATGGAGATAGCACCTTCATCAGTATTATTAATAGAATACTGCTGGCGTAAGAAACTCGTTCAGGGAAAAGAGAAGCGATTGTTTTTGGTGTAACCTCAGCAAACACGAGGATCACTAGGGTCAGGGCTCCGGTTGCGATTGCAACACCGATATCGCCGTAGATACGCATACCAAGAATAGTCGCGATCGCGGATGCAAGGATATTGACGAGATTGTTACCGATGAGAATAAGGCCAATCAATCTGTCTGGGCGACTTAGAAGTTTTTCTACGCGTTTGGCACCTTTATGACCCGTATTGGCCAAGTGCTTTAAACGGTAGCGGTTCAAGGACATCATGCCCGTTTCGGAACCAGAGAAATAACCAGAAATTACAATGAGACACGCGAGTAGCGCAAATAAGATACCCGTTGATATGTCGTCCAAAACTATTCTTTTCCTTTTTGTGTATCTTGATTAATTTATGACCGAACATGGTCGAGATGTCAATTGAATGTATCGTACTCAATATTTTAAAGGCAAGGTGTGTGAGACCTTGCCTTCATTATACAGACTAATTCAGGATTATTTCCTGAACGAAGCGGCTACCGAAGTAAGCTAATGTGAGCATGGTGGCACCCGCAAGGGCAAACCATGTGACTTTTTGCCCACGCCAACCTTTCTGATAGTGACCCCAAAGAAGGATGGAATAGATAACCCAAGCTATAAAAGACAATACTGCTTTATGTGCTTTACCTTGAGCAAACATATCTTGTACGAAGATAAGTCCAGTTAATAAAGTACCTGTTAACAAACCATTACCGATTAAAATGATCTTGAAAAGCTGTCTTTCCACCATCATTAAAGGAGGTAGGTTAGGGTTTATCACTAACGCTTTTTTCTTTTTAAGTTTGTGATCTAGCCACGCGAGTTGCATAGCGTATAGCGCACCGATGGTAAGTGTCGCGTATGAGAACAGAGCTAAAGATATGTGTAGCAACAGCTTTGGGTCATTCTCTAAGTGTTTGATGAAGGTGCTAGGAAGAAAAGTGGCAGCCATTAGATTTAGAGCAGCGAAGCTATAAACAACAGGTAAGATGAACCACAAACGTGTTTTGAGCATAGCACCGCTCATGACCACAGATATGATTAAACTGATTAAAGAAGCAACGTTTAAGATACTGAGGTTTTGACCACTGGCATTAAAGATTAAATCGCCAAGCAACCAAGCATGGAAAGCTAAAGCAAGTAATGCGCTGATAAACACCGTTTTTACACGGATTCCTGTTTGGTGCACGAGACCTGGAATGATCGTGAAAATCGCCATTGTATAAAGAAAGGCTGCTGCGATCGCAATAAGACTGTCCATGGTATCCATTTAAATGATTACTAATTGGCGAATTATACCTCGCATCGCTCTTTGGGGCTATGGTGAACCTCATTCAATTCCAAGTGAATAATGTCTCACATCACATGCGTGGATGATTAACGCTCCACAACGGGTATGACTCTAATCCGCGCTAATGTATACTCACAGTAATAGTCGCAGTTTTGAGCGAAGAGAAAACTATGTTTGATAATTTAACGGATCGTCTATCCAAAACGCTGAAAAACATCAGCGGTAAAGGTCGCCTGACCGAAGACAATATTAAAGAGACGCTGCGTGAAGTACGTATGGCGCTACTTGAAGCCGACGTTGCACTGCCAGTTGTCCGCGATTTTGTTAAGCGCGTAAAAGAAGGCGCTGTAGGTGTTGAGGTTTCTAAATCTCTCACCCCGGGTCAAGAATTCATTAAGATCGTTCAAGCTGAACTTGAAGCTGTGATGGGGGAGTCTAACGAGGCTCTTGACCTGGCAGCACAACCGCCAGCCGTTATCTTAATGGCGGGTCTACAAGGTGCGGGTAAAACCACATCGGTAGGTAAGCTATCTAAGCTCCTGACTGAGCGTGATAAGAAGAAAGTTTTGGTTGTGTCTGCCGACGTTTACCGTCCAGCCGCGATCAAACAGCTCGAAACCTTAGCAAGCGATGTTGGTGTCGCCTTCTTCCCATCTTCAGCTGACCAAAAGCCTCTTGATATTGCAAACGCTGCAATCGACCACGCGAAGAAGAAATTCTACGACGTGCTAATTGTCGATACTGCCGGTCGTTTGGCTATCGATGAAGAGATGATGGGTGAAATCAAAGAGCTTCATACTGCCATTAAACCAGTAGAGACGCTGTTCGTTGTTGATGCTATGACAGGTCAAGATGCTGCGAATACTGCAAAAGCCTTTGGCGATACGCTACCACTAACTGGTGTTATCTTAACGAAAGTGGATGGTGACGCGCGTGGTGGTGCTGCACTGTCTGTTCGTCACATCACAGGTAAGCCGATTAAATTCTTAGGTGTTGGTGAAAAGACTGACGCATTAGAACCATTCCACCCAGATCGTGTTGCTTCTCGTATCCTTGGTATGGGCGACGTACTGTCTCTTATTGAAGACCTACAGAAAAACGTTGATACCGAGAAAGCAGAGAAACTGGCTAAGAAGTTCAAAGAGAAGAAAGGCTTTGACCTTGAAGACTTCCGTGAGCAACTTGGTCAGATGAAAAACATGGGCGGCATGATGGGCATGATGGATAAGCTTCCAGGCATGTCTCAGCTACCAGACAACGTTAAAGATAAAGTTGATGACAAGATGTTCAAGCAAATGGAAGCGATCATCAACTCTATGACAATGAAAGAGCGTCAGCGCCCAGACCTAATCAAAGGCTCACGCAAAAAGCGTATTGCTGCAGGTTCTGGTACGCAAGTACAAGATGTAAACCGTATGCTTAAACAGTTCACTCAAATGCAGAAGATGATGAAGAAAATGCAGAAAGGTGGAATGAAAGGCATGATGCGCAACATGCAAGGCATGATGGGCGGCGGTGGAGGTATGGGCGGAATGGGTGGTGGTTTTAACCCGTTTGGCCGATAATCTACAAATGTAAGCTTTAGCTACGTTACTTTTCATAGTGTTAGCCGTGTCACAGAAAGTGAACGGTGGCTATGTTGGTGAAAAAATAGCTAAAGCCCTTGCATTGCCCCGGAATAAGAGTAAAATTCCGGGGCTTTAATTTGGCACGAGACCCCAAGCTATTTACTTATACTTGGGGTTAATTATTTTATTAAGAAAGCAAAGAGGACGACATGGTAACCATTCGTTTGGCACGTCACGGTGCAAAGAAGCGCCCATTTTATCAAATCGTAGTTGCGGATAGCCGTAACTCTGTAACTGGCCGTTTCATCGAGAAAGTAGGTTTCTTTAACCCTACTGCTCAAGGTCAAGAAGAAGGTCTACGTCTAGACCTAGATCGTGTTAACCACTGGGTTGGTCAAGGCGCATCTCTATCTGACCGCGTAGCTAAGCTAGTTAAAGACGCTCAAAAAGCGGCTTAATTCTTTTTTAAAAAGAGAAATAGCTTATGTCGATGAAGGGTAAAGAAACGATGAGCGAGCAAAACGAAAGAATTGTTATGGGTAAACTTGGGTCTACCTATGGTATTCGTGGCTGGCTTAAAGTGTTCTCCTACACAGACAATGCTGAAAGCATATTTGATTACAGTCCTTGGTATTTAAAGCTAAAGGGCGAGTGGGTTGAGTATAAAGTTGAAAGCTGGAAACGTCATGGTCAAGGCTATGTATGTAAGCTAGCGGGATTAGATGTACGTGAAGACGCGCAACTGATGACCAACTTTGAAATTGCTATTGACCCTGCTTCATTACCTGAATTGTCAGAAGATGAATTCTACTGGCGCGAATTGTTCGGTATGCAAGTTTTTACCACTAAAGGTTACAACCTTGGTGAGGTCACTGACCTATTAGAAACTGGCTCGAACGATGTTCTAGTAATCAAAGCAAATCTTAAAGATGCTTTTGGCCAAAAGGAACGGTTAATCCCGTACCTTGAAGAGCAAGTGATCAAGAAAGTTGATCGCGAAGCTCGCCGGATCGAAGTTGACTGGGATCCTGGATTCTAACTCCAAATTACAGAGCGAGAGAACACATGTGGGTTGGCATTATTAGCCTTTTTCCTGAAATGTTCCGTTCTGTTACTGATTTTGGAGTAACAGGTCAAGCGGTTAAAAAAGGTCTTTTATCTATTGAGACATGGAATCCTCGTGATTTCACTCATGATAAACATCGCACTGTTGATGACAGACCTTACGGTGGTGGTCCTGGCATGTTAATGATGGTTCAGCCTTTGCGCGATGCTATCCAAACAGCCAAACAGGCAGCACCGGGAAAGACGAAGGTTATTTACCTTTCACCTCAAGGTCGTAAGCTCGACCAACAAGGTGTTGAAGAGCTGGCAACAAACGAGAACTTGCTTCTTATTTGTGGTCGCTATGAAGGGGTAGATGAGCGCATCATTCAATCTGAAGTCGACGAAGAATGGTCGATTGGAGATTTTGTGATGACGGGTGGCGAGCTGCCAGCCATGACGTTGATTGATTCAGTCTCTCGGTTTGTTCCGGGTGTACTTGGAGATTTCGCATCAGCAGAAGAAGACTCTTTTGCAAATGGTTTGCTAGATTGTCCCCATTATACGCGCCCTGAGGTGCTAGACGATAAAGATGTGCCATCGGTACTCAAGTCTGGAAACCATAAGGACATTCGTCGCTGGCGATTGAAACAATCGTTGGGCCGAACTTGGCTAAGAAGACCAGAACTCCTGGAAAACCTAGCTCTGACTGACGAACAGGAACAATTACTGGCTGAATTCATTAAAGAGCAACGCTCTTAACGAAAAGCAAGCAGTAACCTATTAAATTTAGTATCAGTTTATTCTAGGAATTTATACAAATGAGCAACATCATCAAGGCTCTTGAAGAAGAGCAACTAAAATCAGACCTTCCTAAATTCGCACCAGGTGACACTGTTGTAGTTAAGGTTAAGGTAAAAGAAGGTGACCGTGAGCGTCTACAGGCTTTCGAAGGCGTTGTAATCGCTATTCGTAACCGTGGTCTACACTCTGCATTCACAGTTCGTAAGATCTCGAACGGTGAAGGCGTAGAGCGTGCGTTCCAAACTCACTCTCCAATGGTTGATAGCATCGAAGTTAAACGCCGTGGTGCAGTACGTCGTGCCAAGTTGTACTACCTACGTGAGCGTTCTGGTAAGTCAGCTCGTATTAAAGAGAAGCTTACTAAGAAGTAATTCTTTTTGCATTCTATCGATAAAAGCGGAGCCATTTGGCTCCGCTTTTTTGTGTTTGCTATTTAGAGTTTCGCAGGTAAGAGATCCCCAACTCGCTCGTTCCTCGCTCTTGGGGCGGATATCGAGAAGAGTGTCATGCGTGAGCATATCGTCGGAAATCTGCCCAGAGCTAGGTATATGATTTAGTTCGAAGCCATTAGATTCCCAACTCGTTCGTTCCTCACTCTTGAGAATGACGAATGGGTAACCGGAATCTGGCATTGGATGATGAATACTTATTGAGGTAGAGGTTCAGTAGGAAGGCTGTGGCTAATAAAATCCCGTAGGGACAATAACCGTCATTCCCTAGACTGACGAAGGAAGGAGTAGGGAATCTCTATTCGTACCAAGCTATAGGCAATAAAAAAGGATTGCCGTAAAACGCCAATCCTTCAAAACTTA
>NZ_JBGONI010000007.1:0-183187 GCF_041439035.1 Vibrio sp. 1F263 | reverse complement strand
GCTATTCGCTATTCGCTATTCGCTATTCGCTATTCGCTATTCGCTATTCGCTATTCGCTATTCGCTTAGTGCGGGTCTTCCGACCAACCATCGCTATCCGACATGTCCGGTGCGCCAGCGATACTGTTCTCTTCGTCTGCCCATTCACCGAAATCAATCATCTGACATTGCTTGCTGCAAAACGGGCGATGTGGGCTTTGTTCACCCCATTCAACGTCAGTGTTACATTGAGGGCATTTAACGATGGTGATTTTGTTCGACATAGTGATTCTTAATTTGAGGAGGTAATAATAGTGAGTTTAGGCTCAAGTGACAACTCAAGCCAAACAATAAAGGAAATGAATTAGCTGCAGATAGCCAACTCAAATTCAATATCTTGAGTACAGGCTTGCCCAGTTTCAAAGCTCATAAATTTAATAGCGAAACGGTTTTTATGTCCCGAGATCATCGGGTAGGCACCGTACTGCATTGGAATTGAAAGGCGAAGGATATTCGCTTCATCAGCATCGCTTTGGAAGAAACCTGTACGAGCGATCTGATCCTTAAAGTGACCAGTCTCTCTGGTGAGCTTCAACCATAGTGTTAGTGCTTCATACAGAGGCTGTAGGCTATCCATCCATGTCTCAGCATCTCTAACTCTCTTATCAAGAGGAAGATGAAGCCAATAATGTAGAGCCGGTAAATCAAAGCAACATGAGCCACCTGGCAAGTTAAAGCGTTGACGAATGGCGCTAAGGAAGCGGTCCTCTTTTAATGATTGCCCAAAACGTTCCGCCTGCATCAGTTCACGATAGATATGACTAATATCATTGAGCAATGATGTCAGCATCTCTTGATCGACACCTTCAACATCTAACCAACTTTTATAGGTTACACGCTGTTTCTCAATATCTTTTGCGAGTTCGCTCTTAAGTTGTATCTGTTCGAATATTTCAATCAGATCAAAGATAGAACGGAAAAAGAGTTGATACTGTTGAGCATCGGAAAATGCAGAAGACAAGTGTAACTGCCTCAAGAGTGATTCAACTCTTAAGTAGATGCGTGTTTTCTCATTTAGAGGATGTTCAAATTTATGGGTGATCATCGAGCAAACCTTCATTCAACATTGTTCTATTCTGACCCATCTACTGCACTGATTGCCAGATACTTTTGATGTAAATCTGTGATTTGAGGCAAAAGTTCTTGGTTTTTAGTATGGTTTTTAATCACGTCATCTGCAACTGCTAAGCGCTGTTCTCTTGATGCCTGTGATTTTAAAATTGATTTAACTTGTTCCCTAGAAACATTATCGCGACTCATCGTACGTTCTATTTGCACTTCTACCGGCACATCAACGATTAATACGCGATCGGTCATGCCTTGCATTTGGTTTTCAACCAATAGCGGTGCGACTAATAAACCATATGGGGATGTGATTTTAGACAGGTCACTGTCAATTTTGTCGCGGATCATAGGGTGAAGCAGTTCATTGAGCCATTGTTTCTCTGTGGGATCAGAAAAGATCACTTCGCGCAGTTTAGCTCGGTTTAGCGCCCCATCTTCGAGCAATACCTCTTCACCAAAATGAGTCGCAATCTGTTTTAGACCTTCACTGCCCAACGCCACCACTTCACGTGCCACGATATCAGCATCGACAATATCAATGTGAAAATGTTCGCTGAAGAGATTAGCTACCGTCGTTTTACCACTGGCGATCCCACCGCTTAATCCGATAATGATTGCCATGATTAAATCCCTAGTACAGAAGTGAAATACCAACCCATGATGTCATTGCCCCACATCAAACTTACCCAACCCGCAATCGCCAGGTAAGGTCCAAATGGGAACGCTTTATCTATGCCTTGCTGTTTCAAGCGAAGTTGAATCAAGCCGAAAACCAAACCAACCAGCGACGACAAAAGAATGATCATTGGTAGGTGTTGCCAGCCAAGCCATGCACCTAATGCGGCTAGGAGTTTGAAGTCTCCATATCCCATGCCTTCTTTGCCTGTTAGTAGCTTGAACAACCAATAAACAGACCACAAAGCTAGGTAGCCGGCCATTGCGCCAACTACGGAATCTTGAAGCGATACTGGGCTGATGTTAAACAGTGCTAACGCGATACCAGACCAAACCAAAGGTAAGGTGATTTGATCAGGTAACAGCATGGTATCTAGGTCGATAAAGGTTGCGGCAATCAATGCAAAGGTGAAAAAAATCAAAGCAATGGCGTAGTAACTGAAACCAAAGTGGCTAGCCACTACGGTGCATAGTATTGCAGTCAGCAGTTCGACCAATGGATAGCGAGCACTGATTGGGTTAGCACAGCTATGACACTTACCTTTCAAGAACAACCAGCTCAATATTGGAACATTGTCGGCGATTCTTAATTGGGTTTTACATTTCGGGCAAGCCGAACGAGGGATACTGAGATTGAACTTCCCCTCTGGCGCAGGAATTTTATATTGAGAGAAATACTCCGAGCACTCTTGTTGCCACTCTCGTTCCATCATAATCGGTAAACGGTGTATGACTACGTTGAGGAAACTGCCAATAAGAAGGCTAAAAATGAAAGCTAATACGGGGAATAGCCAAGGATAGTAGTGAAATACTTCCATAGTGTCCTTTACCACTTAATCAATACAAGCAGTGGTTCTCTGCTTGAAGGGTGTTTGGTTGCTTTGAGCTATCCTAACACACTCATAAGATTAAAGATCGGTAAGTACATCGCGACAACAAGCCCACCAATAGCGGTGCCTAAAAATACGATGATCAGTGGCTCTAGAATCTTACCTAAATTATCGACGGTGTTGTCGATTTCAAATTCATAAATAGATGCGATTTTATTGAGCATGTCATCAAGGTTACCGGACTCTTCTCCTATCATGACCATCTGTAAAACCATCTCAGGAAAAGCATCGGTATTGCGCATCGCGATATACATCGGCATGCCAGCGGCAGTTTCACGGTGAACCTCGATGATGGCCGATTCATAATGCAGGTTACCTGCGGTTTTGGCTGTGGTCTTCAGGCTGGTTAAAATAGGAATCCCTGAACTAAAACTGGTTGATAAGGTTCGGCTGAATTTGGCGATTGAGGCTTTGGCCAATACTCCGCCAAGAATAGGGAATCGCAAGCCTAGACGGCTGAATGATAAACGAATGGAATAAGACCGTTGACGTAGTTGGTAGGTAAATAATGTGACTAACCCTATGCCAACAGCAGCATAAAGACTGTAAGCCTGTACCCAATGCGAAAGGGAGAGTACTTGTTGAGTAAACCAAGGGAGATCTGCCCCGAAGCCTGAAAACATCGATTCAAATTCAGGAATGACCATGGTGAGCATTAAGTAAGAGACAGTAAAAGCGACAGCGACCACCATTGTGGGATAAATCAGTGCTTTTATGACCTTAGACTTTAGCTGCTCACTCTTTTCTCTATAGGTTGCTAAGCGCTCAAAGACTTGCGCTAGGTTTCCGGAAAGCTCGCCAGTAGCGACCAAGTCGGTGTACAGGTCGTCAAAGTGAGAGCTTGCCGTCCGCATCGCTTTTGATATAGGGGTTCCCGCTTCGACACCTCGACAGATGTGCAATAGAATTGATTTCATTTCAGCTTTACGGTGATTGTCTGACACTAGCTTAATGGCCTGAACGATAGGCACGCCAGTGGCAAGCATGGTCGCAAGTTGTCGAGTCAAAATGGTGATGTCTTTGGCTTTGACTCGGTGTGTTAAACGAGTGACTGCTGAGATGCTTTTCTTTTTGATTTTCTTAATCTGAATATGCTGATCTTTGAGCTTTTCTCGTACTTCTAATTCAGCGAGTGCCAAGGTTTGCCCTGACACCTTTTTGCCTGAGCTGTTTATGCCTTTCCAGTGGTAGTTTTTTAATTGTGACTGCAGTTTAGTGCTCATGAGTGCTCCGATGGATTATAGATACAGAACACGTTGCAGTTCTTGATAGCTGGTCGTGCCTTCAAGCAACTTATCGATACCGGATTCTTGCAGTGTTCTCATTCCTTCTCTACGCGCGAGATCTTCAATCTCTAACGCGTTAGGTTTATTGATCAGACTATTTTTTAGTTTGTCGGTAAACGGCATCACTTCGTAGATACCCACTCGACCGGAATAGCCCTGATTACACTTATTGCACCCTTGTGGGGTGGCTTTGTAGAGTGTTTGATTGTTAGGAATAGAGTGACGTAGAAATATGTCCGGCGAGTTGTCAGCTGCTTTACAGTGGTTGCACAGTCGCCTTGCCAGTCGCTGCGCGATAATCAGGCTTAATGACGAGGCGAGGTTAAAGGGTTCAATACCCATATGGGCGAGCCGAGTCACGGTTTCCGAAGCTGAGTTAGTATGGAGTGTCGAGAGGACTAAGTGACCCGTTTGCGACGCTTTGATCGCGATCTCGGCGGTTTCTAAATCACGGATCTCACCGACCATCACCACATCAGGATCTTGTCGCAAGAACGATCGTAGTGCTTCGGCAAACCCAAAACCGATCTTTGGCGTCACCTGCACCTGATTGATACCACACAGGTTGATCTCCACCGGGTCTTCAGCTGTTGAGATATTACGCTCAGAGGTGTTAAGCATGCGAAGCCCTGTATAAAGAGATACCGTTTTGCCACTGCCTGTGGGCCCAGTCATTAAGATCATCCCTTGTGGGCGTTTTAGGGCATTGAGATAGAGCGCTTTTTGATCCTCGCTGTAACCTAATTTATCGATATCTAAATTGGCTGCGCTGCTGTCTAGAAGACGCAGTACGATCTTTTCTCCCCACAATGTCGGTAGAGTCGACACACGCATATCGATCGCCAGCTCGTCGTTCAAACGCAGCTTAATACGGCCGTCTTGAGGTAAGCGACGTTCAGCGATATCAAGTTTGGCGAGAATCTTTAAACGAGCGGATAACCGACGGCTTAAATGAGACGCGGGCTGTTGGACCTCAACAAGAATGCCATCGCAACGCAGACGCACTCGGTAGTTTTCTTCATAAGGTTCGAAGTGGATGTCTGATGCGCCTTTACGCACCGCATCAACCAGTATCTGATTGATAAATCGACTGACAGGGGAATCGTCTTGACTGAGATCTTCAATTGAACTCATTTCATCGTCAGAGACTTCAACAAGATTGGCGAGCTCATCTTGGGTGATCTCTTTGCGCTTAGAGTCTTGCCCGGAAATAGAGCGACCATACAGCTTTCGTATGGCGCCTTCTAATTCTGAATAGTTAGCGACAACGAGTTCTATCTGCAATCCAGTCGCGAATCTAAAATCGTCTTCAGCTTGCAAGTCGGTTGGATCGGCAGAGGCGAGCGTGAGAGTAGAGTTAGTGAGGACAACTGGGATAGCACGATACTTAGTGATCAATTCTCGAAGTCCCAATTGGTCACACAAGATTTCATAGTCAGTATTGGCCAGTTGCACTAACGGCAAACCGAAAATGGTTTTGATGTTATTAGCGAGGCTCTCGCCGGTGAATAAGCCCAGAGTGAGCAAAGCTTCAGGTGTAGAAATACCTGAAGCTTGTACATGTTCCGCAACGGCTTGTTCTTGAGTCAGGCTAAGTAAGTTAGCCTGACGGAGAACGGTGCAAAGATTAGTATACATTACCTTTCTGGACACCAGTCTGCATTGCCAGCACCGGTACAAGTTACTGCCCATGTAACACCTGAGGCTGATATTGATGGAGTTAAAACAACTGTAGAATTAGCAGCTAATGCCCCTTTTGCTGCAACTGTTGCTGTTATATTTCCTGTCGCTGTTCCTAATGCAGCTTGAGCAATAGTGGAAGATACAGTGAAATCATCAGTAGCATTTTTTTGAAATTGTTGATTTCCAGGAACACCACCAGTTCCAGATGAACAGTCGGCTTGTCCATCAAGTAAGCATATACTGGTTGCTGTCTTGAATGCTGAAGAAGCACTTAACATTTCACTAGCATGTGCTCGGTTTGTATAATTTTGATAAGCAGGCACAGCAAACGCAGCTAAAATCCCAATAATCGCCACCACAATCATCAATTCAATCAGCGTAAAGCCTTTCTGGTTTTTTCTTTTGTTTTTCATTGTTCTATTCCATTCGTTTAGTTTGTTTCAGTGCAAGCACCGGTTGATGGAAAGAATAGAAGTTGAGATTTAGAAGTGGAATGGTGTTCAGATGCAGGCGCGAGTGGTTTTGTATTTATTGGTGTGTTGTTTCATATGGAGCGCAAAATTATGCGATCAGCTTAGTTAACTGATTGATATACTGATAATAAAAGCAATAAAAAGGCATGGCTGATTGCCATGCCTAGAAGTTAAGTGATTGATAGAACTATGAGATTAAGCTTTGAATCGCATTGAAAGGTCCATTGCTTTTAGATGCTTAGTCAGTGCACCCACTGAGATGTAATCGACACCCGTTTCAGCGAACTCTGCAATCGTATCTAAAGTCACGTTACCTGAGTTTTCTAGTGCTGCACGACCTGCGTTAATTTTAACGGCTTCACGCATCATGTCAGTGGTGAAGTTATCTAGCATGATGATGTCTGCACCGGCGCTGATCGCTTGCTCTAGCTCTGCTAGGCTTTCTGTTTCCACTTCCACTGGCTTACCCGGGTTAAGCTCTTTTGCTGTCGAGATCGCTTTCTCAATGCCACCACATGCGATGATATGGTTTTCTTTGATTAGGTAGGCATCGAAAACACCAATACGGTGGTTGAAGCCACCACCACAAGCCACAGCGTATTTTAGTGCGCTGCGAAGGCCTGGAATTGTTTTACGCGTGTCTAATAGGCGGCATTCTGTGTGTTTGATTTTGTCAGCGTAGATTGCTGTCGCCGTCGCACAACCTGATAGTGTTTGAATGAAGTTCATTGCGTTACGCTCACCGGTTAAAAGTGCGCGAGCAGGGCCTGCTAGCGTGCAAAGTGTTTGGTTTGGTTCAACCTTGTCACCGTCTTCTACGTTCCACTCGATAGTGACTTCACCGCCCAATTGCTTAAACACTTCATCAGCCCAAGCTTTACCACAGAACACACCGTGCTCACGGGTAATGATGGTTGCGCTGTTGATTGCGTCTGCAGGGATTAGACTTGCCGTAATATCAGCCGCTGGATCTAACGTTCCACCTAGATCTTCTTTGATGGTCTCAGCGACTGCGCGAGTGATCTCTAGCGGCAGTTGCTCTTTTAAGTAATCAAGGCGTTGGTGGCTGTTATGTGTGTTTTTCATCGCAAATCTAATCTTGAAAGGGAGTGGGAATGGAATGATACTCTTGCTTAACTTCAAATTAAAGAGGCTAGCGTGACTGCTCTATGGGTAAGGTCACATCTTATTGTGCTAGCAGAAAAGAAAGTGAGACCAAGATGACGATCAGCTCCAACGGATGGTATGACAACGCTCGGCATGTTCCTTCCCCGTATTTTGATGTTAGACCTAGTGTCTGCGATATCTCTCTGCTGGTGGTTCACAACATTAGTTTACCTCCGGGGCAATTTGGTGGGCCTTACATCGAACAGTTTTTTACGGGCAAACTTGACCCAGAAGAGCATCCATTTTTTCAGGTGATTCACCAAATGGGTGTGTCTGCACACTGCTTGATTCGTCGTGATGGTGAGGTTGTGCAGTTTGTTTCGTTCCTTGATAGAGCTTGGCACGCTGGCCAGTCCAGCTTTGCCGGCCGTGAAAGGTGTAATGACTATTCGATTGGTATTGAACTAGAAGGAAGCGACTTTATCGCTTATACAGAGCTGCAGTACCAAGCGCTTACTCGATTAACAGAAACGATCGTATCGACTTTCCCTCAAATAACCACCGAACGTATCACTGGTCATCAATATATAGCCCCGCTACGAAAAACTGACCCTGGTTTGGTTTTCGACTGGCAGAAGTTTAAAGGCGAGCTCAAGGTTTAAGCCTCATTATTGAAGATGCTTTTATTGTTGCTGGTGGTTGAATAGTCAACGCCAGGCATAATCACTTGTGAATTTTTGTTGTTGCGATGTAAATAAAGTGGTTAGGGGGAGGGCGTCAATAAATCGAGAGTGTGACGAGCTTATCAAACGATCTAATATTAAAAATTATGAACAGGATTTCTACCTCTAATGTGCGCTTGGTTTGATTTTTAATCAAGTGGCACTCATTTTTCTGAAACAATCCATTTTTATCCTGAAACTTTCTAGCACGGATACTCCCCAAAAGTATTACCCCTGTAAATGGTAAGACCAAATTGGTTGCTGTTTTAAATTTCATTTGTTAAATCACGGTTAATTCGTGCTGTGTTCTATGATTCAGGTCAATTTTAGTCTGGACAGTGGCGTTTTAATTATGTTAATTTCTGCCCAACTTAAAATTGGTAATACCAATTGTCAGCGAAGAAAAAGAAGAACAACAAACTATGGCTTATCAAAGGATTCGTCAGCCAAAACTCTCGGACGTTATCGAACAAGAGTTAGAAAGGTTGATAGTGGAAGGAACACTGGCTCCAGGGCAGCAGCTGCCGCCTGAGCGTGAACTGGCGAAACAGTTCGATGTGTCTCGTCCTTCAATCCGAGAAGCGATACAACGTTTAGAAGCAAAACGCTTGCTTACTCGCCGTCAAGGTGGAGGTACGTTTGTTAGCGAAAATATCTGGAAAAGCTTTTCAGATCCTTTGCTTAATTTGTTGTCCTCCCATTCTGAAACCCAACTAGACTTGTTGGAATCGCGTCATGCGATGGAAGGGATTTCGGCTTACTTCGCGGCATTACGTGGTACTGATGAAGACTTTGCTCGAATTCAAGCATGCCAAGAAAAAATTCGCGGTGCGCAAGATAAGGGTGATATTGAAGCCGAGTCTGCAGCTGTGATGGCTTTTCTTATTGCTTTAACAGAGGCAGCGCACAATGTGGTGTTATTGCACATTGTTCGTAGCTTGGCTCCGTTACTCGAACAAAACGTCTTAGAAAATTTAAAACTGTTGCATCGTCGTAAAGACGTTGTGGAGAAAGTGAGTATACATCGAGCTAACATTGTAGATGCGATCGTTTCAGGACAGCCAGAACAGGCGCGTGAAATGTCACACTCTCATTTAGCTTACATCGAAGAAACATTGATGGATTTGACCAAAGAAGAATCGCGCCGCGAACGTTCTTTACGTCGAATCCAACAGGGTAAATAGTCGTAATACTTCGGCTTTTTACGTGTTTAGTAGAATCCAACTAACAAAAAGGATAGATCGCCATGTCTGACATGAAGCATGACGTTGATGCTCTGGAAACTCAAGATTGGTTAGAAGCTCTTGAGTCAGTAGTACGTGAAGAAGGTGTAGAACGTGCACAGTTTTTACTAGAACAAGTTCTAGATAAAGCGCGTTTAGATGGTGTTGATATGGCTACAGGCATCAACACGAACTACATCAACACAATTCCAGCAGCACAAGAGCCAGCTTACCCTGGTGACGTAACTCTTGAGCGTCGTATTCGTTCGATTATTCGCTGGAACGCAATCATGATTGTATTGCGTGCTTCTAAGAAAGACCTAGACCTTGGTGGTCACATGGCTTCTTACCAGTCAGCAGCAGCGTTCTACGAAGTATGTTTCAACCACTTCTTCCGTGCTCCAAACGAGACTGACGGTGGCGATCTAGTTTACTACCAAGGTCACATCTCTCCAGGTATCTACTCTCGTGCATTCGTTGAAGGTCGTCTAACTGAAGAGCAGCTAGATAACTTCCGTCAAGAAGTTGATGGTAAAGGTATCCCTTCTTACCCGCACCCTAAACTGATGCCTGAGTTCTGGCAGTTCCCTACAGTATCTATGGGTCTAGGCCCTATCTCTGCTATCTACCAAGCGCGCTTCCTTAAGTACCTTGAATGTCGTGGCATGAAAGATACTTCAGGTCAGCGTGTATACGCGTTCCTAGGTGACGGTGAGATGGATGAGCCAGAATCACGTGGTGCTATCTCTTTCGCTGCGCGTGAGAAGCTAGACAACCTATGTTTCCTAATCAACTGTAACCTACAGCGTCTAGACGGCCCTGTAATGGGTAACGGTAGCATCATCCAAGAACTTGAAGGCCTATTTAAAGGCGCAGGTTGGAACGTTGTTAAAGTTATCTGGGGTAGCAACTGGGATTCTCTACTAGCTAAAGACACGACTGGTAAGCTTCTTCAGCTAATGAATGAAACTATCGATGGTGACTACCAAACATTCAAATCTAAAGATGGCGCATACGTACGTGAGCACTTCTTTGGTAAGTACCCAGAAACAGCTGCACTAGTTGCAGACATGACTGACGACCAAATCTTCGAACTGAAACGTGGTGGTCACGACTCTTCTAAACTGTTCGCTGCATTCAACAATGCAAAAGAGACAGGTGGCAAACCAACAGTAATCCTAGCTAAGACAGTTAAAGGTTACGGTATGGGTGAAGCTGCAGAAGGTAAGAACATCGCTCACGGTGTTAAGAAGATGGACATGACTCACGTACAATACCTACGTGACCGTCTAGGCCTACAAGACATCCTTTCTGATGAGAAAGTATCTGAGCTTCCTTACCTAACACTGGAAGAAGGTTCTGCTGAGTACGAATACCTACATGCTCGTCGTAAAGCACTACAAGGTTACACTCCTCAGCGTTTGCCAAAATTCACGCAAGAGTTCAAAGTTCCTGAGCTAGACGCATTCGCACCTCTACTGGGTGAACAGAAGCGTGATATCTCTACAACGATGGCTTATGTACGTACGCTTAACATCCTTCTTAAAGATAAGAACATTGGTAAGAACATTGTTCCTATCATCTGTGATGAAGCTCGTACATTCGGTATGGAAGGTTTATTCCGTCAGGTTGGTATTTACAACCCACACGGTCAAGACTACACGCCTGAAGATAAAGGCATCGTTTCTTACTACAAAGAAGCGACTTCTGGTCAAGTCCTTCAAGAAGGTATCAACGAACTAGGTTCTATGGCTTCATGGGTTGCAGCTGCAACTTCATACAGCACAAACGATCTACCGATGATTCCGTTTTACATCTACTACTCAATGTTCGGTTTCCAACGTATTGGTGACATGGCTTGGTTAGCAGGTGACCAACAAGCTCGTGGTTTCCTACTTGGTGCAACTGCAGGCCGTACAACGCTAAACGGCGAAGGTCTACAGCACGAAGATGGCCACTCGCACATCATGGCGAACACAGTACCTAACTGTATCTCTTACGACCCAACGTTTGCTTACGAGCTAGCGGTAATCATGCAAGACGGTATCCGTCGCATGTACGGTGAGAACCAAGAGAATGTTTACTACTACCTAACAGTAATGAACGAGAACTACGCAATGCCAGCAATGCCAGAAGGCGCTGAAGAAGGCATCCGTAAAGGTATCTACAAGCTTGAGTCTTACGCTGGTTCTAAGTCTAAGGTTCAATTAATGAGCTCTGGTACTATCATGAACGAAGCGCGTAAAGCCGCTAAGATCCTGAGCGAAGAGTACGGCGTAGCATCTGATGTATTCTCTGTAACGTCGTTCAATGAATTGACTCGTGACGGCCAAGCGGTAGAGCGTGACAACATGCTTCACCCAGAAGCTGAAGAGAAAGTACCTTACATCACAACTGTTCTTGGTAACGAACCTGCAATCGCAGTTACGGATTACATGAAGAACTACGCTGAGCAAGTACGTGCATTCATGCCTTCTGAGTCTTACAAAGTACTTGGTACTGACGGTTTCGGTCGCTCAGACAGCCGTGAAAACCTACGTCGTCACTTCGAAGTAAATGCAGGCTACGTTGTTGTTGCAGCACTTACTGAACTGGCTAAACGTGGTGATGTTGAGAAATCAGTAGTTGCTGAAGCAATTGCTAAATTCGGCATCGACGCAGACAAAATTAACCCGCAATACGCATAAGACTGGCATTAAGGTAGGTAAATACAATGACAATCGAAATTAATGTACCAGACATCGGTGCTGACGAGGTTGAAGTAACTGAGATTCTTGTAAACGTTGGCGACAAGGTTGAAGAAGAACAGTCACTGATCACTGTTGAAGGGGACAAAGCTTCAATGGAAGTTCCTGCGTCTCAAGCGGGTATCGTTAAAGAAATCAAGATTTCAGAAGGTGATTCTGTTTCTACTGGTTCTCTTATCATGATCTTCGAAGCGGAAGGTGCTGCAGCAGCACCGGCTGCGCCAGCAGTTGAAGCGGCGGCACCTGTTGCAGCTGCTCCAGCAGCGGCGGCTGAGCTTAAAGAAGTTCACGTTCCAGATATCGGCGGTGATGAAGTTGAAGTAACTGAAATCATGGTAGCTATCGGCGACGCAGTAGAAGAAGAGCAATCTCTTCTTACTGTTGAAGGTGACAAGGCTTCAATGGAAGTTCCTGCACCATTCGCTGGTATCGTTAAAGAAATCAAGATCGCTTCTGGTGATTCAGTATCTACTGGTTCTCTAGTGATGGTATTTGAAGTGGCAGGCTCTGGCGCTCCAGTTGCAGCAGCTCCTGCTCCAGCGGCGGCACCAGTTGCAGCGGCTCCAGCAGCATCTGCTGAGAAAGAAGTGAACGTTCCTGATATCGGTGGTGACGAAGTAGAAGTTACTGAAATCATGGTAGCGGTTGGCGATACAGTAGAAGAAGAGCAATCTCTAATTACTGTTGAAGGCGACAAAGCTTCAATGGAAGTGCCTGCACCATTCGCTGGTACAGTAAAAGAAATCAAGATTGCAGCTGGTGACAAAGTGTCAACAGGCTCTTCAATCATGACTTTTGTTGTTGAAGGCGCAGCTCCAGTAGCAGTAGCGGCTCCAGCACAAGCAGCAGCTCCGGCAGCAGCACCTGCACCTAAAGCAGAAGCAGTAGCTCCAGTAGCTGGCGACTTCCAAGAGAACGGCGAGTACGCTCACGCATCTCCAGTTGTTCGTCGTCTAGCTCGTGAATTCGGTGTAAACCTAGCGAAAGTTAAAGGTACTGGTCGTAAGAGTCGCGTACTTAAAGAAGACGTTCAGTCTTACGTTAAAGATGCACTTAAGCGTCTTGAGTCTGGTGCAGCAGCATCTGGCAAAGGCGGCGATGGTTCTGCTCTTGGTCTACTACCTTGGCCAAAAGTTGACTTCAGCAAGTTCGGCGAAACTGAAGTTCAGAAGCTTTCTAAGATTAAGAAGATCTCTGGCGCTAACCTGCACCGTAACTGGGTAATGATCCCTCACGTTACACAGTGGGACAACGCAGACATCACTGAGCTAGAAGCATTCCGTAAAGAACAGAACGCAATCGAAGCGAAGAAAGACACTGGCATGAAGATCACTCCACTTGTGTTCATCATGAAAGCTGTTGCTAAAGCGCTAGAAGCATTCCCAGCGTTTAACTCTTCTCTTTCTG
The DNA here is from genome assembly GCF_041439035.1 of Vibrio sp. 1F263. Classification (NCBI taxonomy): domain Bacteria; kingdom Pseudomonadati; phylum Pseudomonadota; class Gammaproteobacteria; order Vibrionales; family Vibrionaceae; genus Vibrio; species Vibrio sp. 1F263. Next base: position 169,870 of record NZ_JBGONI010000007.1, on the reverse strand, counting down.
AAGATGGCGAAAGCATCATTCTTAAGAAGTACGTAAACGTGGGTATCGCTGTTGATACACCAAACGGCCTAGTTGTTCCTGTCTTCAAAGACGTGAACAAGAAAGGCATTTACGAGCTATCTGAAGAGCTAATGGCTGTTTCTAAGAAAGCACGTTCTGGTAAGCTAACAGCGGCAGACATGCAAGGCGGTTGTTTCACAATCTCTAGCCTTGGTGGTATTGGCGGTACTGCATTTACTCCAATCGTAAATGCTCCAGAAGTAGGTATCCTAGGTGTATCTAAGTCTGAAATTAAGCCAGTTTGGAATGGCAAAGAGTTCCAACCACGTCTACAGCTTCCACTGTCTCTATCATACGATCACCGTGTGATCGATGGTGCTGAAGGTGCACGCTTCATTACTTTCCTAAACAGCGCACTATCTGACATTCGTCGTCTAGTACTGTAATTGAGAAAGTAATTATTAAGGTGACTTTCGGGTCACCTTAATTCTTTATATAAAGACTATTTTTAGAGAACAGTTTCCGGCATTTCTCATAAACTGCGGGGGAATTGTTGTCTAGCTCACAGGCTAACTTAAAGCTACTTTCACACTGTTAACATCTCTGTAAAATGTTTCCTGTTTGAAAGCCCAATAATTTTAAGAACATCTACTCAGCCTGTTAGGGATAATGACTACAAGAGGTCACAATGAGCAAAGAAATTAAAGCCCAAGTTGTTGTACTTGGTTCAGGTCCTGCTGGCTACTCAGCGGCATTCCGTTGTGCGGATTTAGGTCTAGAAACAGTACTAGTTGAACGTTACAGCACTCTTGGTGGTGTATGTCTAAACGTTGGTTGTATTCCATCAAAAGCACTTCTTCACGTATCTAAAGTAATTGAAGAAGCAAAAGCGATGGCAGAGCACGGCGTTGTATTCGGCGAGCCACAAACGGACATCAACAAAGTTCGTATCTGGAAAGACAAAGTAGTTGATCAACTGACTGGCGGTCTTGGCGGTATGGCTAAGATGCGTAATGTTACTGTTGTTAACGGTTTCGGTAAGTTTACTGGTCCTAACAGCATCGAAGTTGTTGGCGAAGAAACGACAACAATTAACTTTGATAATGCAATCATTGCAGCGGGTTCTCGCCCAATCAAACTTCCGTTCATCCCACATGAAGACCCACGCATTTGGGATTCTACGGATGCACTAGAACTAAACGAAGTACCAGAAAAACTGCTTATCATGGGCGGCGGTATCATCGGTCTTGAGATGGGTACGGTTTACCACTCTCTAGGTTCTAAAGTTGAAGTTGTTGAGATGTTCGATCAAGTTATCCCAGCTGCGGATAAAGACATCGTTAAAGTCTTCACTAAACGCATCAAGAACAAGTTCAAGCTAATGCTTGAAACTAAAGTTACTGCTGTTGAAGCGAAAGAAGATGGTATCTACGTTTCAATGGAAGGCAAAAAAGCACCAGCTGAAGCTGAGCGCTACGATGCTGTTCTTGTTGCTATCGGTCGTGTTCCAAACGGTGCACTTATCGACGCTGAAAAAGCGGGTATCGAAGTTGATGAGCGTGGTTTCATCAATGTTGATAAGCAAATGCGTACTAACGTTCCTCACATCCACGCGATCGGTGACGTTGTTGGTCAACCAATGCTTGCTCACAAAGGTGTGCATGAAGGTCACGTAGCTGCTGAAGTTATCTCTGGTAAGAAGCACTACTTCGATCCTAAAGTAATTCCATCAATTGCGTACACTGAGCCAGAAGTTGCTTGGGTAGGTAAGACTGAGAAAGAAGCGAAAGCGGAAGGCCTGAACTACGAAGTTGCTACTTTCCCTTGGGCTGCTTCTGGTCGTGCAATCGCTTCAGACTGTGCTGACGGTATGACTAAGATGATCTTCGATAAAGATACTCATCGCGTAATCGGTGGTGCTGTTGTTGGTACTAACGGTGGTGAACTTCTTGGCGAAATCGGCCTAGCAATCGAAATGGGTTGTGATGCAGAAGATATCGCACTGACTATCCACGCTCACCCAACTCTACACGAGTCTGTTGGTCTAGCTGCGGAAGTATTCGAAGGTTCAATCACTGACCTTCCAAACAAAAAAGCAGTAAAAAAGAAGAAATAATTCTTCTTTAGCCACTCGCTAATGTTTTTAAAAGCCGCTGATTCGTCAGCGGTTTTTTTATGTCTGAAGAAAAGATGGTCGTCATGCTTGTAAGAGATCCCCAACTCGCTCCTCCCTCGCTCTTGAGGATGACGAAGTGAAGCGTAGTGGTTCTTTATATCCGTCATTCTCTAGAGTGACGAAGGAAGGAATAGGGAAGCTCAGGCTTTAGTGTCTGATTAATTTTTTTGTCTGTCGTTTATAGTGACGATGAAGTTAAGCGTAGTGGTTCTTTATATCCGTCATTCTTTAGAGTGACGAAGGAAGGAATAGGGAATCTGATTAGGTGAGAGGAAATAAAAAAGGGTTAGCGTAAAAGCCAACCCTTTAGTTTTGTTCGAAGATCGAATCTACTTATAAATGCACAGCATGTTCAAGTAGCTATCCGTCAAGGTCGAAAGTTCTTCTTGCGTATCTACACGTTTCGCTTGGATGAATAGCGAGTAGCAAATGCCGTGGAATAGATTTGCTAGATGTTTAGGATCGTGATCGTCACAGACTTCGCCGCGTTCAATCGCCTTGCTAAACATGTTTTGTACTAACATCTGGTTAGTGCGGTTAGTGGTTACAAACAGAGGCCACACTTCATCGCGAGTTGATGCACTCCATTCGAACCATACATTTAACCAATTGCTATCTTGAGCCACTAACGTCACCATTTCAGTCGCAATATTATGTAGATTTTCTTTTGCGTGAATATCTAGGTCAATGTTGTCTGAAAGGAAGTTCGAGAATTGACGAACAACGTGGTTAAGTACTTCATCAACCAGATCTTCACGGGTAGGGAAGTAGTTAAATACTGTTGCTACTGACACCTGAGCGATGTCGGCAATATCAGCGTGTCCACCGCGGCCAATGCCACGGCGAGAGAATACTTCAAGTGCGATTTCCATCAATTGAAGTTTTCTTTTTAAGGGTGAAAGCCTAGTTCTAGGTCTCTTCGTTATTGAGTCCATATTGTTTTTCCTTGCCAACGAATTTTTATATTAATGATTTTATTATTATTTAAGCCAAGATGAGTGTAATGGTGCATATGTGAATGGTCAATCCCTTGTGCTTGTTTTATAGACAGTTACATCAAACTTGATACATAAAGCGTGATCAGTGTTGATGTGAAAGGATGCGAGTATTGGATAACGCACCAATGCACATTTCATTGAGAATCTAACAGTAAATTCGAACCATAAGGTGGTGTGGGTATTTGAGCAGTGCTAGACTTACGCACAAAATTGAGCGACACAACTGACGAAAGTGTCAACATTCGTCGCAATCACCAAATAAAATGAGAGCAGTATGAAGCATACAGTTGAAGTCATGATCTCTGAGCAAGAAGTTCAGGATCGAGTGAACGAACTAGGCAAGCAGATCACGGAGCACTACCAAGGTAGCGAAGATCTAGTTTTAGTTGGCTTATTGCGCGGATCTTTTGTCTTTATGGCGGATCTTGCTCGTGCTATCGATTTAACTCACCAAGTGGATTTCATGACAGCCTCTAGCTACGGCAACGGCATGGAAAGCTCACGTGATGTTCGTATTTTGAAAGACCTTGATGATGACATCCAAGGTAAAGATGTTCTACTTGTAGAAGACATTATCGATACTGGTAACACGCTGACTAAAGTAAAAGAAATTCTGAGCCTGCGTGGTCCTAAATCTATCGAAATTTGTACGTTATTAGACAAGCCTTCTCGTCGTGAAGTTATTGTAGACACAAAGTGGATTGGTTTTGAAATCCCAGATGAATTCGTTGTTGGTGTGGGTATCGACTACGCACAAAAATATCGTCACCTACCGTATATCGGTAAAGTTGTACCTCAAGAGTAATAACGACTCTGTTGAACACAAACAAAAAAGGCTCGCAAAACGCGAGCCTTTCTTATATCTATTCTTTCTTATATCTATTGGTTAGACGTTAAGAATTAACCTAGGATTGGAGACGATAGGATTTTATCAAGTGCCGCTAAGTGGCTGTTTTCTAAAGTATCATTACTTGAGCAACGAACACCAAGATCTTGCAGCTTGCCATTACCAATACCATAAACCACACCGTGGATTTCAATATCTTGTCCACGTTCCCATGCGCTTTGCATGATGGTCGAGTTACCAAGATTGTAGACTTGTTCTGCAACGTTAATTTCGCATAACTTGTCACCCCATTGTTCACGAGGCAGAGATTCAATTTGCTTACGGTACTTAAGATAGTTATCGCGTATGTGGAGTAGCCAGTTGTTGATAAGACCCAGTTTAGGGTTATCTATCGCTGCGTTAACACCGCCACAGCCGTAGTGACCACAAACAATAACGTGTTTCACTTTGAGTACATCGACAGCGTATTGCACTACTGATAAGCAGTTTAGGTCGGTATGAACTACTTGATTAGCGACATTTCGGTGAACAAACAGTTCGCCAGAATACAAACCAGTGAGACGCTCGGCCGGAACGCGGCTATCTGAGCAGCCTATCCATAGAAAACCAGGGCTTTGACCCTCTTCAAGCGTTGTAAAATACTCTGGTCGTTGAGAGCGAATTTCTTCTGACCATTTAGAGTTGTTTTCAAAAAGCTGTTTAATCTCTGGCATTTTGCGTCTTACATCCCTTAATTAAGAACTCTAACTATACACAATGTTACAAATTCAATCTTGTAAAAACTGTGTCAAATAGTACTCATCTGACGTGTACTAGTCGTTAAAATCATTAACTTAGCGTAAAAGGCATAATCCGAATATAAGAGACGAATAGTGTGATTAAATTAACACTTTCTGAACCGTTGATACATTTGTTAAAGTGATAAGGTTTGTCATTTCATCATCAGGAAGGTGTGTTTTGTTTGGAAGTCGTTTTACGGATATCAATCTCAAAGGAGATATGTTTGGCGGTGTAACTACAGCCATCATCTCATTGCCTTTAGCGTTGGCATTTGGTGTCGCTTCTGGTGCGGGCGCGGAAGCTGGCCTTTGGGGCGCCATCATGGTGGGCCTATTTGCGGCATTGTTTGGTGGCTCAAGCAGCTTGATATCAGAGCCTACCGGGCCGATGACAGTGATCATGACGGCAGTAATGACCAGCATGGTGGCCAAGTACCCTGAAACCGGGATGGCAATGACCTTTACCGTGGTAATGATGGCGGGTGCTTTTCAGATATTACTCGGTACATTAAAGCTAGGAAAGTACGTCACTTTGATGCCATATAGCGTGATATCTGGCTTTATGTCCGGTATCGGCGTGATTCTTGTCATTCTGCAGCTTTCTCCTTTGCTAGGGCACGCAGCCCCTTCTGGCGGAGTGATGGGCACACTTTCGGCACTTCCTGATACGCTAGCAAATCTGAAAGTCAGTGAGCTGTTTTTGGGGGTGTTAACGCTTGGTATCCTTTTCGGTTTTCCTGCTAAATATCGTAAGTATGTGCCCGCTCAATTGGTCGCTTTAGTGGCTGTAACGCTCTTATCCGTTATTATCTTTGATACCGATTCTATTCGCCGTATTGGTGAAATTCCCGCAGGCTTACCTTCTCTTGTTATTCCGACTATCAGCTCTGAGCAATTCACCACAATGGTTATCGATGCTTTGGTGCTAGGTACTCTTGGTTGTATTGATACGCTTTTGACTGCGGTTATCGGAGATTCATTGACTCGTAAAGAGCATGATTCAGACAAAGAACTTCGTGGCCAAGGCATTGCGAATATGATTTCTGGTCTGTTTGGTGCGCTACCCGGTGCGGGCGCAACCATGGGCACCGTGACCAACATTCAGGTAGGGGCTCGTTCTCCGCTTTCTGGTGTTATTCGTGCTTTGGTGCTTGCGCTAGTGGTATTGGTTGCGGGAGGCTTAACAGAACCGATCCCTATGGCTGTGTTGGCTGGTATCGCGATGTATGTCGGTTTCAACATCCTTGATTGGAGTTTTATTCAGCGCGCACACAAGGTGAGTTATGCCGGCATGGGTGTCATGTACGGTGTGATGTTATTAACCGTATTCGTTGATCTAATTATTGCGGTCGGGCTGGGCGTTTTTATCTCAAACATTCTGATCATTGAAAGGCTAAGTCGAGAGCAAGCTAGACAAGTTAAGGCGATCAGTGATGGCGATGATGAAGACGATATCCCATTGACTGACAGTGAACGTCAGTTACTGGATAGTGCCAATGGTAAAGTGCTGTTCTTCTACCTTTCTGGGCCGATGATATTCAGTGTTTCAAAAGCGATTTCACGTCAACACTCGAGCATTTCTGATTATGAAGCGATGATCTTAGACCTAACTGATGTGCCTATGATTGATGTTACCGTTGGCTTAGCGCTAGAAAATGCGATTAAAGATGCCCTAGATGCGCAGTGTGAAGTGTACTTATTGTGTCCTAATGAGAATACTCGTCAGCAATTAGAAAAATTCCATGTGATTGACCTTGTACCTGAATCCAATACTTATCGATTCAGATATGAAGCCCTGACAGCTGCAACAAGCTATGTTGATAGAGATGAACATCAATTTGACTCGGTTTAATCTTCAGCAATAATTTCACATGAATCAGTTATAGACGCCAAATATAGTATTGGTGATTAATGCCGTTAAGTTAATAACTTAACGGCATTTTTTATGTTTACTGAACACTGAATTGCTCTTTACGTACCTAATATTCTTGTTCGCTTTCGAAAGAAAGCCTCACTCGGTATTTGTATTAATCGTTAATCAACGATAAACTTGTTTGCAAAATGGCCGAGTAAACAAGTTTGAGTTAGTTTTCTGCTAGCTCGTATTAAGCATTACTCTCTTCCTCAAATTCGGCCATCAACATCTTATCTATAGCAAATGGCAGTCTATCTCTATGTATGCATTAGAAATTGAGCAACTAAGAAAAACTTATGCAGGGGGCTTTGAGGCTCTTAAGGGCGTGAGTTTACAAGTAGAAAAAGGCGACTTTTACGCACTACTTGGCCCAAATGGTGCGGGTAAATCCACCACCATTGGTGTTATCTCTTCACTGGTTAATAAAACGTCAGGCAAGGTGAAAGTGTTTGGCTACGACATTGATACCGATCTGGAGCTAGCGAAGTTGAACTTAGGTTTAGTCCCGCAAGAGTTTAACTTTAACCCGTTCGAAACGGTTGAGCAGATCGTGCTACAACAAGCCGGTTACTACGGTGTACCGAAAGCTCTTGCTAAAGAACGCGCTAAAAAGTACTTATCTCAGCTCGATTTGTGGGAAAAGCGTGGCGAACGTGCGCGTAACTTATCTGGCGGTATGAAGCGTCGTTTGATGATCGCGCGTGCACTGATGCATGAGCCTCATTTGTTGATTCTTGATGAACCAACGGCGGGTGTTGATATTGAATTGCGTCGTTCAATGTGGGAATTCCTCAAGGAGATCAACGAGAAGCAGGGCATCACCATTATTTTGACTACGCACTATCTAGAAGAAGCGGAAATGCTGTGTCGTAACATTGGTATCATCAATCGTGGTGAGTTGATTGAGAACACCACAATGAAGTCGCTGTTGGGTAAGTTGAGTGCCGAGACCTTTATTCTTGATCTTGAAGAGGGTGCGACTGAACCTAAACTTGAAGGTGTGAATAGCCAAGTGATGGTTAATGGCTCGCTAGAAATCGAAATCGACAAGAATCGAGGTTTGAATACCATCTTTGATCAATTGAGTGAGCAGCAGGTAAAAGTTCTCTCTATGCGTAACAAAGCAAACCGCCTAGAAGAGCTATTTGTGAGTATCGTCCGTGAGGGGAATAAATAATATGTACAGCCTATATTGGACCGCTTTCTGCAGCTTGTTGACCAAAGAGATCAATCGCTTCACGCGTATCTGGGTGCAAACTCTGGTACCGCCAGCGATTACCATGACGCTTTACTTCATCATCTTCGGTAACCTGATTGGTGCGCGTATTGGTGAAATGAACGGCTTTAGCTACATGGAATACATTGTGCCCGGTCTGATCATGATGTCGGTGATCACCAACTCATATTCCAACGTTGCTTCATCGTTCTTTAGTGCCAAATTCCAGAAGAACATTGAAGAGCTGCTTGTAGCACCTGTTCCTAACTACGTGATTATCGCCGGCTTCGTAATGGGCGGCGTGGTGCGTGGCTTGTTAGTGGGCACTATCGTCACCTTTGTATCGCTGTTCTTTGTTGACCTTCAAGTCGACCACTGGGGCGTGATCATTGCGACGGTATTTCTCACGTCGGTTGTGTTTGCTCTGGGTGGTTTGATCAACGCGGTATTCGCACGTACGTTTGATGATATTTCTATTATCCCAACCTTCATTTTAACGCCGCTGACGTATCTCGGTGGTGTTTTCTACTCGATCAGTCTATTGCCTGAATTCTGGCAAGGTGTATCGAAGTTGAACCCTATCGTGTATATGGTAAACGCGTTCAGATATGGCTTTTTGGGTGTGTCTGATGTGGGTATTGTGACGTCGTTTGGCGTACTAGGTGTGTTTATTGTCGTGCTGTATGGCATTGCACATTACTTAGTTACAAAGGGGATCGGCTTACGTAGTTAACTTTTAGTTATCCAAGAGCTATTAGTTATCCAGGATCTATTAGTTATCTAGGAGCTATTAATTATCCTGAATCGCAGGCAAAGAAAAAGGTCGATATTACATCGACCTTTTTTATGTTTTTCATTTGTGCTTTGCGGTAGAACCTGGTTTACGTAAAGAGAAGAAAGCGATTACTCAGCAGTTTCTTCTTTCACTTCTTCTTTCGTTTCCGTGACCAAATCTAAAACTTGGTTGTCGATAAGACGAGTCTTACCTAGGAAAGCCGACATTAGAATCACTGCTTGAGTCGATTCTGAAGTGATCGCTTGTAACGTTTTTACATCACAAATGAATATTTCATCCGGTTGCAGGTCTGCTGCGCGTAGTTGGTCTGTTGCATCTTCAATGACAGACGCGTAATCATCACGACCACCACGAATAGCACTGCTGATCCAACGCATAGTGCGCGCTAGAACTGGAGCTCGCTGACGTTCGTCAATCGTTAGGTTGCTATTGCGAGAGCTCATGGCTAAACCATCCATTTCACGAACAGTCGCTACGCCCACAACTTCAATGTCTAGCGCTAAGTCAGTTGTCATCTGGCGAATCACAGCAAGTTGTTGGAAATCTTTCTCACCGAAGCATGCAAAGTCTGGCTGAACGATATTAAACAGTTTCGTGACAATTGTTGATACACCGCGGAAATGACCTGGGCGAGAGGCACCTTCAAGCATATGAGATATACCAGGGACTTCAACAAACGTCTGTTTGTCCAATCCATCTGGGTACATAACCTCTGGTGTTGGCGTAAAGACTAACTCAACACCTTCTCCTGTTAGTTTGTTTAAATCGGCTTCTAACGTACGAGGGTAGTTATTTAGGTCGTCGGCGCGATCAAACTGCATTGGGTTAACAAAAATGCTTACAACAACAATGTCAGCCAGTTCACGAGCTTTCTTGACCAGAGTTAGGTGACCTTCATGTAGGTTTCCCATTGTTGGGACAAAAGCAACCGTACGTCCATCACGCTTAAACTGTTTAATCTGCTCACGAAGAGCCGCTATCTCAGCAAAAGTTTGCATAGTTACTCCTAAGCGATTGTATGAGCATCATCAGGGAAAAGTGCGCTCTCTACTTCTTCTTTGTATAGAGCGACGGCTTTACGCATATCACCTGTTTCAGCTAGGAAATTCTTAGAGAATTTCGGCATGTAGTTCGCAGAAATACCGAACATGTCATGCATAACCAAGATCTGACCATCGGTAACATTACCTGCGCCGATACCGATAACCGGTACGTCACAAGCTTCTGTAATTCTTTTTGCTAATGAAGCTGGTACACATTCAAGAAGAACGATTTGAGCACCTGCATTTTGTAGCGCTAGCGCATCAGCAACCATTTTATCGGCTTGCTCGTTGTCGCGACCTTGAACTTTGTAACCGCCAAAAATGTTTACCGATTGAGGCGTTAAGCCTAAGTGTGCACATACTGGTACAGCACGTTCTGTTAGCATCTTCACAGTTTCAATCAACCAGCTTCCGCCTTCGATTTTCACCATGTTCGCACCAGCGCGCATTAAGGTTGCTGCGTTCTCACAGGCTTGCTCTGGTGTGGCGTAACTCATGAATGGCATGTCAGCCATAAGAAGACAGTTTGGGCTACCGGCACGTACTGAGCGAGTATGGTAAGCAATATCTTCAACGGTTACTGGTAATGTATCGTTACGACCTTGTAGAACCATGCCAAGTGAGTCACCGACAAGTAGAACTGGCATATCTTGGCTTTCGAATAATTGAGCAAAGCTCGCATCATAAGCTGTCGACGTCGCGAATTTACGGCCTTCTTGTTTGCACTTGATTAGGTCGTTAATGGTTACTTTTTTCATTGATTTTCCTTAATGCGCTTGGCTATTGCTGCCAAACATTGAGCCCGTTCTTATCTACTATTTTTAGTAGTTCTGTCAGCTCAGTCCCATCAGGGAGTTGTAAACTTGGTGCGATTTCAGCAAGCGGGTAGAGCACAAATTCTCTTTCTTTCATTCCGTAATGAGGAACGGTTAAGCGCTCTGAATCGATCACCTCATTGCCGTATAACACGATATCGAGATCCAAGGTTCTTGGCCCCCAACGCTCGTCTTTACGGACGCGCCCTTGCTCTTGCTCGATCTTTTGAGTGCAATCAAGCAGTTCAATTGGCGTTAATTCTGTTCTAATTGCTACTACCGCGTTGATGTAGTCGGGTTGGTTTTGCGGCCCCATTGGAGTGCTACTATATAGCTGTGAGGTCGCAACAAACGTTGTTCGCGGAAGATTCTTTAGCGTTTCGATAGCCAAGTTTGCTTGGCTAACGGGGTCGGCAAGATTACTGCCGACCGCAATGTAAGCCGTTATCATTCTGATTGCTTACTCTTTTTGTTCCTGTAAGTCTTACGGCGGCGATGACCCGACTTTGATGGTGCTGCTACGTCATTAGCCATCGCTTGACGCATATTGCGTCCTGCTGTCTGATAACGCTCCCACCATTTTGCGAGTTCTTTGGTTTCGCCACCTTCAATTTCGCCACGCATTTCTAGGAAATCGTAGCCAGCACGGAACTTATTGAGTTCCATCAGGCGAACGGCACGTTTACCGTTGCGGCGAGGCAGTCGTAGTTGCAGTTGCCAAACTTCGCGAATGGTTGCGGTATGGCGACGAGGAATCGCAATTGATTTTACTTGTCGATCAAGAATGATGTTACTTGCTTCCATGATCGCATCGTAGTGCGCCATACCCTGTTCAGCGACAAGCTTGTCTGCCAACTTGTTCATTGGGTACCAAAGCATTGCAGCAAACATAAACGCGGGGTTTACTCGCTTGCCATCTTCGATGCGAAGGTCAGTCGAGTCGAGTACCAAATCAAGCATTTGCTCGGTATGTGAGTCGTAGCCTTCTGTGAAGTGCTCCGCTACGGAAGGGAACATCTGCTGGAACAGGTTGTACTCACGCATCAAGTGGTAGGTTTCTAAACCGTGACCTGATTGCAGTAATTTTAGAGACTCTTCGTAAAGGCGCGCTGCTGGGATATCTTTTAGAAGGTGTGCTAACTCTTCAATTGGGTCGGCTGTATCTTCCTCAATATCAAAATCCAGTTTAGCGGCGAAGCGCATTGCACGTAGCATGCGTACTGGGTCTTCGCGGTAACGCGTTTCTGGGTCGCCAATCAGGCGGATCAGCTTATCTTCTAAATCTTCTACCCCACCCGCGTAATCGTGGATGCTGTAGTCTGCAATGTTGTAGTACATCGCATTGATTGTGAAGTCACGACGTTCTGCATCTTCATCAACATTGCCGTACACGTTATCGCGTAGCAACATACCTTCGTCAGATTGCGCAGAAACGTTTTTCGATGGCTCTTGGTGGTGACCACGGAAAGTTGCTACTTCAATGATGTCACGACCAAACATGATATGTGCCAAGCGAAAACGTCGACCGATAAGGCGACAGTTTCTGAATAGGTGCTTGATTTGCTCTGGCGTTGCGTTGGTCGCGATATCAAAATCTTTTGGCTGAGAGCCTAATAAGATGTCGCGTACACCACCACCGACTAGAAATGCGTCAAAACCCGCACCATTCAGGCGATATAACACTTTAAGTGCATTGTCGCTGATCTGCTTGCGTGAAATATTGTGCTCTTGACGAGTATAAATATTCAGAGCTAATTCGTGGAATCCGCGTTGTTCGCTTGGGGTATTGTCGTTTGTATTCATTAGTTTATAACAAAGTAGGTATCGCCAGCTTTGTTTTTCTCTTAGTCCAAAGTGGTAGTGCAGAGTTTAATTGCGGCTAATAATAGCTTAGCGCGAGCCATTTGAGAACATCGTCTGCTTAGTCACAGGTATTTGTTAGGGTATTTTTATGTATCGTTATTGCGATTTGCCGTTAGTTTCGAACTCATTGCTGTGCTCTTTTTGTAAACTATCAGGTAACTGATTGACGTTCCATTGCTGGCAGCCCCACAATAAAACTTCATCCATTGACGCTTCGAAAAGAGCATTCGGGATATCAAAACCTAAGAATCGCATCGCATTGATTAACGTCGGTTTTGGGTTGTCGAGATCTATCGCGGTGGCATGATTTTGTTTTGACAGTTTATTCCCCAAGCCATCGGTTGCCAATGGTAAGTGCAAGTAGCTCACGTTTTTTTGCTTGAGCGTCTTATACAAACTGATTTGTCGACCTGTTGGTTCTATCAGATCTGCACCTCTAACGACTTCTGTTACCCCTTGTTCGATGTCATCAAGGACAACTGCCAAGTTATAGGCAAACAACCCATCTCTGCGTTTGATAATAAAATCTTCTTCAGCCAATGCTTTGGGAATTTGAATAGTGCCGTGACGAACATCGTCAAAGGACTCGATGGGAAAGTCCATGCACAAGCGCACCGCCTGTTCGCCTGAATCAACCAAACCTTTGTCCCGGCAGTGGCCACTATAAAACCCACCCAAGGACTTTATCTGCTTACGGGTACATTGACAGTAGTAGGCCTGATTGTCAGTGACCCATTGATCAATTTGAGCTTGATATAGGTCATGACGCTGGCTTTGATAAACGACTTCACCGTCCCAATACAGGTGGTAAGCCTCAAGCGTCTTAAGAATGAGGTCTGCAGCGCCAGCCATTTCTCTTGGTGGATCTAGGTCTTCCATACGAACTAACCATTGTCCTTGGTGAGATTTCGCTTGAAAGTAGCTACCAAGAGCAGCAACCAGTGAGCCAAAATGAAGAGGACCTGACGGTGATGGTGCAAAGCGTCCGATATAATTCATAAGTGAAAACCTAATCTTGATGGTACCGCAGTAGCCGATTCTTAAGACGTTTGGCGATTAGTTTATCGCTATCAACAACGATATAACCCGCTTTTTAGAACAAACAAAAAAGGGAGCCAAAGCTCCCTTTCTTTACATCCGCAAGAATTAACCTTGCATCTGTTTCTCTTTGATCTCTGCAAGTGTTTTACAGTCAATACAAAGGTCAGCAGTTGGACGAGCTTCAAGACGACGAATACCAATCTCGACACCGCAAGAGTCGCAGAAGCCGAAATCGTCTTCTTCGATCTTATCTAGTGTCTTCTCAATTTTCTTGATAAGACGGCGCTCACGGTCACGGTTACGTAACTCTAGGCTGAATTCTTCTTCTTGAGAAGCTCGGTCAACAGGATCTGGAAAATTCGCTGCTTCGTCCTGCATGTGGTGCACAGTACGATCAACTTCTTCCCTGAGCTGGTTGCGCCAAGCTGATAAAATTTTTGTAAAATGTTCCGTTTGCTCAGGTGACATGTACTCTTCACCTGTCTTTGCTTGGTACGGTTCAACACCTGCGATGGCTAGGATGCCTAGCGCTTTTTTCTTAGATTCTGGCATACAGCATCTCCTATTTACACCTAGTCAACTGCAAAGCAGCTAATTTTAAGGCGGGTATCTATAGCAGAAAGAACGAATGGTGGCAAATACTCTTGTTAAAACTTGCAATCAATGTGAATAGTTCAGCATTTTTGCTTAGCTATTGATAAATTCAACGGCTTGTTTTAGTTGTATTTGAGTACTGCTGAGCTCTGCTTTATAGCAAAGAACTTCAACTCCAGCGTCTTGTGCTTGTTTTAGTAATAACGAATATTTGGCGTCTATATGGTGTGCCGCAGACACTTTTTCAATGCCTGAATGTAAAACAGTGAATAAAAGTACGGCTCTACTTCCAGATTCGACCATTTCTGTGAGTTCTCGCAGATGTTTTTGGCCTCTAGTTGTTACTGCATCAGGGAAAAAACCTTGCCCTTCGGTCGACGCTTGTTGTTTAGTTGATATTTGTTGCTTAGTTGACACTTCTTCGTCGAGCAAAGTGACGCTTTTTACTTCGATATAGCAAGGCGGCTTTTCGTTATCTTCAAGCAGAATATCAATGCGACTATTCTCACTGCCATATTTCACTTCGGTTCGTAACGCGTTATAACCTAAGAGTTCAACTATAGTCCCATTTTCAATTGCTTCCACCGCTAGCTGGTTTGCCCGCGCAGTATTTACACAAATACGGTGACCTTTGTCTGTTTCTGAGATCTCCCAGCTGTTTGGGTACTTTCTTTTTGCATTGTCTGACGTTGAGTACCACACCGTATTGCCAGGAGTCGCACATCCTGTCATCGCTCCGGTGTTAGCGCAGTGGATAGTACGCTCGCTGCCGTCTGGAAGTTGGATGTCAGTGAGAAAGCGTTTATAGCGTTTAATAAGAGTCGCTGGCTCTAATGGAGGATTGAAGTGCATATTACTTATTTAGAGAGGTAGGTTTTTATGTACAATGTTGCCAACATTACACCACAAGGTTCACCCATTGCCACAACTGCCCATAGAAGCTGTGATGCCAGATCTGCTCGCTGGCGTACAAACACACACTCAACTTATTCTAAAGGCCGCTCCCGGTGCCGGTAAATCAACATTCTTCCCTTTACAGTTGGTTAAAACTAATGCTGTTCAAGGCAAAATCATTATGCTTGAACCAAGGCGTTTGGCTGCAAGGAATATTGCTACTTACTTAGCGAGCCAACTAGGAGATAAAGTGGGAGAGAGCATAGGTTATAGGGTTCGTGGTGAATCTAAAACCAGTAGTGCGACTCGCTTGGAAATCGTGACTGAAGGGATCATGACGAGAATGATCCAAACCGACCCTGAATTGACTGGGGTTGATATGGTGATCTTTGATGAATTTCATGAACGCAGCATTCACGCAGATACTGCATTGGCGTTTAGCTTGGAGATCCAAGATGCGCTGCGTGACGATCTAAAAGTGGTGGTGATGTCGGCAACCTTAGATCAACGCGCTCTGCAATCTTTGTTACCTGATGCCAAGTATGTTGAATCGCAAGGCCGAACTTTCCCTGTCGACTTCCGCTATCAGCCATTAGGCTCGAATGAATATTTAGCACCTAAGATGGTCAACGTGATTCGTTCTCTGATGGAGAAAGAATCGGGTTCACTTTTGGCTTTCTTACCGGGTGTCTCGGCGATAAAACAAGTGGAATCACAACTTGGGCAACTTGTCAGTGATATTGACGTGTGTCCGTTGTATGGCCAATTGAGTTTTGAACAGCAGCAGAGAGCGATCGAGCCATCGGTGAAAGGGCGTCGAAAAGTGGTATTAGCCACTAACATTGCGGAAACTTCTTTGACGATTGAGGGGATTCGCTTAGTTGTTGATTCGGGATTGGAGCGAGTAGCAAAGTTCGATTTGAAAACTGGAATCACCAAACTTGAGCAAGTAAAAATCTCACAATCCTCAGCAGAACAAAGAGCGGGTCGTGCTGGGCGAATCGAAGAAGGCTTATGTGTTCGCTTGTACAGTGAAACACAGTTGATGCAACAACCATCCGTTCCTGATCCTGAAATACTTCATTCTGATCTCTCTTCGCTGGTGGCTGAATTGACGCAATGGGGAGCAAGTAGTGCCGATGAGCTTCATTGGTTAGATGTTCCGCCACAGGCATCGATTGAGCAAGCGACAGAACTGTTACAAGAGCTTGATTTATTAGATAGTAATGGGCAATTTACTCCAGTCGGAAAGCAAGCCCAGCGCTTAGGTATTGAGCCACGGAACGCCAGTATGCTGATCAAAGCGCAACAAAACAGCCAAGCCTTGTTGAATGTCGCAATTGTCGCCGCCGCTTTACTCGAAGAACCTGAACGTAACGTGACGGATATTCAACACTCGCTACATCGACTTAAGCAAAGAAAGCACTCGAAAAACAGTGGTGTGATGCAGCGAGCGAAAAGTCTCGCCAGCAAACTCAATCATCACCTGGATTTGTCACAACTCGATGAATCATTGCTACCATTAGTGCTTTGTTTTGCATTCCCAGACCGAATTGCACAAGCGAGAAGTGCGAGCAGCAGTGCTTTTCTTCTGGCGAATGGTCACGGTGCTGAAGTTCGTGATGATGATCCATTGGCGAATAATGACTATATCGTTGTGATTGATTTGATGCGCAGCACAGGGCGAGCCAGTCAAGTTTTCTTAGCTACCGCGGTTGATATTGCGCAGCTAGAAGTTGAATTTCCAAAACTGTTTGTGTGTTCCGATTACGCCGATTGGGATGAGAAGCGTGGTCGCTTAGTGGCAGAGCAGCGAGTGTCTTTGGGGAAGTTGATTATCAGCACCAAAGCTTTACCAGAACCCGATGCGAATCAGGCGAGCCAAGCGCTACTCAATTATATCGCTCGCTGCGGACTGGAGCGCTTACATTGGACGTCTTCAGCTAAACAGCTCGTTGAGCGTGTACGCTGCGCACAGCTTTGGATGCCAGAGCATGATTGGCCAGCGATGGATGATGCGAGTTTGATTGAACATCTTGATGAGTGGCTATCACCCTATCTGAATGGCATTAAGTCAGCCAAAGGGCTGTCGAATGTATCGATTGAACAAGCATTGTCGGCTTATCTTGGCTGGCCTCTGAATCAAGAAATAGATCAATGGCTACCGACTAATTACCTGATGCCAACGGGCAGTAAGAAGTCGATTCGTTATCAATATAAATCTGAGCCAATGATCTCTGTTCGAATGCAGGAAGTCTTTGGTGAGCAAGATTCCCCCTTGATTGCCCAAGGGCGTAAAAAGGTGGTGCTTGAGTTGCTTTCTCCTGCGCAACGACCACTGCAAATTACTCAGGATTTAGCCGGCTTTTGGGCTGGCGCGTACAAAGAAGTACAAAAAGAGATGAAAGGCCGTTACCCCAAACATCCTTGGCCGGATGACCCTGCTAATCATGTAGCAACCACTAAAACTAAACGACAGTTGAACCGATGATGACCAAAATGTTAACGCCAAAAAAGGCACCACCTAAAAAAGCGCCAGCAAAGAAGTCACCAGCGACCAAAGGCAAGCCTAGAAAGCCAAGATCAGCAGCGAAAAAGACTAAACCTAAGGCTAAGCCGTCTGGCAAGAGAGGTTGGTTGAAGATTCTGTGGGGCATTTCTTGGAAAGCTGGCTTAGCACTTGCCGCATTGCTGTTGTTCGTCGGTATTTATCTGGATTCAGTGGTTAAGCAGCGTTTTGAAGGTCAGCTTTTTGATCTGCCAACCGTTGTTTATGCTCGTGTGTTGGATCTGTCTCCGGGGACTGCGGTGAGTTTGGTACAGGTTAAGAATGAACTGGATGTACTTAATTACCGTAAAGTGAATTCTCCTCGTCACCCAGGTGAGTACTCTTCTTCTTCAACCAAGATTGAAATGATTCGTCGTCCGTTCGAGTTTGTCGATGGACCGGAAGCGGATCGTCATGTAATGCTGCATTTCAACGGTAACGAGTTAACTCGTATACAGTCGCTAGAGAAGAAAGGCGACATGGGCTATCTACGTGTTGAGCCGAAAATGTTGGGTATGCTTGAAAAAAGTAACGATGAGCAACGCCTGTTCTTAAAACGTAATCAGTTCCCAGAAGTGATGGTTGATGCCTTATTAGCAACTGAAGACCGAAGCTTCTATCAACACGATGGGGTATCGCCATTAGCAATCGCTCGTGCAATGGTCGTTAACGTCAAAGCTGGGCGAACGGTACAGGGGGGTAGTACGCTGACACAACAGCTGGCAAAAAACCTGTTCTTGTCCAGTGAACGTACATTGTGGCGTAAGGTTCGTGAAGCCTACATTGCGCTTATCTTGGACCATCGTTACAGCAAAGACCGTATTCTAGAGGCTTACTTAAACGAGGTTTACCTTGGGCAAAATGGTGGGCAAGCGATTCATGGTTTCGGCTTGGCATCTCGTTTGTATTTCGGTCAACCTATTCAAGAGCTCCGCATCGATCAACTAGCACTGCTGGTGGGTATGGTGAAAGGACCGTCGTATTACAATCCGGTTCGTTACCCTGAACGTGCTAAGACTCGACGCGATCTGGTTCTTCGCTTATTGATGCAGCAAGACATATTAACTCCGCGACAATACGAAGAAGCGGCGAGTCGTGATTTGGATATTCAAGACAACCCACGTATTGCTAGTCGTCAGCCAGCTTACTTCCAGCAAGTAAACATTGAGCTTAAGAAGTATGTAGGCGATCGATTTGAAGCGAAAAAAGGGATTCGAGTCTTTACCTCTCTGGATCCCGTTTCCCAAGACAAGTTAGAAAAGTCGATTGCTCGTAAAGTGCCTGATTTATCGAAAACGGCAGGTAACAAACTGGAAGCCGCAGCTATTGCCGTGGATCGCAATACTGGTGAAATCCGAGCGATGGTTGGTGGTAAACGTACCGGTTACGATGGTTTTAACCGTGCTTTGAATGCGAGTCGCCCTATTGGTTCTTTGGTTAAGCCTGCCATCTACTTAACCGCATTGGAACAACCTCAGAAGTATACGTTGGCGACAACATTGAAGGACTCCCCACTGAGCTTGAAAGGCAGTAAGGGCAGCGTATGGAGCCCAAGAAACTTCGATCGTAAGTTCCGTGGCTATGTGCCCTTGTATGTGGCGCTTTCTAAGTCTTATAACGTACCTACCGTTCGTTTAGGCATGCAGTTAGGCATTGATAGCGTCTCGGACACCATTGGTAAGCTGGGTGTCGATAAAAATGAGATTCGCCCAGTACCGTCGATGTTTTTGGGTTCGTTCTCACTGACTCCGTTCCAAGTTGCTCAGATGTACCAAACCATTACCAACTCTGGTCGCATTGCGCCTTTGTCTGCACTTCGTTCTGTTGTTGATAATGATGGCGAAGTTCTGTATCAATCGATTCCTCGTGTATCGCAAAGCGTTGACCAGCAGGCAGCTTGGTTAACAACCTATGCGATGAAGCGGGGTGTATCGGAAGGTACAGGTCGTTTCTTACAAGGTCAGTTTGCATGGGCTGGGTTAGCTGGTAAAACGGGCACAAGTAATGACAGTCGAGACAGTTGGTTCGTGGGTGTTGATGGTCGTGAAGTCACGACGATTTGGTTAGGCCGAGATGATAATAAACCGACTAAACTAACCGGTTCTAGCGGTGCGTTGCGTGTCTATGCCGATTATCTGAAGCAAAGAACGCCTGAACAACTATTACTGCCTTGGCCAACAGGAATTGCGACCGCTAGCTTTACTCGAACTTCTGAAGGGGCGTTAGAGTTTGACTGTGGTGGTACAGTCAAATTGCCGGTCTGGGATGAAAGTGGCAGCATTAAAAAGGGCTGTGAAAGTCAACCAAAACAGTGGCTAAAGAAGCTTTTTCAGTGGTAAAGTCATAACAGAAAAGAATGACAAGGATAGTTTAGATAATGATTTCTCGTTGGTTAGTGAGTAGCTTGGGTATTGTCGGTACTGTGATCAGTTTTCAACTGTTTGCCGCTACTGCAGCACAGGTTGATTCATCAGAACATGTTGAACTTAAACAAGCTCATAAAAGGCCAACCGTTGCTGTCGTTCTTGCTGGTGGTGGGGCAAAAGGTGCAGCTCACATCGGTGTGCTTAAAGCCCTAGAAGAGATGCAAATTCCGGTTGATTACATTACCGGTACCAGCATGGGCGCATACGTTGGTGGTCTTTATGCGACAGGTATGAGCGCTGATGAGATCGAGAGCTTTATTTATACGGTTGATTGGAATCGTGGTTATCGCGATCGCGTTAACCGTAGTGATCGCCGTGTGCGAGACAAAGAATATGAAGACCGTTATCAACTGAATACCGATCTCGGTTTAGGTTGGGGCGAAATCAAAGCCAGAAAAGGTGTGGTTCAAGGTCAGAATATGTTGCGTATTCTGCGCGAGACCACTGGTAATTTATCTCCCCTCGATTCTTTCGACAGCCTCGCTATTCCATATCGCTCTGTCGCAACCGATATTATCGACCTTGAAGAAGTCGTGATCGATCATGGTCACCTTGTTGATGCGATGATGGCGAGTATGTCAGTACCTGGAGCACTTCCTCCTTATGAAGTTGATGGGCGAATGTTGGTCGATGGTGGTGTCACCAATAACATGCCTGTTGATGTTGCTAGAGCGATGGGGGCTGACATAGTTATTGCGATTGATATCAGTACTAACTACAAAAGCAAAGAAGACTTCACTAACTTTTTAGCCGCAGCAGACCAACTCTCTAATTACCTTGTTCAACGCAGCACTCAAGAGCAAGCCGCGACGTTAACAGACGATGATTTTTTCCTACGTCCTGATGTTGGGCAAATGGAGACCACCGAGTTCGATAAAATGCCGACGGCTTATCATGCTGGATACGAAGCAACAAGGCAGTATACGGATCAGCTTTCTAAGTTGGCGCTCTCTAACGCAGACTATCAAAAGTATATCGATCAGAAACAGCAAGCTCGAAAGCAGCTAAAACATGGCGACCAGACTGTCGTTGATAGAGTTGTTATTAACAACAACACCCACTATTCAGATAAGTTGATCGAAAATCGTTTAAACCTCGATTCTGGTCAGGTTATTAAAACCAGTGAAATCGAATCTAAAGTGAAAGATCTTTATGCCTTAGATCGGTTCGAGTTGGTTACTTATGAATTTGAAAATGTTGATGGTGAGGATCAACTGCTGGTCGATGTGAACGAAAAATCTTGGGGTCCAAACTACCTCAATTTTCGATTCTTTCTTGAAGATGATTTCTCTACAACCAGCCAGTACTCGCTCGGTGTCTCTGCCAACTTTACCGATATTAATAAGCATGGTGCAGAGCTAAGAACTAATATCGAGATGGGAACGGACAAACGCATTGAGGCGGAACTCTTCTCACCATTCTTTTCGAGTCAAAAGTTGTTCACATCTGTGTCTATTGCTTACAGCAACCAGAATCGAAACCTGCCAGCAGGAATCGGCGAGATTGGAGAACCTACACTGGATGCAACCAAAGACTACTTACCAATGTCTTATCAAGAGTATCTGAGTGAATTTGCATTGGGCTATCAACCGACATTGTGGCAAGAGCTGAAATTTGGTGCACGTTATACCGATGGCAGTATTGAGGTGGCATCATTACCTTCACTAGGAAGTGGTGGCTATAAACGTATTGGTGCCTTTGCCAGTTATAGATTGGATACTTTGGATAACTTCAGTCTTCCTACCGAAGGTTATTTTGTCGATTTAGAGTACCTTATCTCTCATGACGATTTTGAGAATGAGAGCTCTAATGGTGGTTCAGATTTCTCTTCTGAGAGTGATACAGTCTTTGAACTTTCGGCCAATTTTATGGCAGCACAAAGCATTGAAAAGCATACTTTAGTCGCAAAGGTTGATTACGGCATCGTAGAAAGTAAAAACTCAGTCTTTCCGATTGATCCGAAAGAGCTAGGAGGGTTCCTTAATCTATCCGGTATTCCAAGAAATAGTTTGATCGGTCAGAACTTAGCTTACACCAGTTTGATCTACCGTTATAAGTGGTTTGAAAATGACTTCGGCCTCTTTGAATCTCCGTTCTACGTGGGCGCCTCTATTGAACATGGTGGTGTTTGGTCGAACAATGACTTAAAACTGGATGAAGCTCCAATGTATACTGCAGGCTCTGTTTTTGCGGGTGTCGACTCACCCATCGGGCCGATCATATTAGCTTATGGTCGAACCGAAGATAACTTTGATTCGGTGTATCTGATTGTCGGTACTTCCTACAAATAATCATGCGTAGAGTCACCGTTTAACTGCGTAAATAGGCAAAAATAGTGGGACTTTCGTCTTAACTTGCTATGTTGGTCAAAATGATAAGATTTTAATTTAACGTTAAATTTGCTATTCTACCGCCCACAGTTTGGCCTCTATGATGCCGCTCATCAATACAAATTGAATGACAAAAATGGCAATGGAGAGCCAAGTTTCCAAGGATGTTCGCTTCTTTATTTTACTAATAATTATGAAGGTAAGAAGTGAACCGCAATGAGAGGAAAAAAGTCGTGCTTGAAGCCTACCGTAAACACGTCGAAGAACGTGCTGCCGAGGGAGTTGTCCCAAGACCACTAGATGCTGAGCAAGTCGCTGGCCTAGTTGAACTTCTAAAGAATCCACCTCAAGGTGAAGAAGAAATCATTCTTGAGCTACTAGAAAATCGCATTCCACCGGGTGTAGATGAAGCTGCTTACGTAAAAGCTGGCTTCCTTACGGCTATCACTAAAGGTGAAGTAGCTTCTCCACTAGTAAGCAAAGCAAAAGCTGCACAACTGCTTGGTACTATGCAAGGTGGTTACAACATCGAGTCTCTAGTGTCTCTGTTAGACGATGCTGAGCTTGCTCCAATCGCAGTTAAAGCCCTGTCTCATACTCTACTGATGTTCGATGCGTTTTACGATGTAGAAGATAAAGCGAAAGCAGGTAATGCTTCAGCACAACAAGTACTTCAATCTTGGGCTGATGCTGAATGGTTTACAGCGAAAAACAAAGTAGCGGAAAAGATCACCGTTAAAGTATTTAAAGTTACCGGTGAAACTAACACTGATGACTTATCACCAGCGCCTGATGCATGGTCACGTCCTGATATCCCAGTGCACGCGAAAGCGATGCTGAAGATGGAACGTGATGGCATTACTCCTGATGAACAGGGTAGCGTTGGTCCAATCAATCAAATTGAAGAAATGCAAAAAGACGGCATTCCACTGGCTTACGTTGGTGATGTTGTTGGTACAGGTTCTTCTCGTAAATCGGCAACAAACTCAGTACTTTGGTTCATGGGTGAAGATATCCCATTCGTACCAAACAAGCGTACTGGCGGTGTTTGTCTGGGTGGTAAAATTGCCCCAATCTTCTACAACACAATGGAAGATTCAGGCGCACTACCCATTGAACTGAACGTACAAGACATGAACATGGGCGATGTCATTGATATCTACCCGTACGAAGGTGTTGTTCACAAGAACGGTTCTGTGATTTCAAACTTTGAGCTAAGCAAAGTACTTCTTGATGAAGTGCGTGCTGGTGGCCGTATTCCACTGATCATTGGTCGTGGCCTAACGGGTCGTGCTCGTGATGCTCTAGGCCTAGCTGAAACCGATCTGTTTGCTAAACCAATCGATCCTTCTGCTTCTGATAAAGGCTACACATTAGCTCAGAAGATGGTAGGTAAAGCGTGTGGCGTTGAAGGTGTGCGTGCGGGTCAGTACTGCGAACCTAAAATGACGACAGTGGGTTCTCAAGATACTACGGGTCCTATGACGCGTGATGAGCTGAAAGATCTGGCTTGTCTTGGTTTCTCTGCAGATCTTGTGATGCAGTCTTTCTGTCACACATCTGCATACCCGAAACCAGTTGATGTAAACACTCACCATACACTGCCTGATTTCATCATGAACCGTGCAGGTGTTTCACTTCGTCCGGGCGATGGTGTTATTCACTCATGGCTAAACCGTATGCTTCTGCCTGATACTGTAGGTACAGGTGGTGACTCGCATACTCGTTTCCCTCTAGGTATTTCATTCCCTGCTGGTTCTGGTTTGGTAGCATTTGCTGCGGCAACAGGCGTTATGCCTCTTGATATGCCTGAATCTATCTTGGTTCGCTTTAAAGGCGAAATGCAACCGGGTATCACACTACGTGACCTAGTACATGCAATTCCGCTTTACGGTATCAAGCAAGGTCTACTAACGGTAGAGAAAGCAGGAAAGATCAATGAGTTCTCTGGTCGTGTACTAGAAATCGAAGGTGTTGAGCACCTATCTGTTGAGCAAGCATTTGAACTTTCAGATGCATCAGCAGAGCGTTCTGCGGCAGGTTGTACGGTTAAGCTATCTCAAGAGTCTATCGATGAGTACCTGAACTCGAATATCGTTATGCTTAAGTGGATGATCGCTGAAGGTTACGGTGATGTTCGTACGATTGAGCGTCGTATTACCGCAATGGAAGAGTGGTTAGCGAACCCTGAGTTGCTATCTGCTGATTCAGATGCGGAATACGCACACGTTATCGAGATTGATCTTGCTGACATCGATCAACCAATCCTATGTGCACCAAACGATCCAGATGATGCTCGTCTTCTTTCTGACGTTCAAGGCACTGAGATTCAAGAAGTGTTCATCGGTTCTTGTATGACCAACATCGGTCACTTCCGTGCTGCAGGTAAGATGCTAGAAGAGTTTAATGGCTCTTTAAATACTCGCCTATGGGTTGCTCCGCCAACTAAGATGGATAAAGACCAACTGACAGAAGAAGGCTACTACGGCATCTTCGGTCGTGCTGGGGTTCGTATTGAAACTCCGGGTTGTTCATTATGTATGGGTAACCAAGCTCGTGTTGCTGATGCTTCGACGGTTATGTCTACGTCTACTCGTAACTTCCCGAACCGTTTAGGTAATGGCGCGAACGTTTATCTGGCTTCTGCTGAGCTTTCTGCTGTTGGCGCGATTCTAGGTCGTATCCCAACGAAAGAAGAGTACTTAGAGTACGCTGAGAAGATTAATGCAACGGCTGCTGATACATACCGTTACCTGAACTTCCATAAAATGGGTCAGTACACGGATAAAGCAGACACAGTTATCTTCCAAGAACCAGCTTAGTTCCTCGTTATATTTGTAGCTGCAGCGTTGTTGACTGCGTACGTTCACCGGAGCGCCGGCCGCCCTAGTCACATAGAGCTTCTATGCTCATAGGGATGAACGTACTTGTCGCCTAGCTGCAACTCCAACTATTTAGAGGAACCCAAATGATAGAGCGTCTACTTCGGTAGGCGTTTTTTTATGTCTGAATGTTAGTTTACGAGCGACTCGATCTCTTGATGACTTCGCTATATACTCTCGCCTCATTTTTTACCCTATCTGTCATTAGTGCGCGGAGCCTTTATGGAATTTGAATTTACACGAAACACTTTAATGGGCGAGTACTATGTAAAGTGCAGCATGGGTCATGAAATTGTTGGCCGCTGGCTTCAAGAAGAGATCGGGAAAGATAAGCAGAAACTGGATCATGTGATGGCGTTGATTGAGCAATCTCGACAAGATCTGAGCAATGAAGTGACGCTACTAGGCAAAGAGATCAGCCTAGCGATCAATGAAGACGACGTAACGATTCAAGAAAATGTGCTAGGGCACGAACAAGAGATGGAAGAGGGCAGTGAGTTCGATTTCTATAATTGTGAAAGCGAAGCAAGCTGCGGAATTGACGATTTCGAGTTGCTCATCGAACGTTGGATTGATTTTTTAGGTTACTAGTTGCTAATGATTTTGCATCGTGAAAGTTTCGTGGCCCAAAACTAGAGCAACGACAGTGCAACGCATTAAGATAGTGAAAAGGCCGCACCACATTGGTGCGGCCTTTTTCGTTTCCAAAACGGTATTGTTTCTATTTTATTTAAAATCAACAACTTAAATTTCTGGCACGCTACTTGGATTGTAATAAGAGTATTAACGGATTAAGTGAAGAATTTAAGGAAAGAATATGAAATTAATAAATGCCATTGTAAAGCCGTTCAAATTAGACGATGTACGCGAAGCGCTCTCTGATGTGGGTATTGAAGGTATGACGGTTTCTGAAGTGAAAGGCTTTGGTCGTCAGAAGGGGCACACTGAATTGTATCGTGGTGCAGAGTACCAGGTGGACTTCCTACCAAAGGTAAAGCTAGAGATTGCAACCCAAGCTGAAAATGTTGACCGAGTTGTTGAAGCGATTAGCCAAGCGGCACACACCGGAAAAATCGGCGATGGCAAAATTTTTGTGTATGACCTAAGCCAAGCCGTACGAATTCGTACCGGTGAAATGGATGCTGAAGCACTTTAAAGAATTACAAGGACTGGAGACTTTAATATGGAACTTACAACAACAGTAACGGAACTACGTTACGCACTAGACACTTTTTTCTTTCTCATTTCAGGTGCGTTGGTCATGTGGATGGCTGCAGGCTTCGCGATGTTAGAAGCTGGCCTTGTTCGTTCGAAGAACACCACAGAAATTTTAACTAAGAACATTTGTTTGTACGCGATTGCTTGTACGACTTTCTTAGTCGTTGGTTACAACATTATGTATGTCGATAACGGCGAAGGTGGCTGGTTACCGTCATTTGGTACTCTGATTGGTACTCAAGGCGAAGGTGCAGACCACTCATTAGAATCAGACTTCTTCTTCCAAGTCGTTTTCGTTGCAACAGCAATGTCTGTGGTATCTGGCGCGGTTGCTGAGCGAATGAAACTTTGGTCATTCCTTATCTTCTCTGTCGTGCTAACAGCATTCATCTACCCAATGGAAGGTTACTGGACTTGGGGCGGTGGTTTCCTATCAGAAGCCGGCTTCAGTGACTTTGCTGGTTCAGGTATCGTACATATGGCTGGTGCTTCAGCAGCCTTAGCGGGTGTTCTTCTGCTGGGTGCTCGTAAAGGTAAATATGGTAAGAACGGTGAGATCTACCCGATTCCAGGTTCAAACATGCCACTGGCAACGCTAGGTACATTTATCCTTTGGTTTGGTTGGTTCGGTTTCAACGGTGGTTCTCAACTTATGGTTTCTGACTTTGAGAACGCGACAGCGGTTGGCCAAATCTTCCTTAACACTAACGCAGCAGCAGCAGCAGGTGCTATCGCAGCACTACTAGTATGTAAAACGACTTGGGGTAAAGCTGACCTAACAATGATTCTTAACGGCGCGTTAGCTGGCCTAGTAGCAATCACTGCCGATCCTTTATCACCATCACCTTTATTTGCTGTAGCGATTGGTTCGGTATCTGGTGCATTGGTTGTATTCAGCATCATCGCTCTAGACAAAGCTAAGATTGATGATCCAGTAGGTGCTATATCGGTACACGGTGTGTGTGGTTTCTTCGGTCTAATGGCTGTGCCACTAAGCAATGCTGATGCAACGTTTGGTGCTCAACTATTGGGTGCAGCAGTAATCTTTGCATGGGTATTCGGTGCTAGCCTAGCGGTATGGGCAGTGCTTAAAGCAACAATCGGTATCCGAGTAACTGAAGATGAAGAACTTGAAGGTATGGACATGCACGATTGTGGTGTCGGCGCCTATCCAGAGTTTGTGTCTGTAAAATAGAACATTATGTATTAATCCATAATTTACAAATATTTACATATTACCCACTTGAAACCTGCTCTCATGAGCAGGTTTTTTTGTGCTCTATCATTGAAATTAATATTTTAATAAATATAATAACGCAACTGATATAGATTATCATTTCGATATAAAGGACTTTACCAATGAAAAAATTGCTAACTCTTTCAGCTCTAGCATGTAGCGCAATCGCACCAACGGCTGCAATCGCTGCTGAAGAAGTAAACGTATACTCTTACCGTCAACCTTTCCTTGTTGAACCTATGTTTGATGAGTTCACAAAAGAGACAGGCATCGAGGTGAATGTTAAGTTTGCTAAGAAAGGTTTAGCAGAGAAGCTAGCTCAAGAGGGCGAATACAGCCCAGCAGATGTGGTATTAACTGTTGATATCAGCCGTCTATCTGAGCTAACTGAAAAAGGTTTAGTTCAAGCTGTAGAAAGTGATGTTCTAGAAAAGAATATCCCAGCTCAGTACCAAGACACAGCTAACGAGTGGTTCGCTCTAACAACTCGTACACGTAGCGTTTACTCTTCTCGTGACCGTGTTGGTCGTCTAGGTGAAGATTTCACTTACGCTGATCTAGCTAAGCCAGAATTCAAAGGTAAAATCTGTACACGTAGTGGTAAGCACCCATACAACGTTTCTCTAGTATCTTCGATGATTGCTCACAAAGGTGAAGCTGAAACGAAAGAATGGCTAGAAGGCGTAAAAGCAAACCTAGCACGTAAGCCTCAAGGTAATGACCGTGCACAAGTTAAAGCGATCAAAGAAGGTCTATGTGACGTTTCTCTTGGTAACAGCTACTACCTAGGTAAGATGGTTAACGATAAAGAGCAAAAAGCTTGGGCTGACGCTGTTTACCTTAACTTCCCTAACCAAGAGACAACAGGTACTCACGTAAATATCTCTGGTATGGCAATGGCTAAATTCTCTCCAAATAAAGAGAACGCGGTTAAGCTAATGGAATTCCTATCTGGTGACGTGGCGCAAGGCATGTACGCAGAAGTGAACTACGAATACCCAGTTAAAGCTGATGTTAAACCTTCAGAGCTTGTTGCTTCTTGGGGTGAATTCAAAGCTGATACAATTTCTCTAGACCAGATTGCTGACCACCACGCAGCTGCAATCAAGCTACTAGACGAAGTTAAGTTCGATCTATAATTTTTTACTGTAGGCTTCGGCCCAAGTAAAATGACAGCCTCAAGTCGCCATTTCGGTAACTTGGGGTTGTTTTGTTTTGGAAAATCACTTTTTGATACAAAGCTCCCCGTTAATCCCCAGAGTTATGAGCATCTCACCTTGAAGTCATTACAGTATATGGGTATAAATAACCCCCCATTAAAAGGATATGAGATGTATTTGCAAATGCATTTGTGTTTCATTAAGCCTCGTTGTAGTTAGGCGATGAAAGAAAAGAATTATTTATGGAACACCAGTAGCTGCATCATTGCTGTATTGCTGGTTTTACCGATTTTAGCGATTTTTACGACTGCTGTTGGAGAAACTGATGAGCTATTTTCTCATCTTATGTCCACAGTAATGCCCACCTATACTTATAATACGGTGGTTTTAGTCATAGGAACCTTATTCCTGTCTTTGGCTTTTGGTATTCCGTCAGCTTGGATTATGGCAATGTGCCGTGTTCCAGGAGAGCGCGTTTTACAGTGGGCGTTAGTGCTGCCATTAGCAATGCCAGGCTATATTGTCGGGTATATCTTTACCGATTGGTTCGACTTTGCAGGTCCTGTTCAAATTCTGCTACGAGATTTAACAGGTTGGGGGCCCGGAGAGTACTGGTTCCCAGACATTAGAACCTTGTTCGGAGCTATTATTGTTCTGTCACTTGTTCTCTACCCCTATGTTTATTTGCTATGCCGCGCGGCTTTTATGGAGCAAAACGTCTCCTTATTGCAATCCGCTCGGTTGTTAAAGTGTTCACCTTGGGAAAGCTTTCGTCGTATTTCCTTGCCGCTTGTTCGTCCATCAATGGCGGTCGGGCTATCACTGGTTGCAATGGAAACCATTGGTGACTTTGGTACCGTAAGTTACTTTGCAGTCAATACCTTAACGACTGCGGTTTACGATACTTGGTTAGGTTACTCAAGCTTAACGGCTGCTGCGAAAATATCGGCGATCATGCTGGTTATTGTGATCCTACTGTTGAGTTCAGAGCGATACAGCCGTCGCAAACAGAAATTATTCCAGAATCAATTCAGTAGTCGTGAAGATTTTCGTTACGACCTTTCCGGTTGGAAGAAGTGGTTAGCATTGTTTTGGTGCTGGGGATTGGTGTGTGTCGCATTCTTGTTCCCTCTTGCCCAGTTAATGATTTATGCCTACAAATATTTTGCTCAAAGCTGGACCCCTGAATTTAGAGAGTATGCCGTTAATAGCCTTTATGTTTCGGTAGTTGCTGCAATTATTGGTGTCGTTATTGCTTTGATTGTGAACTTCAATCAACGTGTTAGCCCAAGTAAGAAAAATCAGGCTTATATGCGTATCGCTTCCATGGGCTATGCCGTTCCAGGCACCGTGTTAGCCATTGGTGTGATGGTCCCAGTTTTGTTTATGGATCACTTAGTCAACGATATTGCAAAAGTGATGGAATGGACAGGACCAGGTTTGATCTTCTCTGGTTCTATGTTTGCACTTATCTTTGCCATGGTCGTGCGTTTTTCAGCGGTTGCAATTGGCAGCATTGAAAGTAGCTTGAGTAAAGTTTCTCCTTCATTGGATATGGCATCTAAAACAATGGGCTGCAATACCAACCAGATGTTACGTCGTGTTCATTTACCTTTGATTAAACGAGGCGCATTGATCGCCGGATTATTGGTATTTATCGAATCAATGAAAGAGTTAAATGCAGCATTACTGCTACGCCCTTTTAATTTCGAAACATTGGCGACTTATGTTTATAACTATGCCTCAGATGAGCACCTAGAGTTGGCGGCGATGCCTGCTGTATTATTGGTGTTAGTGGGCTTAATTCCTCTGATTATCGTAAACCGTTCCTTGGAGCAGAAACACTAATGAGTTGTGCATTATCAATTAAAGATCTGACTTGTAAGTACGAGTCCCAAACTATTTTGGAATCTCTTTCTTTAGAAGTTGAGCATGGTGAAATTGTTTGTCTGCTTGGTGCCAGTGGTTGTGGTAAGACTACGCTGCTTAAAGCGATTGCCGGCTTGCTTCCATTGAGTAGTGGCGTCATGAGCTTGAACTGTCAAACCATCGACGATGGAGACAACTGGTTACCACCTGAGCAGAGAAACATCGGAATGATCTTTCAAGATTACGCCCTGTTTCCGCACTTGACGGTAAACCAGAATATCTGCTTTGGCCTCAAAGGTCTTTCTGAACAGCAAAAGAAAGAGAAAGTTCAAGAGATGTTGGAGCTAGTTCACTTAGATGAATTCGGTGACCGATACCCACATCAACTTTCTGGTGGTCAACAGCAGCGCGTAGCGATTGCTCGTTCTTTAGCGTACAAGCCAGACTTATTATTATTGGATGAACCCTTCTCAAATATTGATACTCAAGTTCGCCATGAGTTGATCTCTCAGATTCGTAAAATATTTAAAAAGCAGGGTGTTACTGCTATTTTTGTAACGCACAGCCGTGAAGAAGCATTCGCTTTTTCAGATAAAATGGCGGTAATGAACCATGGTGTGATTGAGCAATATGGTTCAGCATCTGAGTTGTACTTCCACCCATCGAGTAAGTTTGTTGCTGATTTCTTAGGTGGTGGTAGCTACTTGAATGCACAGCGTATTTCAGATAATGAATTTGAAACGAGCTTGGGTCTGATAGAAGCGAAAGCACAAACTCAAATCGAAGTGGGAGCGGAATGTGCGTTGTTACTAAGACCACAGCATATAGTGGCGAGTCATGATGTCGACAGTAACCTGTCCGTGTTGGAACAACAATTTATGGGCGACCACTGTCGTTATGTGATTGAAGCTAACGGTCAGAAACTGTTAGCAACGTCTTCTGAGGCTCTAGGTGTTGGTATGCCAGTCACCGTCAAAGTAGATACCAAAGGTGTATTGGCGTTTTAATGATACGCAGTAAGTATCGTTCTGCCGAAAAGTAAAATACATTCGTAAAAAAGCCCAGCACTTTGATACAGAGTACTGGGCAAGAGTTCTTCACCTACAGGCTTTAACAAGGCAGTGGTTTGTTAAGTCCCATTCAAAACTGCTGCACTCTATAAATCTATAGAGAGAGGAAGTCTTTCACTTTTTGAAGAACACGTTCTGCAGTGTCTTTATCTTCCATTTCTGCGAAGATTCGCAGTAACGGCTCTGTTCCGGAGAAGCGAGCAATGACCCATCCGCCATTCTTGAAGTACACTTTGGCACCATCTTCATAGCTAACTTTTTCAATTTCGTATTCAAATTCAGGCAGTTGCTTCTCTACGTAAATCTTGGTGTAGAGCGCTTCTTTCTCTGAAGGCTTAAACTGGCAATCTCCTTCTGCCGTGTAGGCATAGCCATACTTAGAGTAGATTTCATCAAGTAACTCAGATAACTTTTTACCTGTTACACTGATCATCTCAACCAGTAAGCTTGAAGCAAATACGCCATCCTTACCTTTGATATGACCTCGAATGGTTAAACCTCCCGAGCTTTCACCACCAATCAGTGAATCATCTGCTTCCATTTGAGAGCTGATATGCTTAAAGCCTACAGGAACCTCAAAGCTCTTCTCACCATGATCTGCCGCTACTTTGTCGAGTAGATGCGTGGTGGCGATGTTACGAACGACAGAGCCCTTCCAGCCTTTGTATTCCAGTAAGTAGTAGTAAAGTAGGAGTAGCACTTCGTTAGGATGAATAAAGTGACCTTTCTCATCAATGATGCCTAAACGGTCGGCATCGCCATCAGTACCAATACCAATGTCATAGCCTTCAGCTGCCACTAAATGTTTTAGGCGGTATAGCGTTGCTGCATTTGGGGACGGCATAAGACCGCCGAAATCTGGGTTCTTACCATCGTTGATTACGTCGACATCACAGCGACCGTTGATCAGTACGGTTTGCAGAGCATTTTTCGCAACACCAAACATTGGGTCAATCAGTACGCGCAGGTTGGCTTTCTTTATCGAGTCGATATCAATGAAGTTGATGATTGAATCAACAAAGTCGTTCATCGGGTTGATGATCTCGATTTCTTTGTCGTTTAACGCTTGTTCGAAATCGACTCGTATAACATCTTCGTTGGTCAGTGTTGCGATTTGCTGTTCGATCTTCTCTGTGATGATCTCGTCAGCATCGCGTCCACCTTCAATGAAGATCTTTATGCCGTTATAGTCCGCTGGGTTGTGAGAAGCGGTAATACACGCAGAGTAAATACATCCCATCTCTTTTGCTTGGAACATCACGATAGGTGTTGGAACGAACTTATCAATGAAGCTTACTTTGATGTTGTTCGCCGCAAGTACTTCTGCAAACCAGCATGCCGCTTTATCTGAAAGGAAGCGACGGTCATAGCCAATAACGAAGCCATTCTTGGCTGCATCTTCATTATTGATGATGTTAGCGAGCGCTTGCGCTACAAGGCGAACATTGTCTCTGGTGAATTCTTCACCAATGAAAGCGCGCCAGCCACCTGTACCAAATTTAATCATTAGAAAATCCTTTTAGTCTCATTGCCTCAAGTCGATAAAGACTTGAGGCAAGAGCTGTTCGTTAAATTAAGTGACTAGCCTAGAACAACGACAACATCGTTCACGCTGCCTTCTGCTTGTACTGGGATTGCACCTTCAACTGACTCACCGTTGATAGTGATAGAGGTAACCCCTTTGCTTACTGCATTCGGGTTTTGCACTGTGATGTTGTAAGTCGCGCCACGCCATTGACGAGTAACCTCGAATTCCGGCCAATCAGTCGGGATACAAGGATCGACTGTTAATCCTTCAAAGCCTGTGCGAACACCAAGAATAAAGTTGGTTACCGCGAAGTAAGCCCAACCAGAGGTACCCGTTAACCAAGGGTGGTTTGCACGACCATGGTCTTGATGATCTTTACCCATGATGAACTGCACGTACGAGTATGGTTCTGCGTAACGTGTTTCAATCATGTCGTTTTGGTTGTACGGGTTCAGTGCGTCGTAGAACTTCATCGCACGGTCACCACGACCTAGCTTCGCTTCTGCTACCCAAGCCCATGGGTTCGGGTGAGAGAAGATTGCGCCATTCTCTTTTACGCCTTGATAAACGCGAGTCACAAAGCCGATATCATCGTTTGGTGTTGCGAATGAAGGAGAATTTAGGTGCAAGCCGTATTCAGAGAATAGGTTCTCATCAACAGCGTCCATCGCTTTCTCGCCACGCTCTTGAGAAACCGCGCCAGATAGAACCGCTAGCGTGTTTGACTCAAGGTGTACACGACCTTCAGCTTGTTGAGCGGTACCGATCTTGTCGCCATTTTTTGTTAGACCACGGATGTACCAGCCACCTTCGTCATCCCATAGGTGTGTTTCACACGCTTCACGTACGTTCGCGGCCATTTCTGTGTATTTAGCAACGTCAGCATCGTTATTACGGAACTTAGCAAGATCTAGGAATTCTTGTAGAGCCCAGAAGTGCAAGAATGAAACCATTGAAGATTCACCGCCACCAAGGTTTAAACAGTCATTCCAGTCTGCACGAAGACCCTTACAGATACCGGTTTGCCCCACGTATTCTGCAGAGAAGTTCAGTGCCGCTTTCATGTGTTCATAAACGGTCGCTTCGCCACCGTCTGCGTATGGAATTACTTCATCAAAGAAGTCGTGTTCACCGGTTTCCATTACATACTTGATGATAGTCGGAACGATCCATAAGTGATCATCAGAACAGGTGTCTTCAATGCCGTGGATCTTGTCGTCATCTGACGGTGTTGGAACAACCGTTGGTGATTTTGAAGGTTCAACGTCTGCTTTTTCTGGATCGAACCAGTCTGGATCGAACAAGTGTAGACCATAGCCCGCTTTCACTTGGCCGCGAAGCAGGTCGATAATACGTTTCTTGGTCATTTGTGGGTTGGCATGAGGTACTGAGATTGCGTCTTGCGCAGTATCACGGTAACCAAGGCCAGTACGACCACCCACTTCAATGAAGGATGCAAAGCGAGACCAAACAACACAGGTTTCCGCTTGGTATAGCGTCCATGTGTTGATCATGGTGTCTAAGCCTTCGTTTGGAGACTTAACTTGGAATTTGTTGCAACGCTCGTCCCAGTGATCTTTGATGCCTTGGAAAGCGGCATCGACGTTGGCTGTGTCTTGGTACTTTTCACGTAGGCGCTCGCCGTTGCCTTTACCGATACCGAGTACATAAGCAAAGCGAACTTCTTCACCCGGCTGAATCGTAAATTGCTTGTGCAGAGAACCACAGTGGTTGTAACAGGTTTGAGCGCTGTTAGAACATTTACCGTTCTCAACGGCAATTGGGTTCGCTTCATCACGGTACATGCCAAGGAAGTTGTCACGTTGGCCGTCGTAGCTATCTGGTGAGAAAGTTGAAGCTAGGTAGTAGAAACCTTCAAAGTCGTTAGTGTTGTAGTACAGGTCGTATTCAAGAACACCTTCTTGGTAAGACGTACCCGCAGAGTACAAAGACATCTGATGGTTCTGATTATCCGATTGGATGTGGCTGAACGAGAACTCAACAAATGAGAAAGTACTGATGGTTCTTGGTTTGTCAGTGTTGTTCTTTAGTACCACGTCCCAAACTTCCGCATCTTCACCCTTAGGAACGAATAACGTTTTGGTTGCTGTAATACCACTGTATTCACACTTGAATTTTGAGTATGACAGGCCATGGCGTACTTCGTAGTTCGCTTCATCTAGGCTCTTTGCCACAGGCTGCCAAGAGATAGACCAGTAATCGCCCGTCTCATCATCACGCAGGTAAACATAGTGTCCTGGACGGTCGAAGGTGCCGTTTGGACGGAATTTAGTAACACGGTTGTATTCCGGAGAATTGTAGAACGAGTAACCGCCCGCATTGTGCGAAATTACGGTACAAAATTTTTCAGTACCTAGGTAATTGGTCCAAGGTGCTGGTACATCAGGGCGAGTGATGACGTATTCGCGATTGTCGTTATCGAAATAGCCGTATTTCATTGTCATTTCCTTTTTAACAAACTGCATCTATGCAGCTAATTTTTAAATAGTGATGCTGAGTCGAATCTGACTGAGCACCTTAATCAGGGGAAGCAAGTACTCGACTTGAGTGTGCTTTGGTTTCGTTTTATTGAGCTTTCCAAGGGTTGCGATAATCAACATTGAGTCTGTCGAGTAATGGCAGGTGGCCCTTTAGGCGAGATAGGTAATCTAGCCAGTTTCGGTTGTTTTTATGTGTCCAACATCCTTCAGCTAAAGCGCTAATTCTTGGAAATACCATGTAATCCATGCGCTTTTGATTGGTAACGATCTCACACCATAGAGCACACTGAATTCCGCGGATCCGCTTACGAATTGGATCGGTGTCGGATATCTCAGCGAGGGCTTCGTAGGTATAAGCTTGTTCTAAGGGGATAACGGCAGCCCAATCTACGCCCGGTTCTTCCGGTGCATAATCTTGGGTCATGTCGAGATAGGTAAACTGTGCTGGTTGCAGCACCACATCAAAGCCTTGGCGAGCACAATTGATAGCGGCTTCTTCACTGAGCCATGAATAGATGATGGTCTCTTTGCTCACCTTGTCGCCGTGCTGTGCTTCTTCCCAGCCCACCATGCGCTTGCCGAGTTGCTTGAGTTTGTTTTCGGCATAGCGGAATAGGTGACCTTGTAGATCTTTGCTGTCTTGGTACTGGTGCTCTTTCATCAGTGCTTGAGCGGCAGGGCTATTGGTCCACACACCGGGTGGTACTTCGTCTGCGCCCATGTGGATCAATTCGCTAGGGAAAAGCTCTGCAACTTCTTCAATCACAGCATCTAGGAATTGGTAAGTACCCGGTAAACCTGGATTTAGCACGTTGTCGTTGTAGTGCTGAATACTCTTGTATTGTGTGGTGTCTGCTTGCTCAACTAGCATGTCTGGTAGTGATTTTATCGCGGCGCGGCAGTGGCCTGGGATGTCAATCTCAGGGATCACCGTGATGCTGCGTTGCTCTGCGTATTCAATGACTTCGCGAATCTGTTGCTGCGTGTAGAAGCCGCCATAGTTATCCGCAAGGTGGGTGTATTGCGGTTCTAATGCATGATCAGGACCTCGCCAAGCGCCGATTTCAGTCAGCTGAGGCAGGCTCTTAATCTCAATTCTCCAACCTTCATCGTCAGTTAGGTGCCAATGAAATACGTTGAACTTGTAGTGCGCCAGTTGATTGATTAAACGCTTCACTTGCTCTACCGAGTGGAAGTGACGCGCGCAGTCCAACATCATGCCTCGGTACTTAAAGCGAGGGTGATCGGCGATTTTGCAGCATGGAATAGAAAAACTTTCGGCATCCAGTTGTTGAATCAATTGAATCAATTGAA
Organism: Vibrio sp. 1F263; assembly: GCF_041439035.1. Lineage (NCBI taxonomy): Bacteria > Pseudomonadati > Pseudomonadota > Gammaproteobacteria > Vibrionales > Vibrionaceae > Vibrio > Vibrio sp. 1F263. The sequence goes on along the minus strand of NZ_JBGONI010000007.1, from coordinate 132,810 downwards.
TCAGACTTGCCACGGCGTGTGTAAACCCAGACTGGCTACCTGATTCAACAATTATTTGTTGTTCAGTAATGCGGAGTTTGTATTCTGCTTCGTCTAATGTTGGATTGCTGCGAAATAGAATGTCGCCGCTTTCGTCTTTTGAAAGTTCAGTTGAAAGCTCATTCGAAAGAGATATTTCAAAGGTAGAAAGTAATTCTTGCTGCAACCAAGAGACGGCTTTATCTGCAAGGTGAGATTGAACCTCAATCTTGCATTCACAGCTTAGCGCGAAGCTACCTTGCTTGAGTTCGATCTGATTTGGTTGAGGAATCAATGCAATTTCAGCAGCGTTAACTTCAGGTATTTGATTACGTTCACGGTACGGCGAAGCCAGTACTATGGGTGATATCGCGACAGGCAGTACCGATGTTTCGCCATCATGATGTGATTGGATAAAGGCATCATTAAGGCCATCAGAATAGAAGCGGAATGGGGCGCTTTGAATACTGAATTCAAGGTAGTAATGGTTATTGGCCTTTAACACGGGCGAACTTGGTTTGAACGAGCAATAGCTTCCAACTTGAGTCAGTTCACCTTGCGATAGACTCTCAGGAAGGATGAATCGGTCAAATGCAAAATGCAGAGACCAATCTTTTACGTCGAGGTCACTTAAATTATGTACCGTAAGGCCAAATCGGCAGTTATTTTTTTGTTCAGAAAGAACAGCTAAGTCGATGCGATAATTCATATAACTTCCCTGCTAAGCCTGTTGATACAAGTTGTGTTTTGACTTGCCGGCAAACATCAATGCGCCTTCGATAGCGTCAAATTGAGGTTTAACGATCCATTGTTGTACTGGTGGTGATAGCCAGTTGAGAATACGCTCAGCGATACTTCCCATTAAGCACACCTTGTCAGCGCCTTTTCGATGCAGCGCTAATACAAACATTTCGATATCGGCTGCAGTCTGCTTAAGCATCTCTATAGCCAGTTCATCGCCTTCATTTGCCAGTTGAAAAATGACGGGAGAGAATTGACCGTAATCTTTTGGAATCGCGCCTTTTGACCATGCCACGATCGCATCAACATCATTATTGAAATGATTCATAACATGTTGAGTCAGTGGGGTTTTGTTACGAATACCATCTTCAGCGAGTAGAACTTGCTGAATTAAACGAAGGCCCATCACTGCGCCGCCGCCTTGGTCAGAAATTGGAAATTCACGACCACCAACCACGTGTTGTTCGCCGTTGTTTAGGTAGATACCACATGAACCTGTACCACCAATCATGATCGCGCCGTCTTGGCCATTATGTGCACCAATACATGCACCATAGGCGTCTGTATTGAGTGTCATACTTGCGAAAGGGTGTGCTTGTGCCATGAAGTCGAGCCATGCTGACTTCTGTTCAGCACCAGCTAGCGCCAAACCAACATGCATATTAGAAAAATCGTTAGAGTTGAGTTGCCCTTGTTGTGCGGCTTTAGTAATCGCATCAACAATTGAACTCATTGCAACATCGACACCCAAAAGGATGTTGGCACTGCCACTTTTCGCTTCACCAATGAGTTTGCCTTGGTCATCACGAATGCGAGCACGGCAAGATGTACCGCCACCATCAATACCTACGTAGTAAAGCGTCATGATTATTGCTCCTTACTTTGTGCTAGGAAGTTGAATTGCGCAGCCGTTGCTAGCAAATACCACGCTCCATGAGGGATCCATTGTTCACCCCAGCGCCAGTTTTGAAGCATGTCGTCTTTCTGTGCTGGTGGGTTGAATGCGATGTCTTGTTCGTCTTCGAACCCTGCCGTGATGCCATTGCAAATCCCGCCTTTGGCATTGAAGAAACCAAGTTGTGGTAGATAGTCTGGGTTGTTATGACCGTGGCCATCAAGCATGCACATGTGGTAAGGATTCAATCCTAAAATCCAATCAAGGCTGTTTTGTGACAGTTGGATTAAGCGCTTTTGAAGATCGGCATTTTGAATGTGTGGTTGAACTAAGTACGCCATGGTCGCAATTGAGCCAAGACGCGCGTTTTCGCCTTGCCACCAGTAGCCAGTTTCGTTTTGTTGAGCGACGAAGAAGGCATCACGTTTATCACCATCGACAGATTTTACGTATTGTCTTGGGTAGCCAAATGGGTTGATGACTTTGTCGGTAATGTTGATTTCGAACTGACAAGCTTGCTCAACAACCACACGTGCTTGTTCTTTCAACTCAGTGTCAATTTCATTATCGATGTACTCGCACAGAGCAATTACAGGAAGGCCAGCTTCAGCTGCATGGAAATAGGGGCGAGAGCCATCAGCATTAGCTGACCAAAAGTGCTCAAATGAATCATCAGATTGCTGACGTGCGATCAAGCGACTAGCCCAAGTTCTTGCTTCTGTTAGGTATTGCTGGTCTTGAGTTACGCGATACAGCTCATTGGCTGCGAGCAGGGCACAATACTCATCGATGATGTTCTCTTCACCATCGTTTAGGTACTGGAGGTTGTACTCTTTTAGGTGCCAGTAACCCTTAACAGCCGTTTCAAGGTAGGTGTGGCTCGAGTAACTGCCCGAGGTTTCAAGTTCAGATGCAGCAGCTAATGCGGCGATAGCAACGCCCGCACCTTGTCGGTAGCCCGCTTGCAAGTCCGTTGATTTGTTACCTTCTTGAGTGGCGTATGCGCAGATGTCACGTTGATTGATGTCTTTACTCCACTTGTCGAATACCGTCATGTAAAAGTATCCGTCAGCGTCTTGCATACGCACTAAGAAATCGGCACCGAATAGGGCTTCTTCCACTAAACGAGTCATAGAGAATTTAGGAAAGTCTGGGTTATTGCTAGTCAAGCGCACGCTTTTGAGCATGTTCCAAACAACCATCGGAATTTGTTGTGGGTTGAGATAATTGCCATAAGATAGGTGGCTAAAGTACTTACTTACATCACCCGATGCGTCGTACCAACCGCCATGAACATCGACGTATCTGTCAGTGCCCATAATTTGTGCTTGTCGATCTTTTTTGTCGAAACTACCGCCACAGCGTTGTGACTTAAAGTAATGAAGCACATCAGAAAACGTGTGGTTCATTAATAGGTTGCTACCAATCACAAATACTTCAGAGCGTAGGTTGTCAAAACGTAGGTAGTAGCGACCTGATTCAGTGAATGAACTGAAATCGATAGTGAAGAATTGCCCTTGATGCCAATTTGCTACGCGGCCTTGTTTAACCACATCAAAACTTCCGACAGTGATATGGTTGTCGGCACACACCAAAAGTGCAGTCGTACTTGATAAGCGAGCTTTCTTGGTTTGCAGAATAGCCTGCTTTGGAGCCGTGGATTCGTAGCCAATATGGTTGGTCAATAACAGCATCAATATTCTCCGACAGTCCTAGTTTCTATTGGCTAGGTACTTGAATGTTTTGGATATAAAATATTTTGGATATAAATAGTTAGGGCCCGCAGACCCTAACTTGGTTTTATTGCTTAGCTTTCGTGTAGGTAACAACGCACAAAGTGGTTATCAGCTAACTGCGTAACCCCTGGTAACTGCTCTTTACACTTGTCCATTGCATGAGTGCAACGGCCTGCAAATGGGCAACCTGCAGAGACTGGTGTCCAAAGAGGGATCTCACCTTTGTTGCCTGCGAGTTGTTCGTGGATCGATTTTTTAGGATCTGGAACCGCAGAAACAAGCAATTGGGTGTAAGGATGCTGAGGGTTAGCAATCACATCATCGGTATCGCCCCATTCCACCATGTGTCCTACGTACATCACTGAAAGATCTTCAGCAATGTAACGAGCGGTTGCGATATCGTGGGTGATGTAAAGTAGAGACATTTGTTTCTCAAACTTCATTTCTTCCATCAGGTTCAAAACACCAGCACGAATCGATACATCAAGCATCGATGTTGGTTCATCGGCTAATACAACTTCTGCACCAACTGCAATGTTACGGGCTAGGTTGACACGTTGACGCTGACCACCAGAGAGTTGATGAGGGTACTTTTCTGCCGTTGCTTGTGGTGGCACTAAGCCAACTTGCTCTAGAAGATCGTACACACGTTCCTGTAACTCTTTCTTGTTGCCCGGAGATACTTTTTTGTGGATCAACAATGGTCGAGCTATGTGGTGAAAGATGTTATGTGTTGGGTTCAGGGAACCAAACGGGTCTTGCCATACCATCTGCACGCCTTCACGGTAGTGCATAAGATCTTTTCTGCTTGAGATCTCTTGGATATCACGACCTTTGTATTCGATCGTACCGCCCGAAGGCGCGTACATTTTTGCGATCATTTTTGCTGTTGTTGATTTGCCTGAACCTGACTCACCAACCACAGCTAGGCCGCGACTTTTATACATCTTGAATGATACGTCGTTAATCGCACGCATCATTGGGGTTTGAATTGTGGTACTGCTTATTGGGAAGTCTTTTACGACATTCTTGCCTTCTACCAATAATTGACCGAAATCTTTGCTCATAATTGTCTCCAGAATCCTTATTCGCTTTGCTTGCATTTCGGCGGTCGAGCCGCCTTATTCGTTATTCACGCTGAATCAGCGTGCAAGCTATAGCTTCCTTTGTACTATTGGGTCACCGTACAGGTGGCAGTTAGACAAATGTCCCGGGTCGATAGAACGCAGCTTGGTTGGCACCTTGGTACACGTTTCATGTACACGATCACAACGAGCTTGGAAACGACACCCTTCAGGGATCTCTAACAGGTTCAGAGGGTTGCCCGGAATGCCTGCTAGTTTTGTCTTTGGCCCTGTTAGTGGAGGGAAAGAACTTCCCAGCCCTTTGGTATAAGGGTGGTAAGGGTTTTCTAGAATATCTTGAGCATTGGCAACCTCAATGAGCTCACCTGAGTACATGATGCCGATACGGTCAGAGAACTCGACCATCAATGACAAGTCATGGGTGATGAACAGAATCGAGAAGCCAAACTCTTCTTTTAGTGCATAGATCTTTTGCAGGATTTCGCGTTGAACAACCACATCAAGTGCGGTCGTTGGCTCATCCATAATGATAAGCTTTGGATTCAATGCTAAAGCGATAGCAATAACCAAGCGCTGACGCATGCCGCCAGAGAATTGGTGAGGGTAGTCACTCAATCGGCTCGGGTGAATATCTACGATTTCAAGTAGACCTTCAGCGCGTTGCTTAGCTTGCTCACGAGTCATGTTGGTGTGACGCATAATTACGTCACAGAACTGCTCTTCCATTGGTAATACAGGATTGAGTGCGTTCATCGCACTCTGGAATACCATCGACATCTCGCTCCAACGGAACGCTTGCATACGGTCATCACTGTATTCAAGGATGTTCTCACCATTGAAGATAACCTCACCACCACTGATGTAAGCGGGCGGCTTATGCAGACGCATAAGAGAGAAAGCAACAGTTGATTTACCACAGCCAGATTCACCAGCTAGGCCGAATACTTCACCTGGAGCAATGTCGAAACTTACGTTGTTACACGCACGTACATCGCCAGACTCTGTGATGTAATCCACGCATAAATTGCGGATAGAAATTAGTGGTTCAGACATGATTATTTATCTCCGCTCCAAAGTGCATTTTGTGGTGGTAGTTCAGGTTCACGTTCTTCTTTGTCTTGTGCTGCTAATTTCTTCCAACGCTTCATACCTTTGTGAGAACGCAGTTGCGGGTTGGCAATTTCATCGACAGCGAAGTTAAGTAGAGCAAGACCAGTTACAAGTAGTGTCAATGCGATACAAGGAGCCAACAGTTCCCACCAAGCGCCAATCAGCATTGATGAAGAGGTTTGAACGTTGTAAAGCATGATGCCCCAGCTGATTGTGTTCGGGTCACCAAGACCTAGGAACGAAATCGTTGCTTCCATCATGATTGCGTACATCACCGAGCCGATGAAGCTCGCGCCAACGATAGAGATAAGGTTTGGAAGAATCTCTACGAAGATAATACGAAATGAAGATTCACCCAGAACTTCAGCGGCTTTTACAAACTCTTTTTCACGCAGTGCTAAGGTCTGGGAACGAACAACACGCGCGCCCCAAGCCCAGGACATAAAGCCGATAACCAAGGTTATGGTGAGTGGCCCTGCCTCACCGATAAAGGCTGCAACTACGAACAGTAATGGGTATTGAGGAATAACCAGCATGATGTTCATTGCGGCTGTCAGAACATCATCGACACGGCCGCCAAAGTAGCCTGCGGAAACACCGATAACCGTTGCTAGTAAACATACGGTAAGACCCGCACCAAAACCTACAGCAAGAGATACGCGTGCGCCGTATACCACTTGTGACCAAACGTCACGACCCATACGAGTTGTTCCCAGTACGTGGTCTGCCTTCTTAGACATTATCAACGTACGACGATCGTCTGCTAGGTTTTGAGCAACCCAGCCATCAGGGTTAGTTTGTGCAGACTTAACCACGAAGCCAGGGTATTCGTGTGGATTACCTGTACGTTTGTCTGGCACATGTTTTGTGATCAATGGAGCCGCAATCGCACCAAGAATAAAAATACTTAGGATGATGACGCCGGTTAAGGCCATCGGGTTACGCCAAATGAGTTTTAGAATATCTTTCATGATTATTTACCACCCTTACGAAGACGAGGGTCAAGAACAACGTAAAGCATGTCTGCAACTAGGTTAAAGAACAGCATGAATAGCGTCATGATAAGCAGTTGGCCTTGCAGTACTTGGTAATCACGAGCGTTAATTGCGTTGAAAAGTACGCTGCCAAGACCTGGGTAGTTAAAGATGATTTCGATAATTAACTGACCACCGATTGCCATACCTAGCGACATAGAAAGTGCTGTCACACTTGGTAGCATCGCGTTGCGAGCTGCGTAATTGAATACCACTCGGTTTTCGCTTAGGCCTTTGCCTTTCGCCATGGTGATGTAATCTTCAGCTAGCAGGTTGATCATGTTGTTACGCATGTTTACTAGGAAGCCACCAATTTGAACAATAGATGCACATAGCAAAGGTAAGAAGGCGTGGTAAGCGACATCTTTAATGAATGCCCAGCTTGTCCAATCTGGAATCGTACCTGCGGTATAGGCGTAACCTGTTGGGAACCATTTCAAGCCGATTGCGAAGGTAAACAGCGCAATCATGGCAATAACAACCTGAGGAACGGCTTGTAAAATCAGCATCCCTGGAGTCACAAATGCATCGTATTTGCTGCCACGTTTCCACGCTGCAAAAATACCTAGGATTGAACCAATAGAGAAAGAAAGAATAACGGCGGTGCCTGCTAAGAATAGCGACCAACCAAATGCTCCACCCAACAGAGTATTTACAGAAAGTGGGTAGAATTGAATTGATGTACCAAGCTCCCAGCTTAGAATGTTCTTCATGTATGCGCCGTATTGAACCAGTAAGCCCCCATCAACGAAGCCTAATAGTTCTTTCATTGCAGCAATACGCTCAGGAGTAACTTGTACAGAAGCGTTCGCAAACATCATGGTAACTGGGTCACCAGGCATTGCTCTTGGAATAATAAAGTTTAACGTCGCTGCAACTAATAGCGCGACAAAATAAAATGACAAACGTCTTAAAAAATAACCCATAACTCACACCTTACTCACCCAGATTGTTTCCCTGTTTCTGGATTCAGGTCGCTCCTAGCGAAATTTGGAACGAAAAATCCCCTGACGACTAGCGCCATACTTTCAATTGATAGTGTGGGGATTTTTATAAGCGGCGTAAGAAGTTACGCCGCAAAGATTGAACGATTACTTATTTAACTGGTTTTAGGTCCAGTACATGAAGTAGACGCTCTGGAATACCAGCCCAAATGTTTGGACGGCCTTTTGGATTTTCTTCGTTCCACCAACCAGTGAATCGAGTTGTGTTGTATTGGTACATGTAAGCACCAGACATCACAGGGATTGTCACTTGGTCTGCAGCGATAATTTGCTGGATACCATGTGCAATATCTAGCTGTTCGTTCTTGTCAGCTGTTTTGTAGAAGCTGTTTAGAAGACCATCTAGCTTGTCATTTTTGTAGAAGTGCATAGCGAAACGAGGCATACCATCACCAGATTGTAGTGATGAGTTGTAAGCACTGTTCCAGTACGTGTATGGATCCGCACCGTGGAAGTAGTTTGTGTATGCTACGTCGTATGTACCTTCAAGCATTGCTTGGTTGTAAACAGAGAAGTCAGGTGTACGAGCTTTCGCTTTAATACCGATTTCGTTTAGTTGCTCTACCGCAAGTTGAACTGTGTTGTTGAAGTCAGTCCAGCCGTTTGGCGATTGAATCATTAGTTCGAAAGATTTGCCTGATGGAGTGTCAACAAAACCATCTTTGTTTACATCTTTGAAGCCAGCGTCAGCAAGAAGCTTCTTCGCGCCTTCAGCGTTGTAAGTGTTGAAGCCTTTGTATTTGTCGTGAGTTTTTTCATCAGACCAAGCTTCAAACGCGTAGCCAAGACCTGATGCGAAATCGTTCACAGTACCGCCACCGTAGAATGCGATGTCGATGATAGTTTGGCGGTCAAGAGCCATAGAGAAAGCACGACGGAATTCAACGTTGCTCAATGCTTCATGCTTCGCAGCATCAGGGTGTTTGAAGTTAACGATGAATGCTTGTGTACCTGCTGGCGGGTACCAGTAGTGGTGTTTAGGGCTTGCTGCAGCGTATGTACGATCGATATCTGGAACGAAAGAAGACGTCCAGTCCATTTCACTGTTTACAACTTTACCTAGGAACTGGTCGTTGTTCGCAATTTGTGGAACACGTAGGCAGTCAACATCTAGGTTGTCTGCATCCCAGTAGTTCGGGTTTGCACACTGGATGTACAGTTGCGCTGTAAACGTATCGATTTCTGTAAATGGACCAGAACCTACCGGGTTCTCATTGGTAAACGTTGATGGATCTTTAACGTCTTTCCAGATGTGCTTAGGTACTACAGGTACTTTAGCAATCTCGTAAGGTACGTTTGAGTTTGCTTCTGTTAGTGTGAACTTAACTTGGTTGTCGTTCAGTTTTTCTACAGAAGTTACCCAAGAGTTGATACCAGATTGGTCAAGCTCTGGCTTCTCTTTTACAAGGTTGAAAGAAAAAACAACATCATCAGCAGAGAAAGTTTCTCCATCAGACCATTTAACACCCTTACGAATGTCGAAAACAACGCTCATCAGATCATCTGACATTTTGAAGTTTTCAGCTAGACGGAACACCGGAGTGTTACCGTGCATTTCGTTAAATACTACTAAAGGCTCGTACATGAAGTCAGTTGTAGTATGTAGGTTAGTAGCACCAAGGTACGGGTTAAAGTTACGTACGAATGTAGTGTACTCTTTCGGGTGAACGGTCAGTTCGCTGCGCTCTGCAGCGGTTGCTACTGATGCAAAACCTGTTGTAGCAGTTGCAATAATTGCTGTTGCTATTGCTGTTTTTTTTATATTGGCAAGCATAGCTGTTCCTTACTATTTGCTTTCATTTCACTAATGGATTGAATGTTATCTGTCGCTAATTAGTTAGTAGATACACACTCTAGTTAAAGGTCTACCTCTTCTTCGTTGCTCCAGATTCATCTTTGATTCTGAGAAGTGGTAAGAGTGGCCTGTAGGCCTTTGGCAGGAGTAAGAAAACACCTTATCGATGAATTAATCAAACTCGTTTCCCGTCAAAAACGTTAAAAACACACAGCACCACGTCATTAACGTCAAAATAGCTTGCTTTGGTGGTTTTTTGTGCGCAATTGTTAAGGTGATGTGACTCGCATTTGGTTTTGTGGTGGCGGTCCAATGTAAGTAGGCACTAACCTTTTTGGCTTTTAATTATAGAGGCTTATCTTGCTGTGATGTAATTGTAGATCTCGGTCACTTACCTATTTTACGTTAAATTTTTCTAGAAAATTAAATCTGCCGTTCTGTTGTGACTCGCTTCTCAAACTGCAACAAAGAGCCGGAGGAATGTGAAATTCAGCCAAGAATAAGACTCAAAATAGTAACTGAACTGGTGATTGTTTAAGTTTGAGTAACGTGTCATTTTGCTTGTTTAATGCCGTAAAAGAAGTGTATTTGAATCGACATCATTGTCCTTTGGTCGCGTACGATATTCACAAAAAAGCCCACGCTAGGTGGGCTTCATTATTTACAGTAGCTTGAGCTTACTTCAGAGCTAACTGGTCAGTAGTTTTTGTAGCTTATCCCTTAGTGTCTCAATATGAGTTCTTTCAGGTGTCTGTTCTTTACAGTGCTCAAGTATAAACTCGATAGAGCTCAGTACCGTTCGCCAGCGAGGTGTTTTCGGTAGGGTTTCTACACGTAGATATTTGTCTAGCGTTCTAGTTTGCAGGGTACTGCGGTCTAGGTAGACGCGCCACAAGCCACTCTTCTCAGCGAAGGCAAACTTGGTTTCCCCTGTAACAGACTCCCAGTAGATGATGGCATTAGTCATGACATCGACCAGCACTTCACGCATCAGCTCTTGTTTGTTTTTACCTTCACCGGTTGCTTTATCTGCAAGGCGAGTAAATTCACCACCAAGCTCTTTCAGTTGTTGAAGTTTATCTTTGTCACCCTCAAAAGCGTAACTAGAGAGTGCCTCAACCGCCGTTTCAAGGTTATTGACTCGGTTTGAGTTAACCCCACCACCAACATTAAAGATATACATGGTGTCGAGCCCTGAGCCTTCAGGTAGCTTAAGGATATCACTTGGTATGCGCTGACGAGTGTCGTCTATATAGATATCAATATCACCACAGTAGTGAGCTTGTTCCACCTTAAGGTATTTAGGCGCAATGATCTCATCGGCCATAGAGCGTTTAAGCTGCTCTTGCCCGCGCCTAAATAGTTTTGCTGCAGCTTCGTTGGCAAATCGAATTCGTTGGTCATCACGAATACAGATGATGGCCTCAGGGGCTGATTCTAGCTGCTCTAGCAAGCGCCCTTGAGTTTCTAGCAGGTTCGCTTCAACCATGGCTCTGTGTTTAAGCTCCAGTTGCAATTGATCATTCTCAAGACGCCTTTGCTCAGCTTTACTTGCTGATAAGTGAGCCGTGATTCGCGCCGCCAGTTCTTGTTTGTTGAACGGTTTAGATAAGTAATCGTTGGCGCCAGCTTCAAAACCACGAACACGGTCTTCTGCTTGATTAAGAGCTGTGAGCATGATGATTGGCAACTGTGCATGATCGTATTGCTTACGCAGTGCTTCACACACCTGATAGCCACTCATACCTGGCATCATAATATCGAGAAGAAGTAACTCTGGCTTCTCTTTCTCAATCAGTTCAATGGTTTCAGGGCCGTCACATGCGGTGCGCACTCGATAACCTTCCAATTTCAAGAAACTGTCTAGCACGCGTAAATTTACTGGTTCATCGTCGGCGATAACCAGTAACGGACCGTCTGGATCTTCACTGATAACACTATTTTCTTGTTGGCTGTTATCAATTAAATCTGGCGCTTGGAAGTGCGAATAGCTTCCTGAATCACTGTAGTTATCCAATTCTTCTTGGGTGGCTAAAGGCAGGGTAAAGCTGAACGTCGTACCAAGCATTGGTTGGCTACTTACGTACAGTGAACCGCCCATCAGTTCAATCAGTTGACGACTTATGGACAACCCAAGCCCTGCACCTTGGCGGTAGTTACTGGAGTCTTGTCCTGCTTGAATCAGTGGCTCAAAGATGTGTTCTAAGTATTCAGCAGGTATGCCTTGGCCTGTATCAACAACTTGTACACGAATGTTGTCGTCGATAACGCTTGCTGAGATAACAATTTTACCTTCTGATGTGTACTTGATGGCATTGCCGACCAAGTTATACATCACTTGTTCTAATCGTTGAGGATCGGACGAAACCAACCCTAAGTCACTGGGTACTTGGTTAATAATTCGGATTGGCTTATTGCCCAACAGATGATGAGACAATTCTAGTACCAAGCTGGTAGCAGCAGATAAATCAACAGCAGATTTATTTATGTCTAAACTGCCGTAGCGCATTTTGTGGTAATCAAGTAGATCATCGACCAGTGTTGCCAATCTCTGGCCACTATTGATGATGATATCCAACTGGTACTTCTGGTTGGCAGGAATAGGACCGTTTGCGCCAGATATTAGCGCTTCAGCGATACCTACCATGCCATGTAATGGCGTTCTCAATTCGTGTGATGTTGTTGCTAAGAATTCATCTTTAAGTTTGTTGGCCAGTTGCAACTCTTCATTTTGTTTTTGAATGGTCTTAAGGTTGTCCTCAAGCTCATCATTTTGGCTCTTAATGAGCAGCATCTTTTCACGAATCGAACGTTGCATTCTTTCGAAGCTTACCGCGAGGCGGCCTATCTCATCTTTTCGTTCGGTATTAATCATGGTTTCATCAAGGTCACCCGCAGAGACTTTCTCTGCTGCCCATGTAAGCTTGAGTAACGGTGATGTGATGAAGTTAGACAGATAATGGGATGCGACAAATACAAGAATAATCGCCGTCAACATCACGATCACAAAGATCTTTTCTAACTGATGAATACGGGCAAACGCTTCTTTTTCTGGAAGCTCGACGACCAGTGCCCAAGTCGCATATTTGAGCTCAATTGGAGTATATGCAGCGATGATCGCTTGATCCTGAGCGTTGTCGAAGGTGCCAACGGCCGTTTCTCCTGCCAGAGCTTTATCAACAACATCTAAACTCAGATTAATCGACTCTTGTGAATGGGCAAGGCTACGTGGCAGATGATCATCGCCGACAAGCAAGGTTTGAATATTCGAACTCTTGTTGAGATCGGCAATAAGCTTAGTAATACCATTGATGGGCAGTCTAAACATGGCGTAACTGTGTAGGTAGCCCTGTTGAACGATAGGTGCGCCTAACCATGCGGTCTGTTTACCATTTTCGTCTTTAAAGTCAGAAACGATAACCGGCGTGTAGTCTTCGTTGGATTTGCGTTTGTCTTTTACGTCCTTTTCCAGGCGTTGAAAGGTTTTGCCGAGGTTTGCATCTTTGTACTTACCCGTCAGCAAGTTGGTGCCGTAGTCATCGCGCTTAAAAACTGAATAAGCGATGTTACCGTTAATGTCGACCAATAAAATGTCGTCAAAATCTGAACGCTTAAGCAGCTCTAAATAAGAGTTGTGGTAGCGCTTGTGAAGTAGACGATAGCGCTCGCTGCCAATAAAGCTACTGGACTCAGGAAGAATCGATGTTTTGATTTGATCGCCTGATCCTTGAATGTAGCGCTGCTGCGCATTAGCGCGTGCTTCGTCAATGTCTAACCCTAGGCGTTGGAATGCATTGATCAAACCATAGAATCGTCCGCCACTGGCATTGGCAAGCTCTGAGCGAACAAAGCCCATGACTTGGGATTCTTGAGCTTGTAGGTAATCGACAATTTGCTGCTGTTTAGTATCACGGACGGAAACAAGGTGCGAAGTACTTTGTTCCTGAAGATCCTGACTGTGCGATTGGAGGAAAAATATCGCGATAAGTGTTACTGGGGTAATACTAAGGACAAGAAATGCCAGCATTAGGGTATTTTGAAGGCGCTTAAACTTCTGCTTACGATAGAATCTAAACATAAATTGGGTACTACTTTCCTTTGATGTACTGCTTGAAAGGGATGAAAACAAGTACAGAGAATAGAATTAACGGGTTCCAATTTAACGAAATTAACGAGTTTTTTTACTTTGACAAGTAAGTGGTATTTAAAGCGTGTGCAAAAGCTCATTTTTATGGGCTTTTGATAGAAATATGAACAGACAGCGCAGATATTGACCCTGCGCTGTGTTAGATAGGCTATTTGCTTGCGTGATAGATCGCGAATTTGGTGGTCTTATTTAGAGTCGCGCATTTTCCAAAAGCTTGCTCAATAATTGGAATGTATTTTAAAAAACTGTTCGCAACAATAATCATCTCACCAGAACGCTTCATGTGGTTAGGAGCCTGAGCAAGTAAGGTTTCAGTCGCACTGTAGCTTGTATCCAAACCAGAATGGAATGGTGGGTTACTGATGATGAATTGGTAATCTTTTGATGTGTCAGAGTAGACATCTGAGGCGAAGACATTACCTGTTAAACCATTGGCTTCTAGCGTTGCTTGGCTAGACGCCACGGCAAATGCACTGATGTCGCACATTTCCAGTTCGATATCAGGGTGACGAGATGCCATTACCGCGCCCAATACGCCTGCACCACAACCGAAATCCAGTACTTTACCTTTCAGTTTGGGCAGGGTATCAAGTAATAGTTGGCTACCAACATCAAATTGACCATGACTGAAGACGCCTGGAAGACTTTTCACGGTCAGTGATTGCTCACCAATGTTAACCGTGTAGGTTTTAAACCAGTCTTGCAGGTTGAAGGCTGGTGGTTGCTCAAAGCATTGACCCCAGTAGAAAGAACAACGACGCGCTGAATCGTATTTCACGACTTTTCCGTAAGGAGCAAACATCTTCTCGATACTTTTAACACCAGAACGATTTTCGCCAACTACGACAATCTCGGTATCTTTACCTAACTTGGCAAATAACATCGCCAACAGAAATTCCGCTTCCGCTTTGGCCTTTGGCCAGTACAGCATCACTAAGTCGGCTTTGGTCTCTTCGGTAAACTCCGCACCATAAAAACGTTGGATGGTGCTGCAGCCTTCTAATTGACGGTAGTAGCTGTAATTAGAAGTAAACACGGTGACTGATTCACAATGTTTCGCTAATTCAACAGGGAATAAGTCTTCTGCCTCACCTGCAACTAAAACATGTTTGCCTTCAAAGTAGGCGAGTTGACGTTGAGCAATTTGGCTTGGGGCAATATAAGCTGACATAGGACACTCTATTGAATCGTTAGCAAAAAATGAGGGCGGATTTTCGCATAATCCGCCCAAAGCTTGAAGTGTTTAATACGGGTTCGGCAACCAAGTTGCTGAACAGTTGATCAACTCTTGTCTTGCTGGTTTAAAAAGTCTTTAAACTCTTCATCGTAAATATTGAAAAGAACGATAGTAATAGCAAAGATCAGTGGGCCGTAGATAAGACCAATTAGGCCAAAAAGTTGAATACCACCCAACAGTGAGAAGAAGATCATTAGGGTATTCATGCCTGCACTACCTTGCATCAGCAGCGGGCGCAGTAGGTTGTCAATTGAGCCAACAATCGCGACACAGTAAACCGTTAGGAAAATTGCCCACGTGGTATCACCGGTTAGGAATAAGTAGGTTGCGGCTGGGATCCAGATTAGAGCGGTACCGACCACGGGGATGAAAGAGGCAAAGCCCATCATAGTGCCCCAGAACAACCCAGGGAAACCAGCAATCCACATACCTAAACCACCCGCAAAACCTTGCGCTATTGCGGTTAAGAATGAGCCCATAACGGCAGACTTAGAAACTTGCTCAATCTCAGTGAGGAGCTTGTCTTCTTGGCTACGAGATAGCGGAAGAATATGACGAACCACACTGATGATTTTGTCGTGATCTCTTAATAAGAAGAACAGAACAAACAGCATCAAGAAGAAATCCATTAAGAAGTTGGTCGCATCACCAAGGATTTTCGCACTGATACCAACCAGTTTAGAACCAAAACTTGTCGCGAATTCTCCGACTTTCTGTGCGATGGCTTGGGGCTCAATGTTGTCGAAAGGCAGGTAGTTATTCACAAACGACAGCGCTTTGACCACAAGTGGGTGTGCAAACAGAGTCTGAATACCGCCGTGTGTTACCCATTGGTACGTGTTCTGAGAGAACAGAGAGCCTTGCTGAACAATTGCTGCAAATACTGCCAATAAAGGGATAACAATAATGAAAGTCAGAATCACACAAGACAGCAGAGAGACGATGTTTTCTTTATTCGGGAGCTTTTTTTCAAGCCACTCATGGATCGGGAACATCAATAGTGAAATGATAAAGGCCATCACGATTGAGTTGACGTACGGCTCTATAAGCAAGTAACAAGCATAAGCCGCCGCAAGTAGGGCAATGATGATCACCCAGTGGCTGGTATTGATTTTGAGTTTTTCTGACACGTTAATGGTCTCTATATTTGCGTTCTGAGTTTATAATGGCTGCAAAACAGAGAGTTAGCAATGAGGAGTTTTGATAATGGGATGCTGTAATAAAGATAATAAATGCCAAGACGAAGAACAGCCAATAAAAAAAGAGATCCCTTGGTTCAGAATGTTCCTAGGTACGCTGATGTTGTTGGTTTTTCTTTTCTGGGAACGTTAGACGTTTTTCGTTAGGTTTTCGAATAAATTGACGGGTAATTAAGCGGAGATATCCGCGGTTGATTACTTGAACGTACTAGGGCGTGTTGACCTTTCGTGGTTAAATTTTGTTCGAGATAAAAGCGTTTTAATCGCGGCGAGGGGGAAGTAGCCTAGTCATTCTAAGCAAATCTCCCTCAACAAAGAGTAAAACGCTTTTAGCCGAATCCTTCGGGCAGCGTTTGCTGGTCATTTCTACTGCGTTATCGGCTTCTCATGTAGGCTAGCTACACATCAAAGCCTCTGCCTTGTATAAATACCCAGCAACTCGCTGCAAAAATCAGCTCGAAAGATCAACACTCCCTAAAAAGGGCTGCATCTAATGCAGCCCTAAATTCAATCGGTTAGCGACTTATAAAGTGCTTTCGATTATTTGCTTTCAGCAGCAATGATCGCAAGAGAGCGGTCAGCAGCTTCTAGTGTTGCATCCAGTTCTTTTGAACCATGAGCAAGAGAAGTAAAGCTTGCTTCGAATGCTGAAGGTGCAAGGTAAACACCGTGATCTAACATTAGATGGAAGAAGCGCTTGAAGCGTTCTACATCACACTTAGTTACATCTTCGTAGCACGTTACCGTTTCTTGGTCTGTGAAGAAGAAACCAAACATACCGCCAACTTGGTGAACTAGCATTGGGATGCCGTGCTTGTCAGCAAGTTGCTTGAAGCCACTTGCCAACTGCTTAGTTTTTGATGCTAGACGCTTTTCGTTGCCTTCTTCTCTTAGAAGGTTCAAACATGCGTAGCCAGCAGCCATTGCAACAGGGTTACCTGAAAGCGTACCCGCTTGGTAAACAGGCCCCGTTGGTGCGATGTATTGCATCACGTCTTTACGACCACCGAAAGCACCCACAGGCATGCCGCCGCCAATCACTTTACCAAGACACGTTAAGTCTGGCTTGATGTTGTAGTAAGCCTGAGCACAACCTTCAGCAACGCGGAAACCTGTCATTACTTCATCAAAGATTAGCAATGCACCTTCTTGATCACAGATCTCACGTAAACCTTCGTGGAAGCCTTCTACTGGTGGGATACAGTTCATGTTGCCCGCGACAGGCTCAACGATGATACACGCGATCTCACCTTTGTTTGCTGCGAAGATTTCACGTACTGAATCTAGATTATTGAAAGTTGCAGTTAGCGTTAGTTTCGCAAAATCAGCCGGTACGCCTGGAGAGCTTGGTTGACCTAAAGTCAGTGCGCCAGAACCTGCTTTTACAAGTAGGCTGTCTGCGTGGCCGTGGTAACAACCTTCAAACTTAAGGATTTTGTCACGACCAGTAAAGCCACGAGCGAGACGAATCGCACTCATTGTTGCTTCTGTACCTGAGCTCACCATACGCAGCTGTTCCATTGATGGAACCATCTCAGATACAAGTTCAGCCATCTTGATTTCAGTTTCGGTTGGAGCACCAAAGCTAAGGCCGCGTTGAGCTGCTGCAATAACAGCGTCACGAATAACAACGTGGTTGTGACCAAGGATCATTGGACCCCAAGAGCCAACGTAATCGATATATGCTTTACCATCAGCATCAAAAATAAGTGGGCCATCAGCGCGTTCAACGAAGATAGGAGAACCACCTACGCCATTGAATGCACGAACTGGAGAGTTTACGCCACCAGGAATAGTTTGCTGTGCTTTTTCGTACAGCTCTGCTGATTTGGTCATTGATATATCCTCTTTTGACTGTCGGACCAATTGGCACGCATTGTACCTATCCGGAATCCAACTAGGAATGCCTTCGCTGATATAATCACCCGAATCTGGTTGTTTTGTGTGGTTACGCGTTTTAATTGTCAGATATTAGCGAGTTTACAGCAGTAAAAGGAACGATCCTGTGGTGAATACTTGAACGTTTCAGTCAGGTATTAGATAATCCCCAGAATATAAGAAAATACTCAACAACTATGGTCTCGATTTAGATTTGTATCATGTTGTTTTTGACACAGGTAAGAGAGGTTGTCGTGAGCGAAGTAAATATCCCATTGTCCTTTTCTGATGCAGCAGCTACCCGCGTACAAACGCTAATTGCTGAAGAAGAAAACCCAGAGCTAAAACTGCGTGTATACATTACAGGCGGCGGTTGTAGTGGCTTCCAGTACGGCTTCACATTTGATGAAAAAGTAAATGATGGCGACACTACCATTGTAAATAGCGGTGTGACGCTGGTTGTTGACCCAATGAGCCTACAGTACTTAATGGGCGGCATGGTTGATTACACTGAAGGCCTAGAAGGCGCACGTTTCTTTGTGAATAACCCGAACGCGACAACAACATGCGGTTGTGGCGCATCATTTAGCGTTTAGCGTGCACTGAAAGGTAGCTTGAACGGAAAGCTACATTAGAAATATTTTAAACGCCGAGCCAATGCTCGGTGTTTTTGTTTGTAAAAAATACACCATACAAAACAGACAGTAAGTCGACTTATTCTAGGCATGTACGCCAAGGTTATTTTGGGTGATTATGCTTAAGCTCCACTTTATTCATTTGCTTTATAGTAAACGCCATATTTTTTAAACTGTCGATAGCGTCCAACTTCGTTGGGTGTGGGTCTGTTAAAGTTACCTCTGTGCATCAGGATGTTGCATATGACGGTGTTAAGCTAATTAGCGCGCCTTAATCACATCGGACAAAAGGATTTGCTATGCCCACTCTATTTTCTAACTCTCCATTTTTTCAGAAACTGAAGCAGCCGTGGTTGGTTTCTCTGGTTCTAGTTGTACTGTTGTCGATTTGGCTTGGTTTAGGAGTGGGGCAAGCGGAAGAGTCGCCAGCAAAAAAAGCGACAGAAATTCCGTTGGCTAAGGTTTCCTTTCAAACATTCACTTCATCCCCCACCTTTAAAACCATAGATCTTTATGGTCGCACAGCACCCGATAGGCATGCTCGATTGGGAGCGGAAGTTGCGGGCAAGATTGTTAGGTTGAACGTTGTAAAAGGCGATGCGGTTAAAGCAGGGCAGGCCATTGCTCAGATAGATAAAGGTGACTTAGAGATTCAGCTAGAGCGAGCTTCGGCTTTATATCGATTGAAGCAGAAAGAATTTAAGGCGGCGCAGTCGCTGAAAAAAAGAGGCCTGCAAGGCGAGATAGCCTACACCACAGCTGAGGCTTCGTTAACTGAAGCGAAGGCTATGAAGCGTAATGCTGAACTGGCTCTAAAAAATACAGTCATCACATCGCCTTTCTCCGGTGTGGTTCAAGACTTGATGGTTGAGCTTGGAGATTTCGTAGGCGTCGGCGATCCGGTTGCTGGCGTGATTGATCTTGACCCTTTGGTTATTGAGGCCGATGTCAGTGAGCGTCATATCCAGCATTTGTTAGTCAATCAATCTGCTTTGGTTCGTCTGTTAGGGCGAGAAGAAGCGGAAGGTCGTTTACGTTATGTTTCACGAATCTCTTCTGCTTCCACTAATACCTTCCCAATAGAGATTGAGATCGATAACTCCAAAGGCTTGTTACCAGCAGGTGTCAGTGCTGAAGTAACACTCAACCTAGAAACAAGTGATGCTATCAAGATAACACCTGCGATGCTGGCTCTGGATGAGGCCGGTAACCTTGGGGTCAAAACTTTGGTTTCAGTCGATGACTCACCAACCGTGAAATTTGTAGGTATTCAGCTAGTAAAGGCAGAACAAGATGGCGTTTGGCTCACAGGGTTAGGTCAGCGAGTTGATGTTATAACTGTAGGCCAAGGGTTTGTGCGTGATGGTGATTCTGTGATTGCTGTTGAGCAAAGCGCTGAACTCTCTAACGTAACCGCAGAGTAGGAGATAACCGATGTATTCAATTATTGATGCAGCCTTGTCTCGAGCTCGAACAATGCTCTCTCTTTTGGCACTCATATTGGTCGCAGGTGTCGTTACCTATATCACGATCCCCAAAGAATCGAGCCCCGACATTACCATCCCGATTATCTACGTTTCTGTTGGGCACCAAGGTATTTCGCCAACCGATGCAGAACGCTTATTGGTTAGACCGATAGAACAAGAGCTGAGGTCGATTGAAGGCGTAAAAGAGATGACCGCAACCGCAGCAGAAGGCCACGCCTCAGTTGTGTTGGAGTTTAATGTTGGCGTTGATCTCACCAAAGCGATGGCTGATGTGCGTGATGCCGTCGATTTAGCCAAACCAAAATTGCCAGAAGACAGTGATGAGCCGACCGTAAATGAAGTAACACTCGCGTCTGAGCAGCCAGTGTTGTCAGTTGTTCTGTTTGGTACCGTTCCTGAGCGCACCATAGTGCAAATTGCTCGAGAGCTTGGGGATAAGCTCGAAAGCTATCGCCAAATTCTAGAGGTCGATATTGCAGGCGATCGCGATGACATTGTTGAGATCATTGTCGATCCGCTGTTGATGGAGAGCTACAGCTTAGATCAAGCGGATATCTATAACCTGATCGCTCTGAACAATCGAGTGGTCGCCGCTGGTTTTGTTGACACTGGCTACGGACGTTTCTCAGTCAAAGTTCCTTCGGTGTTTAACTCTCTAAAAGACGTGCTTGAGCTACCAATTAAAGTGGATGGTAAACAGGTTGTAACCTTTGGTGATGTGGCCACGGTTCGTCGAGCGTTTCGAGATCCTGAAAGCTTTGCCCGTTTAGATGGTAAATCTGCGGTGGTCTTGGATATCAAGAAGCGTGCGGGTGAAAATATCATCGAAACCGTAGAGTTAGTTAAAGCGGTTATGGCTGGTGCTCAACAACAAGCGGAATGGCCCAATAACTTATTGGTTAAATACACCTGGGATGAATCTAAAGATGTGAAGATCATGCTCAACGATCTTCAAAACAATATCTTGTCCGCCATCATTTTAGTGGTGATCGTTATCATCGCCATTCTTGGTGTTCGAACCGCGTTATTGGTTGGAATTTCAATACCTGGATCATTCCTCACGGGATTGTTGGTGTTGTCTGTGTTTGGTCTAACCGTCAACATTGTGGTTCTGTTCTCTTTGATCATGGCCGTTGGTATGTTGGTCGACGGCGCGATTGTTGTTACCGAGTTTGCCGATAGGCGAATGCAAGAAGGTGAAGGTAGAAAAGAAGCTTACCGAGACGCAGCGAAACGGATGGCATGGCCGATAACCGCATCGACAGCGACAACCTTAGCTGCATTTGCTCCGTTACTGTTTTGGCCGGATGTGACAGGCGAATTCATGAAGTTTCTGCCACTAACACTGATTGCAACGCTAACCGCTTCATTGATTATGGCGTTGTTGTTTGTACCGGTATTAGGTGGCTTGATTGGCAAACCTCAATACGTATCGCCCAAGAGCCAAACTCGAATGGTGGCACTGCATAATGGTGATTTTTCACAAGCAACGGGCTTAACCAAGGCGTATTACCACACGCTTTCGATTGCGATTAAGCATCCCTTTAAGATTCTGTTCAGTGCGATATTGCTCGCGGTTGCAGTTGGTTTTACTTACTCCAAAGCGGGCCTAGGTGCAGAGTTCTTCCCTGAGGTTGATCCACCATTCTTTAATGTCAAAGTTCGCTCACATGGTGATCTTTCTATTCAAGAAAAAGATGACATCATGCGCGATATTGAGCAAATGATGCTTAATCATGATGAGTTCGATACTGTTTACACACGCACGGGGGGGGACGACCAGATTGGCTTGATCTCGATTACTCCTGTTGATTGGCAATATCGTCGTAGTGTTAAAGCGATTATTGATGAATTAAAGGTGCAAACCGATCAATACGCTGGTGTTGAGATTGAATATAAGTTTCCAGATGCAGGGCCTCCGGTTGAAAATGATTTAGTGATTGAGCTGTCAGCAACAACACCAGAACAGCTGAATCAGGCTGCAAAAATTGTAAGAAACTGGGCGGATGGTAATCAAGCTCTGACTAACATCAGTGATACAGCAAGCAAAGATGGCATTGATTGGAAAGTGGATATTCGCCGAGACGATGCCGCACGCTTTTCCGCTGATGCGACCTTGGTGGGTAATACCGTTCAATTCGTTACCAATGGTCTCAAGATTGGTGATTACCTGCCTGATGACTCATCAGAAGAGGTCGATATCTTGGTGCGTTACCCTAATGATAAAAGAGATATCGGACGCTTTGACCAGTTGAGAGTCAAAACACCTGCTGGCTTGGTGCCGATCACCAACTTTGCTCAGATTGTTCCCGACCACAAGCAAGATACGATTAAACGCCTCGATGGTAAGCGCGTAGTGAACATCATGGCGGATATGGAAGAGGGCTATAACCTTGCCCTCGAACTGCCAAAGATTGAGCAAGCGTTAAGTGAATTGGGGCTACCTAGTAGCGTAGAATTTCGTATCCGTGGTCAAAATGAAGAGCAAGAAAACTCTTCTGCCTTCTTACAAAGTGCATTCATGGTTGCTCTTGCGGTGATGGCGTTGATTTTGATTACTCAGTTCAATAGCTTCTATCAAGCGTTCTTGATTCTTAGTGCGGTGCTATTCTCTACGGTTGGTGTGTTTGTTGGTCTGCTTATCTTCCAGCGTCCGTTTGGCATTGTGATGTCCGGTATTGGAGTGATAGCGCTGGCAGGAATTGTGGTAAACAACAATATTGTGCTGATTGATACCTATAACCAACTGATAAAACGCGGCTTGGACAAGCGAGATGCGATTCTCAGGACAGGTGTTCAGCGTTTAAGACCCGTAATGCTGACTACAGTGACTACGATCTTAGGCTTGATGCCGATGGTATTAGAGATGAACATCGACTTGATCAACCAAAAAATAGAGTTTGGCGCGCCGAGTACGCAATGGTGGTCGCAACTCGCTACGGCCATTGCGGGAGGGTTGGCATTTGCAACGGTACTAACCTTGGTGCTGACGCCTTGTCTATTAATGCTAGGGCGAGATAAGAAGCCTGAAAAATAGTAGATACAGTGGTTCGATGAACATAAAAAAGAGCGCCTTGGTGGGCGCTCTTTTCGTTGGTTTATAGGGCTCTTAACCTAATTGGTATCTAGTTGCCTAATTAGTCGCTAGTAACTGGCCGTATCGCTCAAGGTTATTCAGTCGAATCTCTGAGTTGGCAATAAAGGTTGCTTTTGCTTTACCGGTTAACGACTTAGATTGCGGTAATTTCACGGTTCGCGCATTTTTATGTACGCCATTGACCAAGAATTCATAGTGTAAGTGCGGGCCAGTCACACGGCCTGTACCGCCCAAAGTACCAATGGTTTGGCCTTGTTTTACGCGCTGACCTGTTTTTACCATACGTCGCTTCATATGCAAGTATTTAGTGATATAGGTGTTGCTGTGGCGAATGAACACGTAGTTACCATTGAATTGGTTATAACCCGATTTCTGAACAATACCGTCACCGGCTGCCCAGATAGGTGTGCCAACAGGGGCTGCGTAGTCGGTGCCTCGGTGAGCTCGAACCTTACCGGTTACTGGGTGTTTTCTACGAGGGTTAAAGTTCGATGTTACACGGCGAAAATCAATCGGTGAGCGCAAGAAGGCTTTCTTCATTGCACGACCATTTTCATCGAAGTAGTTGCCGCTTCTATCATCTAATACCGCGGTAAATGAATCACCTTGGTTTTTGAATACTGCCGCCATGATCTTGCCGCGACCTATCACTTCGCCTTCAACGACTTTCTCTTGGTACAAAATCTTAAAGCTGTCGTTGTTGCGAATATCCAACGCAAAGTCGATATCCCAACCGAAGATGCCCGCCAGTTCCATAATTTGGTTTGCGGTTAGGCCTGCATTGACGCCGGCGTTCCAGAAGTTAGACGTGATGTTGGCTTCGGCATAGTTGTATTGGTAGGCCACTTCCTTTTTGTCGAAGCTAGAGGTGAATGAATCGCCAGACTTAGTGATCTTGAAGCTTTCAAACGCACTAAGTTGTCGCTTCAACTGAATAAGGTCGTTGTTTTCATCAAAGCCGAATTGTAATACGTCGCCAGGTCTTAGATTGGACAGCTGCTTCTTAATATCGTTGTTGGTATTGAGTAGAGTGATCAGCAAACGGTATGAAAGGCCAATACGTTCAAATAAAACAGAGGTGCTTTCGCCAGAGCGAACGGTGTATTTCTCCCATTTGAGTACTGCCGTCGGTGGTGCGTCACTTGAGCTAACAAGTGCTGATGCACTGATCGTCAGTGGGTAGTGTTTTCCAACGACTAAAGCTCCCGTATCGTCACGTAAGCTGTTGACGTCGGGGAGTAAGAAAATAGCGATAAAAATTACGGCACTAAAAAATGCGATAAATGCCCGGTGCAAAATGGGAAGGCGTGCAAAAATAGACAACATGTTCCGGTTCGTTCTGTAAATATTATGAAAATAGACGACGGAATAGTGTAACTGGTTTCAAAATACATCGCTATTCAAGTAAGATGTCTAATTATTATATTTTTGCCAAATCTGTGGGAGTGAACAAGAATGGCGAGTATTGAAGCTGCACTAGCCGAGATCAAACGTGGCGTAGAAGAACTGATTCCAGAAGACGAACTGATTGCGAAACTAAAAGAAGGTCGTCCTTTACGCATTAAACTGGGTGCCGATCCAACCGCTCCAGATATCCACCTAGGCCATACGGTTATCTTTAACAAGCTTCGTGCTTTCCAAGAGCTTGGTCATGAAGTGACGTTCCTTATCGGTGATTTCACAGCAATGGTTGGTGATCCATCAGGTAAGAACTCAACACGTCCACCGCTAAGCCGTGAAGACGTATTGAAGAATGCTGAAACTTACAAAGAGCAAGTATTCAAGATTCTAGATCCTGCGAAAACGCAAATTCGTTTCAACTCTGAGTGGTTATCTGAGCTTGGTGCAGAAGGCATGATTCGTCTTGCTTCTAACCAAACTGTTGCGCGTATGCTTGAGCGTGATGACTTTAAAAAGCGTTACGCTGGTGGTCAACCGATCGCAATCCACGAATTCATGTACCCACTTCTTCAAGGTCACGACTCTGTTGCACTAGAGAGCGATGTTGAGCTTGGCGGTACTGACCAGAAGTTTAACCTTCTAATGGGTCGTGAACTGCAAAAAGCTGCAGGTCAAAAACCACAAGCGGTACTAATGATGCCACTACTTGTTGGTTTAGACGGCGTTAAGAAGATGTCTAAGTCTGCGCACAACTACATCGGTATCAGTGAAGCACCAAGCGAGATGTTTGGTAAGATCATGTCTATCTCTGACGATCTAATGTGGAGCTACTACGAGCTACTGTCTTTCCGTCCTCTTGAAGAAGTTGCGGAACTGAAAGCTGGCGTTGAGGCGGGCAAAAACCCTCGTGACGTGAAAGTACTTCTTGCTAAAGAGATCATTGCTCGTTTCCACAGTGAAGCCGATGCTGAAGCGGCTGAACAAGAGTTCGTTAACCGTTTTGCTAAGAACCAAGTTCCTGATGAAATGCCTGAATTTGAATTCGAAGCAGGCCTGCCAATTGCGAACGTTCTAAAGGAAGCAGGTCTTGTAAACTCGACTTCTGATGCGATGCGTATGATCAAGCAAGGCGCTGCTAAGCTTGAAGGCGAGAAGATTGAAGACAGCAAATTGGTACCTGAAGCAGGTACTGCGGTCTACCAAGTAGGTAAGCGTAAGTTTGCTCGTATTACTATTAAGTAATATTAAATCTCAATGATTTATAGAAAAGGTATCTTCGGATGCCTTTTTTATTGACCCCTATTTATTGACAGAAAGTTGACGAAGAATTTTTTACAGGATTGTTACACTATGCGCGCTGTCGAGCTGACAGTAATTTTGGAGATTTTTATGAACAATACCGACCATCCTCCTAGTTTGAATGGAGAAGAATAACCTGTCTCGGTATTGATCTATTGTCCTTCCGTTCAGGTAGGGTATCTTTGTTTTTCCCCCTCATTCTTTTCCACACTCTAGATTCTAACAAGTAGACACATCAGTGCTTTAAGCTCTTGGTGCGCTTAGTTGTATATTCTTGATGTATATAGCTATACGCTCTTGGTGTACACCGCTTTATACTCTCGGGGTACTCTCTATAGGCTACTTGTTTTGATGGTCGTTACCTTTGCCAATCGGGAGATTCGCCATGACGGTAATGAACAACACTTTTTTATCTATTGAAGCTCTGTACTCAGAGCAAGACATCCAAGCTGTATCGAATGCTTTTCAACAGTACGGACGTGAGCAACAAATTAACCTTTTGAACCGCATGCCACTTGAAGATGCGGTGTTAGTGCTTGGGCAATGCTCTCTTAGTACGATTCAGACTTTACTTAGTGAGCTAGAAGAGCAGGGCTTTGAGAAGCGCTCTCGACATCTAGCTCACCAACTAGGGCTGATCTACTCAGAGGTTGAACCTCAACAAGGTTACCTTTCAACTGGAGTGCTTAGCCATGTTAGGCAGCGTATCGGTTGGATTATTGCCTTAGCACTGCTGGGCATTGTCTCTGGGCTTATCATTGCTCAGTATGAAGACATTCTTAGCCAGCTAGTACTTCTGGCGATCTATATGCCGGTAATCGCTGCCGCGGGTGGCAACACAGGAACACAAGCTGCGACTTTGGTCATTAGGGCCTTAGCCACAGGGGAATTGAAGAAACGCCAGTGGGCCAACGTTCTATGGAAAGAGCTTAGAGTTGCTATCTGTTTAGCTCTTGCGATCGCCTTGGTGATGATTGGCCGAATCTTATTATTCAGTGACAACCAGTCAACGGGTGGTTACGACATTAATATGATTGCTTACGCGATTGCTGTTGCTCTGTTTATTCAAGTGACCATATCAACTGTACTCGGCGGTGGGTTACCGATAGTCGCTCGATTCTTCAAACTTGATCCTGCTGTGTTAGTGAGCCCTGTACTGGCTTCGATAGTGGATATCTCTGGAATGTGGATCTACTTCACTGTGGTTAATTCATTCTTAGGGATCGCTTAGCATTTATAAAAATAGCTAAAAGCACCTTAGAGACAAAAATGGCACTGAAGATTCAAGATCTTCAGCGCCATTTTTATTGCTTAAGTAGAAGCTTAAACAGAGTTGAACATTACTTAGGTTTGCTCTGTGTTTGACTGAATTCAACTACATTTGTGTAGAAAGCTCGTTCAAACTGGGTGATGGGTGCTTCTACTGGTTTTTCTGGATCTGGTGTGTCAGGAAAGTAATCACGGACAAACTGTACAAATAGAGAGTTTGGTTTTCCCGCTTTATCTAAACCAAAGCCTGCCATGTTGTAGCTCCCATACAAAGAACCACTTTTGGCAATAATGTTACCTTGGATTGGTGCTTTTCTCATGCTTTGACGGTATTTGAGTGTTCCATCAGTGCCAGATGTAGGCATAGCCTCAATCAGGTTGAGCTGTTTATCGTTCTCCCAGATATAACGAAGTACCTGAGCCATGGTTTGCGAGGTCATGCGGTTATTTCTGGATAGCCCTGAACCATCGACCAACTGTGCTTGGCTTAGGTCAATATTGGCTTTGGTCAGTAATATCTGCTTTATCGCTTCAGTGCCGTTATTAAAGCTGCCCGGTTGAACATAAAATGTCGCACCCAGTGTTTTGGTTAGGTTGTCTGCTATTAGATTGTCTGATTTCTTGAGCATGATATTAATCAGTTCGGGAAGTTTCTCTGAGCTGTGACTTGCGATTAACGTGCTTTTGCCTGCTTTAGCTTTTTTGCCAACGACCACATTGCCTTTTACTTCAATTCTCAGTTCTTTAAGAATCGATGTAACGACTTGATAGGTGTAAAGTTCTGGACTTTGAATCGCGAACTTGAGCGGCAGTGGTTTCTTACGTTCAACTAAGCAACCAGAGAGCTTGTAAGTGTTATCTGGGGTAGTAATAAGCTCAAGGTCGCATTGCGTTGCCTTTTGGCCAGAGCGAGTTACCGTGGCTGCTGAGGTTGTCACGTCTATCGGATAGTGAGCGGGAATATATACGCGTGTTGTACCGTTATCTTTTGTATAAATAGAGGCTTGTGCGCAGTTACTGTCTAAGGTCATTGCACTAGAGGGAGCGCTGTAACAAACGCCTAAAATGTCCCAAGGCCAACCAACCGCTCGTTGATAGCCAGTAAAAGCTGAGTTATCGAGGTATAAGTTGCCCTTGATGGTTTTAGATTGCGATTTAGCATATTGATCTAAAAGGTTTTTTAGATGCTCTCTTTGTAGTGTAGGGTCACCACTGAATGCGATCACGACATCTTTATTAGAACGCGCAATGCTGGTCGTGTAGTTAAAATTATCTCCTAACTCCAATTTGGCTGCCAAAGCGGTGACTAGCTTTAACGTACTGGCGGGGGGGTAAAAGCCATCGCTATTGGTGTTCAACTTACTCGAATCATCACTCAATGACTTCAGTATCAAGCTTGTGCTACTGCCATCGGGCAGTTTATCTAGAGGGAGGTATTCGAAAGCACTAATTGAATAGCTACACAGTGACAAACCACATAGGAGTAAACTGGATAGAAGGCGCATAGAAGATTTTCTTGGATGACTGATGTTTTCAGTATACAGATATAAAAAACGCCCGCTATAGAGCGGGCGTTTTGATTCTCAATTAACTAATTAATCAATTAGATAATCAGAATTAGAAGTCGTAACGTAGACCTAGAGCTAGCTCGTCTTCAGCTTGTGCAGAAGTTGCGATGCTGTTTGCTACAGAGTTTGTAGTACCGATCTTGTCACCCGCTGAGATTAGGTTGAAGTTGTACGATACGTAGCCACGGAAGTTGGGCTTGAAGTAGTACGTTGCATCAACAGCGATATTGTCAGCAGACGTTTCGCTATCAGTTTCAGCGTTGTTGTACGTAGTCGAGAATACAGTTTGGCCTAGTGTGTAAGCTGCTGCTAACTCGTAACCAGTGTAATCAACGGCATTATTGTTGTTTAGTCCCGGAGATTGCTTTTCACCATCAGTGAATACACCTGCGAAGTACAGGTCAGAGATAGCGTAAGAACCAGAAAGCATGTACTCGTTAGATTG
This sequence comes from Vibrio sp. 1F263, assembly GCF_041439035.1. NCBI lineage: Bacteria > Pseudomonadati > Pseudomonadota > Gammaproteobacteria > Vibrionales > Vibrionaceae > Vibrio > Vibrio sp. 1F263. The sequence continues at coordinate 103,730 of NZ_JBGONI010000007.1, read as the reverse complement.
GTCTTGGTCTGCGTAACCAGCACCTAGTTTAACGCCAGTCTCGCCGATTGCGTAGATAGCAGATAGAGAGTAGCCATCTTTACCGTTATCTACATAGTCAGTTCCTGCTGCGTTCTCAGAGCGGTCAGCAAAACGGTAGCTTGCTTTTACGCTTAGGTCTTGGAACTGACCTTTGTAAGAAAGCATATTGTCAGTACGGTCAGCAGCCGCTAGTTTATCTGCAGCCGAGTTACCGTGGTAAGCCATGATATCGGTAAAGTCAGTGATTACGCCTAATGCGCCATCGTTTTTACCGTAAGTTACTTCACCAAATGTACCGCCAAGACCAGCGTACGTGTAACGGTTATCAAGGTCAGAACCGTTATCATTCGATGTTGCTTTAGAGTCAGCTGTAGTGAATTCACCTTCGTAGAAACCAACGCCGTATAGGCCATCTTGGATTTCAACTTTACCTAGAAAGTTAAGACGAATGCGAGATTCGTCAGACGCTTTGCCATCTTTCATAGATAGACGAGCTTCCGCACGGCCACCCATTTCTAAAGAAGTACCGTCTTGGTTGTATAGTTCTGAAGCGTTAGCACCAGTAGCAAGAGCTGCAGCAGATACAGCAAGCGCGATCATAGTCTTGTTCATGTTATTAATTCCTAATTACTGTCCATAAAGGTATTTATCAAGGATTTGAATCCTTTTTGTGTATTGCTCGTATTAATCAAGCTTCATAATCATGCTTAGAACAAAAGCGTGAAACTTGCCAGAACAATCCGTGGGGTACTTTTTAACCCTAAAGTTCCACCATCAGGTAGTAAAATGATATCAATAAAAATTATGAACACTGTTTTATTGGGTTTGGGCATGGTTAAGTGTTTGTTTTTATATGATTTTTATAAAAGTGTGATCTGTGTTTATTTGGTTTATTTTTGTTTTTTTTAGATATTTTATCGCCAACTTATTGATGGTGAGGTTATTATTCATTTTTGTGATGTCTGTAATTTAGACCTAGATAAAGCTTTTATAACGCAAAGTGGAATAAAGGTGATTTAGCCATAAAGTTTGTTTACACTAAGCCAAATCGTTTTGTTTCTATCACCCAATAAGTATGTTGGGTGGATTTATGTTGGCCAAAGAAAGCTTTGGCATAGAGGTAAAAAATGGAAAAGGTTCCAATGACAGTACGTGGCGCTCAGCAGCTACGTGACGAATTAGATCGCCTACTTAAGCTACGTCCTATTATTTCAGCAGCTATTGGTGAAGCTCGTGAACTCGGTGACTTGAAAGAGAATGCTGAATACCACGCCGCTCGTGAAGAGCAGGGTATCTGTGAAGCTCAAATTCGAGATATTGAATATAAGCTATCACTGGCTCAGATCATCGATGTAACGCAGATGGATAACACAGGTAAGATTATCTTTGGCACGACAGTGACTTTGATTGACGTAGATACGGATGAAGAATTCCGCTACCAAATCGTTTCTGAAGATGAAGCCGATATCAAAACGGGTCGCATTTCTGTGAAATCCCCAATTGCACGTGGTCTTATCGGTAAGATGGAAGGTGATGAAGTACTGATCTCTACCCCTGGTGGTGATAAAGACTTCGAAATCGACAAAGTAGAATACATCTAATTGAATTTTCTTTGTTTTTGATAAGTAAAAAGGTCGCTAATGCGACCTTTTTCGTTTCTCACGCTACACTAAAAGCTAAGCGCAGTGGCTTTCTTTTAATGAAGTTAGCTTATATTAAGCTCGCTTACTTGCGTGGAATCTCGATTTTACGTGCTTCTGACTGACGGAACAGTACTAGAACTTTACCGATAGTCTGTACTTTCTCAGCTTTAGATTCACGTACAATTGCATCGATAATCAGTTGCTTAGTCTCACGGTCTTCTGATGCAACTTTAATCTTGATCAGTTCGTGGTGGTCTAGAGCTAATTCGATTTCCGCTAGAACAGCTTCAGTAAGTCCATTTGCGCCCATTAGCACAACAGGTTTTAAACTGTGAGCTAGGCCCTTTAGATGCTGCTTTTGTTTGGTACTTAGGTTCATTACGCGGCCAATTTTATTTAGTATTAGGGTTGAAAAAACCTATTTTAACGCCATCTAAAGCTGAAGACTATAATTTATTCAGCAATTAGTACTTTCCTCCAATTTAGGTATCCAATGAGCAAACAGAAACACTCGGCCAGTTCGGGCCGTTGGTTGAAGGAACACTTCGACGACAAGTACGCAAATGAAGCCAGAAAAAAAGGCTATCGTTCGCGTGCTTATTTCAAAATGGAAGAGATTCAAACGAAAGATAAATTGCTGACTCCAGGGATGACCATTGTGGATTTGGGTGCAGCGCCTGGCGGTTGGTCTCAATATGCTGCTAAGATTATCGGAGACAACGGTCAAATCATTGCGTGTGACTTGTTACCAATGGATCCGATTGCTGGAGTGAGCTTTTTACAAGGCGATTTCCGCGAAGAAGCTGTGCTAGATGCGTTGCTGGAACGTATACAACCAAACATGGTTGATGTCGTGATGTCTGATATGGCACCTAATATAGCAGGCAACAATTCTGTGGATCAGCCAAGAGCTATGTATTTAGTTGAATTAGCTTTGGATATGTGTCGACAAGTTCTAGCTACCAATGGTAGTTTTGTTGTAAAAGTATTCCAAGGCGAAGGGTTTGACCAATATGTTAAGGACGTCCGTGAGATGTTTAAAACAGTCAAAGTTAGAAAACCCGACTCTTCTCGAGCTCGCTCTCGTGAAGTGTTTATCGTAGCAACTGGTTACAAAGGTTAACGATTCTCTTCCAAGAGTGAGAGTTAACAACATGGCTACAGGTTACAAACTGTAGTACCCTACCTTTAATTACAATTAGTTATCGAGAGGCTTACACCTTGAGTGACATGGCAAAAAATTTAATTCTGTGGCTTGTTATCGCGGTAGTGTTGATGTCGGTATTCCAGAGCTTCGGCCCTGGGGAAAGTAACGGCAGAGCAGTAGATTACACCACGTTTGTACAGGAAGTTGGCCAAGGCCAGATTCAAGACGCACAGTTCAATAACAGCGAAATCACTTTCACACGTCGTGGTGGTGGCTCTAAGTATGTAACTTACATGCCTGTTTATGATCAAAAGCTACTTGATGACTTAATTAATCAAAACGTAAAAGTTCAGGGTACACCACCTGAAGAGCAGAGCCTGCTTGGCACTATCTTCATTTCATGGTTCCCAATGATCTTACTGATTGGTGTGTGGATTTTCTTCATGCGTCAAATGCAAGGCGGCGGCGGCGGTAAAGGCGCAATGTCTTTTGGTAAGAGCAAAGCTCGAATGATGAGCGAAGAACAAATCAAAACGATGTTTGCTGATGTTGCTGGTTGTGACGAAGCAAAAGAAGACGTGAAAGAGCTTGTGGATTACCTTCGTGACCCAAGCCGCTTCCAAAAGCTTGGTGGTAAGATCCCGACAGGTATCCTGTTGGTAGGTCCTCCTGGTACGGGTAAGACATTGCTTGCAAAAGCGATTGCTGGTGAAGCGAAAGTACCGTTCTTTACTATCTCTGGTTCTGACTTCGTTGAAATGTTTGTTGGTGTTGGTGCATCTCGTGTGCGTGACATGTTCGAACAAGCGAAGAAAGCAGCGCCTTGTATCATCTTTATCGATGAAATCGATGCGGTAGGTCGTCAACGTGGCGCTGGTGTTGGTGGTGGTCACGATGAACGTGAGCAAACACTTAACCAAATGCTGGTTGAGATGGATGGTTTCGAAGGTAACGAAGGTATTATTGTTATCGCTGCGACTAACCGTCCAGACGTACTAGACCCTGCATTACTTCGTCCTGGTCGTTTTGACCGTCAAGTTGTGGTTGGTCTACCTGATGTACGTGGTCGTGAACAGATTCTTAAAGTACACATGCGTAAAGTGCCACTGTCAGGTGATGTTGAACCATCTCTGATTGCTCGTGGTACTCCAGGTTTCTCTGGTGCAGACCTTGCGAACCTTGTTAACGAAGCGGCTCTATTTGCTGCTCGTGGTAACAAACGCAATGTATCTATGGTTGAGTTTGAACTTGCGAAAGACAAAATTATGATGGGTGCAGAGCGCCGTTCAATGGTGATGTCTGAGGAAGTGAAAGAGTCAACGGCTTACCACGAAGCAGGTCACGCAATTGTTGGTCGTTTGGTACCTGAACACGATCCAGTGTATAAAGTATCAATCATCCCACGTGGTCGTGCGCTTGGTGTAACTATGTACTTACCTGAGCAAGACCGCGTAAGCATGTCTCGCCAGCATCTAGAATCAATGATCTCTAGCTTGTACGGTGGTCGTCTTGCTGAAGAACTTATCTACGGTAAAGACAAAGTTTCGACCGGTGCGTCAAACGATATCGAGCGTGCAACTGATATTGCTCGTAAGATGGTAACGCAGTGGGGCTTCTCGGAAAAACTAGGTCCTCTTCTTTATGCTGAAGAAGAAGGCGAAGTTTTCCTAGGTCGCGGCATGAGCCAGGCGAAACATGTTTCTGACGATACAACTCGACTTATCGATGAAGAAATTCGCATTCTTATCGACCGCAACTACGCTCGAGCTAAGCAAATTCTAGAAGATAATATGGATTTGATGCACTCGATGAAAGATGCGCTTATGAAGTACGAAACGATCGATGCGGGTCAGATTGATGACCTCATGGAGCGTAAGACTGACATTCGTGAGCCTGCTGGTTGGGGTGATCAGGCGAAAGCAGAACCTGCAAAGGAAGAAGCTAAACCTGAAGCTACATCAGAAGAGCAAGCAGAAGCCGAGCCAAAAGCTGAAGAGTCGACAGTTGAAGAAGTTAAATCTGAATCAGATGATGCTCAAAACAAAGATTCTTAATTGCTAAGCTTTAAATTAAAACCCTGAGTACGCTCAGGGTTTTTCTGTTTCTAGCCCAAGATATTTTTTACCTTTAAGACCCACCTTCCATGATATTAAAAGCACACAATAAAACGCTCGTTTTAGACCGCCCACATGTGATGGGTATCCTCAATGTTACGCCTGACTCTTTCTCTGATGGCGGAAAATTCAATTCATTAGATAATGCTTTACTGCAAGCAGAGCGAATGATTCAGGCTGGTGTTAGCATTATTGATATTGGTGGTGAGTCGACTCGTCCAGGTGCTCCAGAGGTGTCCTTAGAGGAAGAGTTAGCTCGAGTTATCCCGGCGATTAGAGCGATTCGCGCCAAGTTTGATGTTTGGATCTCGATTGATACCAGCAAAGCTGAGGTGATGCGCCAGGCTGTTGATGCAGGGGCAGATTTGATCAATGATGTACGCGCACTGCAAGAGCCCGGATCTCTAGAAGTGGCCGCAGAGGCTAATGTACCTATTTGCTTGATGCATATGAAAGGTCAGCCAAGAACCATGCAAGCCAATCCAAGCTACGAAGATGTTCTAACAGATGTCGAAGACTTTTTACAAGAAAGGGTCGAAGCTTGTGAGGCGGTCGGTATATCAAAAGAGCAGCTGATTCTTGACCCTGGTTTTGGTTTTGGTAAAACCATCGAACACAATTACCATTTATTAGCGCACCTTGAAAAGTTTCATACGCTTGGTTTGCCTGTCTTAGCGGGGATGTCGAGAAAATCGATGATCTTTAAGCTACTAGACAAAGTCCCAGCTGACTGCATGGTCGCTAGCGTTACTTGCGCAACAATCGCAGCAATGAAAGGTGCACAAATTATTCGCGTTCACGATGTTGAAGATACATTGGAAGCGATGAAGATAATCGAAGTGATGAATAACAATCACTAATCATAATTAAGGAAAATCAATATGTCTGATAAAAGACGTTACTTCGGCACAGATGGTGTACGTGGAAAAGTGGGCCAGTACCCAATCACACCTGATTTTGTTTTGAAGCTTGGCTGGGCTGCTGGTCGTGTTCTTGCAAAGCAGGGCACAAAGAAAGTGATCATCGGTAAAGATACTCGTATTTCTGGTTACATGCTTGAGTCTGCTTTAGAAGCTGGCTTAGCTGCTGCTGGTCTTCAAGCCACGTTTACGGGGCCAATGCCGACACCGGCTGTTGCTTACCTAACACAAACTTTCCGTGCTGAAGCGGGAATTGTTATCTCTGCATCGCACAACCCCTTCTATGACAACGGCATCAAGTTCTTCTCGTCTGAAGGTACTAAATTGTCGGATGAGATTGAACTCGCCATCGAAGCTGAGCTAGACAAAGATATCGAGTGCGTGGAATCTTCCGAATTAGGTAAAGCGGTACGCCTAAATGATGCAGCAGGCCGTTATATTGAATTTTGTAAAAGTACATTCCCACACAAAATGACGCTAGCGGGTATGAAAATTGTGGTGGATTGCGCGCATGGTGCGACTTACCACATTGCGCCTGCTGTATTTAAAGAGCTGGGTGCTGAGGTTGTTGCGATTGGTGTGGAGCCAAATGGAACTAACATCAACCACGAAGTCGGTGCGACTGATGTGCGCGCTCTGCAAGCTAAAGTGCTTGAAGAAAAAGCGGCGTTAGGTCTTGGCTTTGATGGTGATGGTGACCGCATCATCATGGTTGACGAGCTAGGCAATAAAGTTGATGGTGACCAAATTGCTTACATTATTGCTCGCGATGCACTGCGTCGTGGTGAGTTGAAAGGCGGCGTTGTTGGTACGCTAATGACCAACCTTGGGATGGAAAACGGCCTTAAGCAGTTAGGTATTCCGTTTGTACGTGCTGCTGTTGGTGACCGCTATGTTATGGAACAACTTCTAGCTAAAGGCTGGAAGATCGGTGCTGAGAACTCGGGGCACGTTATCCTATTAGATAAAGTGACGACAGGTGATGCTATCGTCGCTGCTCTGCAAGTATTGGCCTCAGTTGTCGATAGTGAAATGACACTGAATGAGCTTTCTCAAGGTATGACGTTATACCCTCAAGTTCTAGAAAATGTTCGTTTCAGTGGTGATTCAAACCCACTAGAAGCAGAGGCTGTGAAAGCGGCTGTTATTGAAGTCGAGACGGAACTCGGTGAGAAAGGTCGTGTGCTATTACGCAAATCGGGTACTGAGCCACTACTGCGCGTAATGGTCGAAGGTGAAGATGCTGAACTTGTTCAGAGTTCTGCACTGAAAATTGCTGATGCAGTAAAAGCGAATTGCTAATAAAACGTTTGCCGTAACAGGCGAAGTCGGTCTCACTTGTGGCGGCCGGGTTTTAGTTATGTGATGATTAAAAAGGGACGCAAATGAGTTTTGTGTCCCTTTTGCCCTTTTTTTGACCACTTGCTTGGTAAAGGCTTATTTTTTAGTAAATTCCCCTTGTCAGTCATCGTCGCATTCGCTAGTATTGCTCGGCCTTCAGTTAGGAGGTCGCTAGCCTTGTTCTTAAAAATAGTTTTTTGAACGGCGCTGGCTCAACAATTAGGAACATAGGTGGAAAAATGTTTACAGTTCTACTTGTGATTTACCTGTTGGCAGCGCTTGGTGTAATTGGCCTAGTGTTGATTCAACAAGGTAAAGGCGCAGATATGGGAGCCTCTTTCGGTGCTGGCGCTTCAAACACTGTGTTTGGTGCTGGTGGCTCAGGAAATTTCCTTACCCGAATGACTGCAATTTTTGCAACTACATTTTTTATCCTTAGCTTAGTGCTTGGTAATATGTCTACACATAAAACTGAGTCACAGTGGATTGACCCGACTCAAGGTCAGGTGATTCAACAAGCTGAAGATGCAGTGAGTGAAGTTCCGGCGCAAGGCGACGAAATTCCACAATAATCTGTAAAGATTTGATGCCGAGATGGTGAAATTGGTAGACACGCTAGCATGAGGTGCTAGTGCCTTAGGGTGTGAGGGTTCGAGTCCCTCTCTCGGCACCATGTTTACAAACTTGTAAAACATCTTGTTGGGCGTATAATGCTCACAAGTCGGACGCGGGATGGAGCAGTTTGGTAGCTCGTCGGGCTCATAACCCGAAGGTCGTCGGTTCAAATCCGGCTCCCGCAACCAATTACAATGCTATTATATAGCTTGTATTGGTAGCAAGTTTGCACAGTGTGAACCTCACTGTGAGTTAAGTGTGATATCAAATATGATGACACTTAACATATAAGGGTCCAGCAACAAAAACCCCGGCTTATACGGGGTTTTTTGTTATCTAAGCATTTATAAATGCATTTAGATGATAATGTTTGCTTGGAATTTAAATTGGGCTTTGAGCCCTTTTTTTGTTTCTGGAGTGGTTAAATGACTGGTTTAGAAAGACAACTTACTGAAATGCTTGACGCTCCAGTAGCAGCATCGGGTTATGAGTTAGTTGGATTAGAATTTATTCGTGCTGGTGAGCACTCAACGCTACGCATTTACATCGATTCACCAAATGGTATCAATGTAGATGATTGCTCTGAAGTTAGTCACCAAGTAAGTGCCGTAATGGACGTTGAAGATCCAATTTCAGTGGCTTATAACCTTGAAGTGTCTTCACCAGGTTTAGAGAGACCACTGTTCAAAGCTGAGCATTACCAACAATTTATTGGTCACGAGGTAAGCATCGTTTTGAAAATGGCTGTCGGCAACCGTCGTAAATGGAAAGGTGATATCCAATCTATCGAAGGCGAGACAGTGAAAGTATTGGTTGAAGGACAAGAAGAAGAATTCGTCCTGAGCAATATTGCGAAAGCTAACCTGATCCCTAAATTTTAGTTCTCCTAGAGAGAAGAGCTTAAGAGGCTAGATTAATGAACAAAGAAATTTTGGCGGTAGTAGAAGCTGTTTCTAATGAGAAAGCAGTTCCTCGTGAGCGTATTTTTGAAGCGCTTGAAATCGCGCTTGCAACGGCAACAAAAAAGAAAAGCGAACTAGAAATCGAAGTTCGTGTTGAGATTGACCGTAAAACGGGTAATTTCGAAACTTTCCGCCGTTGGGAAGCTGTTGAGGAAGTTGAATTCCCAACAAAAGAAATCTCTATTGAAGCTGCAAAGTACGATGATCCAGAGATCGAACTTGGCGGTTTCATTGAAGATGATATCGAATCAGTAACGTTTGACCGTATTACGACTCAAACAGCTAAGCAAGTTATCGTACAGAAAGTACGTGAAGCTGAACGCGCTCAAATCGTTGAACAGTTTATTGATAACGAAGGCGAGCTAGTCACTGGCGCAGTTAAGAAAGTTAACCGTGACACAGTGATTCTAGATCTAGGTAACAACGCTGAAGCGGTAATCCTTCGTGATGACCAACTTCCTCGTGAAAACTTCCGTCCAGGTGACCGTGTTCGTGGTCTTCTATACGCAGTTAAGCCAGAAGCTCGCGGCTTCCAGCTGTTTGTTACTCGTTCTAAGCCAGAAATGCTAGCTGAACTATTCCGTGTTGAAGTGCCTGAGATTGGTGAAGAGCTAATTGAACTTAAAGGTGCTGCACGTGACGCTGGTTCTCGTGCTAAAATCGCCGTTAAAACAAACGACAAACGTATTGACCCTGTTGGTGCGTGTGTTGGTATGCGTGGCGCACGTGTACAAGCTGTATCTAACGACCTTGGCGGTGAGCGTATCGATATCGTGCTTTGGGATGATAACCCGGCGCAATTCGTTATCAATGCAATGGCTCCTGCTGATGTTGCTTCTATCATCGTTGATGAAGATACGCACTCAATGGACATCGCGGTTGAAGCTGACAACCTAGCGCAAGCTATCGGTCGTAGCGGTCAAAACGTACGTCTAGCGTCTCAACTTACTGGTTGGGAACTGAACGTAATGACTGTTGCTGATCTAGAGAAGAAGCACCAAGAAGAAGCAGTTGCTTCTATTGAAAACTTCATGAAGCACCTAGATATCGAAGAAGACTTTGCTCAAATGCTTGTTGAAGAAGGCTTCTCTACGCTTGAAGAAGTAGCCTACGTTCCTGTGAACGAGCTTCTTGAAGTAGATGGTCTAGATGAAGGTATCGTTGAAGAATTGCGTAACCGCGCGAAAGACGCACTGACAACTCTAGCGCTAGCGAAAGAAGAAACTTTCGATGGTGTTGAGCCAGCTGAAGACCTACTTGCACTTGAAGGTCTTGAGCGTGAAATGGCTTACAAGCTAGCAGCAAAAGGCGTTGCGACATTGGAAGACCTAGCTGACCAAGGCGTTGATGAACTAGAAGGCATCGAAGACCTAACTGCAGAGCGTGCAGGCGAGCTAATTATGGCTGCGCGTAACATCTGTTGGTTCGGCGACGAAGAATAATTCAGCAAGGAGAGAGAGCGGTATGACACAATTAACAGTTAAAGCACTGAGTGAAGAGATTGGTACGCCAGTTGACCGCTTAATTGAACAACTTGCTGATGCAGGCATGAAGAAAGCAGGGTCGGACCAAGTGACTGATTCAGAGAAGCAAACATTGCTAACGCACCTTAAAAAGGAGCACGGCGATACTTCTGGTGAAACAGAACCGACTCGTTTAACTCTTCAACGCAAGACCCGCAGCACGCTAAGTGTTGCCGCTGGAGGCGGTAAGAGTAAGGATGTTCAAGTTGAGGTACGTAAAAAGCGTACTTACGTGAAGCGCAGCACTATTGAAGATGAAGCGAAACGTGAAGCTGAGGAAGTAGCTAATCGTGAAGCGGAAGAGAAAGCACAACGCGATGCTGAAGAGCAAGCGAAACGTGATGCTGCAGAGAAAGCACAGCGCGAAGCCGAAGCAAAAGTAACACGTGAAGCGGATGCAAAACGTGAAGCTGAAGAGAAGGCTCAACGCGCACAAGCTGAAAAGGCTAAAAAAGACATGAATTCAAAAAATGCAGACGCTAACGCACAAGCGAAAAAAGAAGCGGATGAACTTAAAGCTCGTCAAGAGCAAGAAGCAACTCGTAAAGCCGAAGCTGAAGCAGCTAAGCTTGTTGAAGAAGCTCGTAAGTTAGCAGAAGAGAACCAAGAACGTTGGTCTGAAGAAGAGAAGAAGAAGAAAGAGCAAGAGAAATCTGCGGATTACCATGTGACGACTTCTACTTACGCTCGTGAAGCTGAAGATGCGGCAGACAAAAAAGATGAGAAAGCACCTCGTCGTCGCAAGAAGAAACCAGCTCCAGCAACTCAACCTGGCAATAACCGTGGTGGTCGTAACCAACGTGGTCGTGGCGGTAAAGGTAAGCTTGCTAAACCAACTTCAATGCAGCAAGGCTTCGATAAGTCAGCGACTGTTGCAAAATCTGACGTTGCTATCGGCGAAACTATCGTTGTTTCTGAACTGGCTAGCAAAATGTCAGTTAAAGCAACTGAAGTTATCAAAGTAATGATGAAGATGGGCGCTATGGCGACTATCAACCAAGTGATCGACCAAGAAACAGCACAACTTGTTGCTGAAGAAATGGGTCACAAGGTAATCCTACGTAAAGAAAACGAACTTGAAGAAGCAGTACTAGCTGACCGTGATAGCGATGCTATCGCTGAAGGTCGTGCTCCTGTTGTTACTATCATGGGTCACGTCGACCACGGTAAAACTTCAACACTTGACTACATTCGTAAAGCACACGTTGCTTCTGGCGAAGCTGGCGGTATCACGCAGCACATTGGTGCTTACCACGTAGATACTGACAACGGCATGATCACGTTCCTTGATACTCCTGGACACGCGGCCTTTACTGCTATGCGTGCTCGTGGTGCTCAAGCGACAGATATCGTTGTACTTGTTGTTGCTGCAGACGATGGCGTAATGCCACAAACAATCGAAGCAATCCAGCACGCGAAAGCGGCAGGCGTTCCTCTGATTGTTGCTGTGAACAAGATCGACAAAGAGGGTGCAAACCCAGACAACGTTAAGAATGAGCTAGCTCAATACGACGTTATCCCTGAAGAATGGGGCGGTGAGAACATCTTCGTTCACATCTCTGCAAAACAGGGTACAAACATTGATGGTCTTCTAGAGTCTATCCTTCTTCAGTCTGAAGTTCTTGAGCTTACAGCGGTTAAAGAAGGCATGGCATCTGGTGTTGTTGTTGAATCTCGTCTTGATAAAGGTCGCGGTCCAGTTGCAACAGTGCTAGTACAGTCTGGTACTCTAAACAAAGGCGATATCGTTCTTTGTGGTCAAGAGTACGGCCGTGTTCGTGCAATGCGTGATGAAAACGGTAAAGACATCGAAACTGCAGGTCCATCTATCCCTGTAGAAATTCTAGGTCTTTCTGGCGTTCCTGCTTCAGGTGATGAAGCGACTGTTGTACGTGATGAGCGTAAAGCTCGTGAAGTTGCAAACTACCGTCAAGGTAAATTCCGTGATGTTAAACTAGCTCGCCAACAAAAAGCGAAACTAGAGAACATGTTCGCGAACATGACGGCAGGCGAAGTTGCTGAACTTAACGTTGTACTTAAAGCTGACGTTCAAGGTTCTGTAGAAGCGATTGCTGACTCTCTACTGAAACTGTCAACTGACGAAGTTAAAGTGAACATCGTAGGTTCTGGTGTTGGTGGTATTACTGAAACTGACGCAACACTTGCTGCAGCTTCTAACGCTATCATCCTTGGTTTCAACGTTCGTGCTGACGCAACTGCGCGTAATACAGTTCAGAACGAAAACCTAGATCTACGTTACTACTCAATCATCTACCAACTGATTGACGAAGTTAAACAGGCAATGGGCGGTATGCTTGCTCCTGAATTCCGTCAAGAAATCATTGGTCTTGCACAAGTTCGTGACGTATTTAAGTCGCCTAAACTTGGTGCAATCGCTGGTTGTATCGTTACTGAAGGTACGATTAAGCGTAGCAACCCAATCCGTGTACTTCGTGAAAACGTTGTTATCTACGAAGGTGAACTAGAGTCACTTCGTCGCTTTAAAGATGACGTTCAAGAAGTTAAGAATGGTTACGAGTGTGGTGTTGGCGTTAAGAACTACAACGACGTTCGCGTTGGTGACCAGATTGAAGTATTCGAAATCGTTGAGGTTAAACGTACTCTAGACTAATCAGTCTGTACGACTCGACATATTGACTAAGGTTACTAACATTACTAATAAAGGTAATAAGGTAATCGGTTGTTGAATACACCATGGGGGGCTGGTAATTACCAAGCCCCCCATCTTTCTAAGTGAGAAAAGAAAATGTCAAAAGAATTTAGCCGCACACAACGTGTGTCTCAGCAGCTTCAAAAGGAGCTTGCGCTTATCCTACAACGTGAAGTTCGTGACTCACGTATCGGTATGGTAACTATCTCAGACGTAGAAGTGTCTCGTGACCTTGCTTACGCAAAAGTGTTCGTTACTTTCCTATGTATCGGTGAGCAAACACCTGAATCATGTCTTGCTGCTCTTAAAGAGCATGAAGTGCCAGTTCGTATGGCTCTTGGTAAGCGTATTCGTCACCGTCTAACGCCTGAAGTGCGTTTTACTTACGACAACACACTAGTAGAAGGCATGCGTATGTCTAACTTAGTAAGTGAAGTTTTAAACGACGATAAGCGTAAGCAAGAAGAGTCTGGCCGTACTGACGAAACTCAGTCTAAGGGCGAAGAGTAATGGCTCGCCGTCGTAAAGGTCGCCCTATCAACGGGGTAATTCTGTTAGATAAGCCAACGGGCATTTCGTCTAATGATGCACTGCAAAAAGTAAAACGTATTTACTTTGCAGAGAAGGCAGGGCACACCGGTGCTCTTGATCCTCTTGCGACTGGCATGCTGCCAATTTGTCTTGGTGAAGCAACGAAGTTTTCTCAGTTTCTATTGGATTCTGACAAGCGCTACGTAGTAATCGCTAAGCTTGGTGAGCGTACCAATACCTCTGACTCTGATGGTGAAGTGGTAGAGACACGAGATGTTAACGTGACTCAAGAGCAACTTGAACGCTGCATTGCAAGCTTCAAAGGGGAAACCGACCAGATTCCATCAATGTTCTCAGCATTGAAGTATCAAGGTAAGCCTTTGTATGAATACGCACGTGCAGGTATCGAGGTGCCTCGTGAATCTCGTAAGATCACTGTTTACTCTATTGAACTGCTTCGCTTTGAAGGTGATGAAGTTGAGATGGAAGTGCATTGTTCAAAAGGCACTTACATCCGCACAATTACCGACGATCTTGGTGAAATGCTAGGTTGTGGTGCCCACGTGACCATGCTTCGCCGTACTGGTGTCGCTAAGTATCCGTACGATCGTATGGTGACTTTGGAGCAGTTGAACGAGATCCTAGAGCAAGCGCAGGCGCAAGAAATTGCACCCAAAGAACTGCTTGATCCACTATTAATGCCAATGGACACAGCCGTTGAAGACTTACCAGAAGTTAACTTAAACGCGGAACTGACTGACCTAGTTCAGCACGGTATGCCCGTTCAGGTTTCTGGTGCGCCAACTGAAGGTACGGTTCGCATGACAAGTGGTGAAGAGAAACTGTTTGTTGGTGTTGCTCAGATTGCTGAAGATGGCCGAGTTGCACCGAAGCGTTTGGTTGTTTTCAGAGATGAAGAGCCACAAGCATAACGCTGAAACCTAGTTAGGTATTGGCGCTTAGCCTGGAAAAGCGAATCAATAATATAGAAAGCGAGCCCTTAATTTTAATGGTTCGCTTTTTTCGTTTTTCATCAGTTCGATTGTTATTGCACCAACTCGTAAACTTCCCTATAATCCTCGGCTCGCGTAGCGGCTGAATCAGAGATTGGCTGCTACAAATATAAACTTACTCTTATCAGGAGAGATTTATGTCTCTGAATGCAGAAACTAAAGCAGCAATCGTTGCAGAATACGCACAATCTGAAGGCGACACAGGTTCACCAGAAGTACAAGTAGCACTACTTACTGCTTCTATCAACCACCTACAAGGTCACTTCAAAGCGCACAAACACGATCACCACAGCCGTCGTGGTCTATTACGTATGGTTTCTAGCCGTCGTAAGCTTCTTGATTACTTGAAAGGCAAAAACCTTACTCGTTACCAAGACCTAATCAAGCGTCTAGGCCTACGTCGCTAATAGCGATGTCTGCAAAGACAGTTTGAAGAAAAGGAGCATTTATGCTCCTTTTTTTGTGCCTGTTATATTTTTAATGTTAAAAATGAAGGTTCTCTGTGCGGTTAACCTGATTTTTAATCGTGAAAATGTCTCTTGCCAAGAAAATAGTTTATACTCTCGCACGCGAATAATTGTTTGATTATTTCGCACCCTAATTAGCTCAACAATAACAGTCACAGATGTCGGCCAATAGGTCGCGACTATTAAAAGCAGATGTTTAGTCTGATTGAACTTCTCGTCTTTTTTTACTAGTCGCGATTAGTTATTGCTGAGCATTCATTCACTTATTCTGAAAAGAGATTTTCAGATGAAGGATATACAATGTTTGAAAAACCAGTTGTAAAGTCATTCCAGTACGGTAACCACACCGTTACTCTAGAAACGGGCGTAATGGCACGTCAAGCTACTGCTGCTGTAATGGCGACTATGGACGATACATCAGTATTCGTTTCTGTTGTTGCTAAAAAAGAAGCTGTTGCGGGTCAAGATTTCTTCCCTCTAACAGTTAACTACCAAGAGCGTACATACGCTGCGGGTAAAATCCCTGGTGGTTTCTTCAAGCGTGAAGGTCGTCCATCTGAAGGCGAAACACTAACAGCTCGTCTGATTGACCGTCCAATTCGTCCACTTTTCCCAAGTGCGTTTAAAAACGAAGTTCAAGTTATCGCTACGGTTGTTTCTATCAACCCTGACGTAAATCCAGACATGATCACTATGATCGCAACGTCTGCTGCACTTGCTATCTCTGGTGCTCCATTCAATGGTCCTATCGGTGCTGCACGTGTTGGTCACATCGACGGCGAACTTGTTCTTAACCCATCAAATACTGAGCTTGAAAACTCTAAACTAGACCTAGTTGTGTCTGGTACAGAAGGCGCAGTACTTATGGTTGAATCTGAAGCAGATAACCTATCTGAAGAAGAAATGCTTTCAGCTGTTGTTTACGGTCACGACCAACAACAAGTTGTAATCAAAGCAATTAACGAGTTTGCTGCTGAAGTTGCAACTCCATCTTGGAACTGGGAAGCGCCAGCAGTTAACACTGAGCTTAAAGCTAAAGTTGCTGAGCAAGCTGAAACACGTCTATCTGACGCGTACCAGATCACTGAGAAAATGGCTCGTTACGAGCAAGTTGGCGCAATCAAGAACGACACTGTTGAAGCTCTAATTGCACAAGACGAAAACCTAGATGAGCGCGAAATCCGCGGCATGCTTGGTTCTCTAGAGAAAAACGTAGTACGTAGCCGCATTATTGCTGGCAACCCACGTATTGATGGCCGTGAAAAAGACATGGTTCGTGCGCTAGACGTACGTACTGGTGTTCTTCCACGTACACACGGTTCTTCTCTATTCACTCGTGGTGAAACTCAAGCACTTGTTACTGCAACGCTTGGTACACAACGTGATGCACAAATCATCGATAGCCTAATGGGTGAGAAGAAAGACAACTTCCTTCTACACTACAACTTCCCTCCATACTGTGTAGGTGAGACTGGTTTCGTTGGTTCTCCTAAGCGTCGTGAAATTGGTCACGGTAAGCTTGCTAAACGTGGTATCCAAGCAGTAATGCCTTCTGTTGACGAATTCCCATACACAGTTCGTGTTGTATCGGAAATCACAGAATCTAACGGTTCTTCTTCAATGGCTTCTGTATGTGGTACATCTCTAGCACTTATGGATGCTGGTGTTCCAATCAAAGCTTCTGTTGCGGGTATCGCAATGGGTCTTGTTAAAGAAGGCGACGATTTCGTTGTTCTTTCTGACATCCTTGGCGACGAAGATCACCTAGGTGATATGGACTTTAAAGTAGCAGGTACTAACGCTGGTATCACTGCACTTCAAATGGACATCAAGATCGAAGGTATCACTAAAGAGATCATGCAAATTGCTCTTAACCAAGCGCAAGGTGCACGTAAGCACATCCTTTCTGTAATGGATGAAGCTATCTCTGGTGCTCGTGAAGATATCTCTGAATTCGCTCCACGTATCCACACAATGAAAATCAGCTCTGATAAGATCAAAGATGTTATCGGTAAAGGCGGCGCAGTTATCCGTGCTCTTTGTGAAGAAACGGGTACTACAATCGAAATCGAAGACGATGGCACAATCAAGATTGCTGCTACTGAAGGCGCAGCTGCTAAAGAAGCTATCCGTCGTATCGAAGAGATCACTGCTGAAGTTGAAGTTGGCCGCATTTACCAAGGTAAAGTTGCTCGTCTAGCTGACTTCGGTGCATTCGTTACTATCCTTCCAGGTAAAGATGGTCTAGTACACATCTCTCAAATCGCTGATAAGCGCGTTGAGAAAGTGTCTGACTACCTAACTGAAGGTCAAGAAGTACCAGTTAAGGTTCTTGAAATTGACCGTCAAGGCCGTGTACGTCTAAGCATGAAAGAAGCAGTTGAAACGCCAGCTGAAGGCGAAGCACCTGCTGCTGAGTAATTCTTAGCCTATTAATGGGACTATCGCTTTTTAGTGATTTCTAACCCATTGGTAAAAAAGCATGTTATAAAGGGGAGCATATCGCTCCCCTTTTTTATTGCGGTCATAACAGGAGTAATTATTTGTGAAATGGTTTCAAACCGCGAGTATGTGTTTACTGCTTGTACTGACAGGTTGTGCGACAACATCAGATAACACCTCACGTTGGGTTTATCCACCAATGGCTGTGCCGCTGCAACCAAGCGTTCAGCAAGAGGTTCAAATTGCACGTCTTAGTCAATTATTACAGCGCCCGGACTTGAATGATGAAGTTCGATCTAAGATGCTGTTTGAACGTGGTAACTACTACGATAGTGTTGGCCTGCGTGATTTAGCACGTCTTGATTTCAATCAGTCTCTTTCATTGAACCCCGCTCAACCTGATATCTTCAACCTTTTGGGTGTTTACTTTACGCAAGTAGGGGAGTTTGATGCCGCTTATGAATCTTTTGATTCTACGTTAGAGCTTGATCCTGCAAACTCTTACGCAGAAAGAAATCGCTCTATCGCACTCTACTACGGCGAACGTTATGATTTAGCCAATGAAGAGATGACGAAGCATTATACCGATGATCCAAGTGATCCATTCCGTGCGCTTTGGTTGTATATCATTCAGCACGAACTCACGCCAGAGCAAGCCAAGCTTGATTTGCAAAAACGTTACGAGAGCCGTGATGAGCAGTGGGGTTGGGTATTAGTCGCGATTATGCTTGATGACATTACTGAAGAGCAGGCTTTTAAGGCGATCTTGACCGGTACTCGTGACAACACGTTACTTGCGCAGCGTCTAACTGAGACATATTTCTACCTTGCTAAGCGTTACCACATGAATGGGGACTACGCGAATGCGATCTCTTTGTACAAGTTGTCAGTGTCTTTCAATGTGTATGAATATGTAGAGCATCGTTACTCTTTCTTAGAGCTAAGTCGTATATTTACTACTCTTAAAGCCGAGCACTTAGCAAAAGTTAAGTTGGCTGAGGCCGAAGAAAAAGCCGACACAAAGTAAACGATATATTTTGATTCCGAAGAACCGCTGCCTGTCAGCGGTTTTTTTATGCTCCTTTTTTATAAACAAGGGAGGGGGGAGGGCTCGTTTTTGATTGCTTTTTATTTAAACAACACTAAAATAGTTAGCCTTGCTAACTAAATGCGATTCTTGATTAGGTGAGTATGCTGAACCAGAATTTAGAAAAGATTGAGCGCTTCGCCTCTAAGATATGGCGAACTCAGGTAAATGAAGATCCTATTTGCCAATTGAGCTTCAATGAGTATGACTATTTGAAGGTCATTCAATCTTCTCCTGAACCGATCCGATTGACTGATCTTGCGATTGAGATGCAGGTTACAAAGCCTTCAGCAACCACTATGGTTCAGAGACTAGAGAGAAAGGGGCTTGTTGAGCGTAAAGCTTCGCTCGAAGATGCGAGGTCTAAGTTGGTCGTATTGACCAGCAAAGCTGAAGTCGGCTTAGAAGAAGAAAGTAAGATCTATCAGGTCATGGCACAGATATTGGAAAGTCGTTTGTCTGAGCAAGAGTCTCAGCAGCTAAACCTATTATTAAATAAAGCTTTGAAGTAAATAATTTAGATATTTAGTTAGCCTTGTTAACTAATTTTTCGAGTCATATCTTGTTGATATGCGACTCACAGAAGAAAGTAGAGTAAGAAATGAGTAACTCAATTAGTCGTCAGTTTTGGCGATACACAATCCCGACTGTGGCTGCCATGTTGGTTAATGGCCTTTACCAAGTGGTGGATGGCATCTTCATTGGCCGCTATGTGGGGGCTGATGGACTTGCAGGTATCAATGTTGCGTGGCCTGTGATTGGTTCGATTCTCGGTATTGGTATGTTGGTGGGTGTAGGTACAGGTGCGCTTGTCTCGATTCGCCAAGGTGAAAAAGATACTCAAGGCGCTAAGGAGATCTTAGCAACAGGTTTAACCTTGTTGTTGGCGATAACACCTATTGTTTCTGCATTGCTGTTTTTGTTTGCTGATAACTTCTTGCTTTGGCAGGGCGCAGAAGGGAGAGTGTATGAACTTGGCCTGCAATACTTACACCTTCTGATTGGCGCGAGTGTCTTCACGCTAGGTTCGATCGCGATGCCGTTTTTACTGCGTAACGATGACAGCCCTAACTTAGCCACCATACTGATGATTGTCGGTGCGGTGATCAATATAGCTCTGGATTATCTGTTTATTGCTCAGTTTGGTTGGGAGTTGAAAGGTGCAGCACTGGCAACCGCGATTGCTCAGTTTGTAGTAACCGGTCTGGGTCTGGCTTACTTCTTCTCACGTCGAGCAAACCTGCGCTTGCGTTGGAATGAACTGAGATTGAAGTTATCGGTAATTCCTGAAATCTTCGCTATCGGTACATCAAGCTTCTTTATGTACGCTTATGGTTCGATGATGGTGGCGCTGCACAATGCGTTGTTCTCTCAATATGGCGACCAGTTGATGATTGGCGCTTACGCTATTTTGGGCTATATCGTGACGGTTTACTACCTCACGGCTGAAGGTATCGCCAACGGTATGCAGCCATTGGTGAGCTACAACCATGGTGCGCGTAACCAAGCGAACATCCGTAAGTTACTTAAGATTGCGATGATGAGTTCGGTATTGATTGGTGTGGCGTTCGTGCTGCTTCTGAACGCGTTCCCACGTGAGTTTGTGTCAGTCTTTAACTCAGATGAACCTCAGCTAGTCGAGTACACCGTGTTGGGTATTCGATTACACATGTTTGCACTGGCGCTTGATGGTTTCTTAGTGGTAGCGGGTGCTTACTATCAGGCGGTCAACAAAGGCAGTAAAGCGATGTTTGTCATGCTAGGTAATATGCTTATCCAGTTACCTTTCTTGTACATTATGCCTAAGTTGTACGGTGTGCCGGGGATCTGGGTTGCGTACCCACTGTCTAATATTGCGCTAAGCGTGGTGGTGATGGTGATGCTCTACAAAGATGTAAAGAAGCTCGATGTCTCACCGATGAATACAGCGGCGGCATAGGTCGTATTTCTTAAGTAGAATTAAAAAGGTCTAGCGAATGCTAGACCTTTTTGTCTCTGTGGCTGATGGGTTTAACTCTAGAAACTAGATGTTTTTAACGTCTAAACCCGCAAGCTGATGCCAGTAGCCATTGCACTGGCGGCTTTCAATCTTCATTGGTTTTTGACCTTGCTCGTTCGCTCTGAAGTTATTGATTTCAAAGAAAGTGTCGATACCCAATGGACTCAGGCGAACGACATCGACCAAGTCATGCATGCTCGGTAGATCATTGACTAGGTTGTAGCAGTAACCTGATTGCGTCTGGATACCATTAAGGTTAAATACCGATTGGCCTTCTTGGCTTTCGACCTGTAGACCTGTTGGGTATTTGATGCAGCAGGTTTCGCAATCGTCTTTGGCTTTGTTCTCTGCTCGGGCTGTAAAGCAACGTGCAGAGTAAGCAAGAGGTAAGTAGCCATGGCTAAACACTTCTACTTCGAACTTATTACGAATATTAAGCTCTTCGCACTGTTTCATTACGTTGCTTAGCCACTCGCGAGAAAGCTCAACGGGCATACACCAACGCGTCATACCTTGTTTCAAGAACAGGTTCAGAGTGTGTGCATTGTAGGTGTTCACCGCAGGGCCAACAACAAAAGGCACCTTACTTTCACTTGCCAGTTGAATCGCAGATACATCATTGGCTTCAATGGCGAAGTCACCGTTATCAATGTACTTCTTCATGATGTTGACTTCGCTTGGGGCTTCTAGCAATGCCATGGTTGAAAGAACCACTTGCTTACCTGAATCAGACAGCTCTTTTGCTATGTCCATCCAGTGTTTTGCTTTCATCTCACGGCGCTTTGAGCACACCGCTTCACCGAGGTAGATGATGTCGGCAGAGCTTGATTTTGCTTGCTCATAGAAGCTTTCAACATCTTGTTTTGGCCAAAAATAAAGTAGAGGGCCTAATGCGTATTTCATTGAGTTCTCCATTTGGCTCTATTGCCAT
Organism: Vibrio sp. 1F263; assembly: GCF_041439035.1. Taxonomy (NCBI): domain Bacteria; kingdom Pseudomonadati; phylum Pseudomonadota; class Gammaproteobacteria; order Vibrionales; family Vibrionaceae; genus Vibrio; species Vibrio sp. 1F263. The sequence goes on along the minus strand of NZ_JBGONI010000007.1, from coordinate 82,303 downwards.
TTACGGTGGTAAGCGCCAAGCGTGGTTTGTGTACCTTCAGATACATTCGCCAGTGTCGCATTCCAAGCTTGTTCCACTTGGTATTGTTCAGGGTTCGCTAAGTAGCGATCGATGGCTGCGCGCCAAGTGCGAGTGACTTGCTCGACATAAGCAGGGCTACGTTGGCGACCTTCAATCTTCACAGAAGCAACATTCGCGGCGAAAAGCTCAGGCAACATAGATAGTGTGTTAAGGCTAGTTGGCTCTTCAAGTGCGTGATAACGCTTTCGCTCACCATCTACTTCTGCTTCAAATCGGCCTTTACATAGCGTTGGGTAACCTGCGTTCTCACCTGCTTCATACTTGTCGATAAGGATTTCGTTCAAGCGAGATTCAAGTCCGCCATCCGTTTCTTGCCAGCGAACGTATTTTGCTGGAGAACATGCCCCAACCGTATTTGGCGATTCACCCGTCATGTATGAAGAGAGGTAGCAACGGCCTTCTGCCATGATACATAAGCTACCAAAAGCGAATACTTCGAGGTCAACGTCAGAAGTGATGTTACGAGAAAGCTGTTTGACCTGATGGATTGACAATACGCGCGGCAATACCACACGCTTAACGTTGAAATTTTTATGATAGAAGTCGATAGCGGCTGCATTGGTCGCAGATGCTTGTACTGATAAGTGCAGCTCTAGTTCTGGATATTTATTTGCAGCGTACTCGAGCACCGCAATGTCAGCGATGATCAGCGCATCAACGCCTAGTGCGGCGGCGTTATCTACAGCGTTAGTCCAGCGTTCGAAGCCGTTTGGGTGAGCAAAAGTATTTAAGGCAACGTGAATTTTCTTGTTGCGGTCATGCACATACTGCACAGCACGATCGAGCTTTTTACCCGCAAAGTTAAGGCCTGCGAAGTGTCGGGCATTCGTATCGTCTTTGAATCCGATATAGACAGCATCCGCACCGCAATCAATAGCGGTTTTCAAAGCAGGTAAGTTACCCGCTGGGCATAAGAGTTCCATTTGCTCACTACCAATAGAATAAAATTGAAGCGAGTATTTTATGAAGAATTATGAATGACGGAATTGATGTAAGGCAGGTTTAGATGGATAAATCTGCTTTTACCCCATTTGAGGTACTGACGAATGGCGAATTTACGCTTTAGCTTGGTGTTGGAGGGCGTGTTTAATTAATTCTTGTGACGACGGTTTTGGGCGAACAGTTCTTCAACCTCTTGTTTTGGTTGAGGGCGATAGAAGTGGAAACCTTGAATTGAACCACAGTTGAGGTTAGACAGCAGGGTTGCTTGTTCACTGGTTTCGACACCCTCTGCAACCACGGTTAAATCGAGAGATTTCCCAAGGTTGATGATGTTTTCAATTACGGTAATTTGCTTTGGTAAGGTATCGATATCTGAGATAAAAGCTCGGTCAATTTTAAGCTCATCAATCGGAAAGCGAGCAAGGTAAGATAGAGAAGAGTAACCCGTACCAAAGTCATCAATGGATAACGCAAAGCCAAGTCTCTTAATCGCGTTCAGCATTTGAAGCGTGTGCTCACTATCACTCATTACGGCACTTTCTGTAAGCTCAAAGGTAATCGCACTTGGATCTAGCTCAGTAGAGCGCAGCAACTTCTCCATGAAATCAATCAATTTTGGATTACCAAACTGCTCTGGTGAAAGGTTGATCGCGACGCGACCAGGTAAAATACCTTGCATCTTCCAACGTTTCACCGTGGCAAATACTTCGCGCATTACCACACGACCAAGTTGTTCAATAAGGCCAGCTCGTTCCGCTACAGGAATAAATGCGGCAGGGCTAATATAACCTTCTACGGGGTGTTTCCAACGTACCAGAGCTTCTGCTCCGTTAATGGTGAAGTCACGCGCATTTACTTTTGGTTGGTACCAAACCTCAAGCCCGTTCTGTTGCAGTGCTTTTTGCAGTTCTATCTCAAGCCACAGTCGCATTCGCGCTTCTTTGTTCATCTGTTCGTTGAACTTGATCAGGCGGTTGCGTCCACGATCCTTAGCTTCATACATTGCGGTGTCAGCATTCTGCAGCAAGATACGTGCGTCACTGCCATCGTGAGGAAAGCTCACACTACCAATCGAGCAGGCTAAACGCTTGCTAAAATGGTGGAGATCGAAGGGTTGGTTGATCAGAGATATGATCTTTTCAGAGAGTATTTCAGGTGTTCGTGGGTGTTCAGGCTCAGGCAGAATAATACCAAATTCATCACCGCCTAAATGGCCAATAATAGCTTGACGAGGCAGTTGTCGTTTTAAGCGAGATGCGACCTCTTTAATCACTTTATCACCGATGTGGTGGCCAAGTGAGTCATTGATATTTTTGAAGTTATCGATGTCTAAGTAGAGCATCACAACAGGGGTCTTGTTGTGAATGAACTGCTCAAGGCTTTTGGTAAACCCAAGTCGGTTGTAGAGCTTAGTCAGTGTATCGATGTAGGCATCTTCACTGTTAGCGGGTGTGTATTGTTTTGTTGTTTCTTGAGCGTCTTGAATAAGTACGAGTTGGGTACTGCTTCCAAGAATGACCGTCGAGTCGATATTTAACTGAACTTTACGTTCAAAGCCACATCGAGCACCCGTTAAACAAACCAAGCCAGACTCAGAAATAATGGAGCTGAGGTCATTATTAAAGACTGTTTTGGTTTGTTCATCGATAAATAATCGGCCTAACTCTTCGCCAATCAATTCTGTGGTGGAGTTAAAACCAAGTAAGCGCGCAGCTGCAGGGTTCGAAGACAGAATGTAGTCGTTTTCAACTAATAGCAATCCGTCTGGGAGCAGGTGAGATAGCTTGTGGAATTTCGCTTCAGACTCTTCTAAAGAACGGACAAGTACTTGGTTTTCAGATGTATCGAAGGCGTGAAAGATGATGTATTCAGTCTTTTTACCATTGGTAAGCGGAGATAGGCTGAAATGAAGGCTAGTGTCTAAAGCCGTTTCGTTTAGGGTGATTTCCGCCTCAATTGTTTCGCCATTGAATGCACGCTCATAGTAAGGCTTAAGGTGTTGGTAGAATTGCTCGCCCAAGGTTTGGCGGTCATTCATGCCTACAAGTTCTGTTTTACTTAAACCAGCAATATCACAGTAACGCTCATTCACCATAAAATAGTTATGTTGAGCATCAAGTACCGCAAAAAAGAACGGGCTGTTTGCAGTAAGCTGTGTAAACCAATGTTGTAGTTGCTGGGGAGGCATCAAAGTACTACCAATTCTCCAAGAGCTTGAATATTCACTATCGATAAACATTGATTACTTTTTGTTCAGCTATCGATGTTTACTTGTGAGTGCAGCGATTCGCTGTGATTTTCATGACCAGAGTTACTATAACTGTGATTATCAATATATTAAAGGTCGAGCATCAAACTGAATTAATTTGATACATAACAGTAACTGAGATCTCAACATCATCTATGATGCTTTCTATATTATTGACAAAGTTACGGATAAGTCACGTGATAAACAAGATACGCACTCAACTAGTTCAAAATGCCGCATCAATTTTGCGATCTCCAGTCCAGTTATTACCAAAATCAGTACAAAAAAAAGCCTTATTAGAAGCATTGAAAAATGTATTCAAGGAGGCTTTAGAGGATGGTGATTTTGAGTTCTTAGAAGACAAGTGGCTTAAAGTTTCAATAAAAGATATGGGGTTAAGTTGGTGTATTAGCTACAAAAATGAGCAACTAGTTGTCGCTGATAAAGAGGTCAATGAAGATGTGAGTTTTAGTGGCAATCTAAATGATCTCGTGTTGATTGCTGGGCGAAAAGAAGACCCAGATACGCTTTTCTTCCAACGTCGACTGTCTATTGAGGGTGATACCGAGCTAGGCTTGGAAGTGAAAAATTTGATGGATAGCGTCGATTTAGACTTATTGCCGACTCCTATGAAAACTTTGTTAAATCAATTAGCTGATTTTGTGCAGAAGGGAGTACAATCCCCAGATACACAAAGTGAGGTAATGAATGCTTATTCGAACTGAAGCACCGGCAGATATACTTGTCATCGATCGTTTATTGAAATCTGTTTTTGAAACGGATGCAGAAGCTAATTTGGTTATGAGCTTGCGTGAGAATAGCCATTTAACGCTATCGCTGGTGGCTTGTTCTGATGAAGGGGAGGTGGTTGGTCACCTGATGTTTAGCCCTCTTACTCTTGATGGTGACGATCATAGCTGGCAGGGGCTCGCACCTCTCGCTGTGAAAGAAGAGTTCCGCAATCAAGGCATTGCCAAATCACTGGTTGAAGACGCATTTTCTACTTTGGTAGATTTTGGTTACCCAGCCTGTGTTGTACTCGGTGATCCTGCTTACTACGGTCGTTTTGGTTTCAAGGCGGCGAGCGAATTTGGCCTGAGTTGTGTTTGGGATGTGCCTGAAGGTGCTTTTCAAGCGATTGAGTTGGTAGAAGGGGCGTTTGCTGGGCATTCTGGTGAAATTGCTTACAGCCCAGAGTTCAACGACTTATAAGCTGATTTACCACTCAATAAGATACAAACTGATTTAGTCTAAATAAAGGAGCTTGATGCTCCTTTATTTTTTGTTAGTATCAGCCCAATGAGCACCGTTTAAGTTCACTCGAAGAATATTAATACCAACAAACCAAAGGTTACGACCGCTAGATATGTCACAAACACACGCGCAATATCTACAAGAGATGGGCATTAGCCAATGGGAGTTAAGTCACCCAGAGCGTTTGGCTGGTTATGAATCTGAATTGACTCTGTTATCGAATGATTGCAAGTTACTGTTGGTTTCACCAGAAAAACCTCAGGATGATCTCGCCGTGATGTTTGAGCGAGTACTCAAAAGTATCAAGCTCGACTTATCTCAGGCGTTGTATATTCAACCTCAGCATCTATCTTCTGTGGATTTAGGGGCGGTTGACTGGGTATGGTTTGCTGGTTGCGAATCTGCTCATGAACTGAAGGCCAAAACACTTCAATCTCCATTACTGTCTGACATTAACGGTAATAACCAACATCGCCGCGACTTATGGCAACAAATTTGTGCTTATGACTAATCAATTTTTACCGACTTCACAACAACACCTAGATGCTATTTGGCTGATAGAGCAGGCCGCGCATTCTCATCCTTGGTCTGAAAATATGATCCGTGATCTTAATAGTCGTGGAGGCAGCCACCGTGTTTTAGAAGTCGATGGAAAGGTTGTCGGCTATTTCTATGCTCAGAACATTGTCGGTGAGGTTACTTTGCTGACGATAGCGGTTGACCCTAAGCAGCAAGGCAAAGGTTACGGTAAGGCTTTGGTTGAGCACTTTCTCGATATGTGTGAACAAGCTGACGCGGAAAGTGCTTGGCTGGAAGTTCGCGAAAGTAATGTGAATGCTTTTAATCTTTACGAGAAGGCTGGCTTTAATGAAGTCGACCGCCGTCGTAACTATTATCCAACCAAGCAAGGCAATGAAGATGCCATCATTATGAGCTATCTTTTTATGTCTTTTAGCTAGTCATGTTACGTCTTTTCGCGAACTAGACCGGTAGCTCCGGAATGAGCCACAAAATAGGGTGTAAACTGACCCTTTAGAAAGTGACACGCTTTCTGTATAATCCGCACACAGAATTCAAGGGCAAGTATTATCTACTTGCCCTTTTTACGCTTTAGATCAGCAAAGGGCGACTATGTCTTTCCAACAAGAAGTGAGCAAACGTAGAACGTTTGCGATTATCTCTCACCCGGATGCGGGTAAAACCACGATTACTGAAAAAGTTCTTTTATTCGGAAACGCGATTCAAAAAGCGGGTACCGTAAAAGGCCGTGGCTCTAACCAGCACGCTAAATCTGACTGGATGGAGATGGAAAAAGAACGTGGTATCTCGGTAACTACGTCTGTAATGCAATTCCCATACAACGATTGTCTAGTCAACCTACTCGATACTCCTGGACACGAAGATTTCTCGGAAGATACGTACCGTACATTAACCGCGGTTGACTCTTGTTTGATGGTTATCGATGCTGCGAAAGGTGTCGAGGATCGTACTCGTAAACTGATGGAAGTAACGCGTTTACGTGATACACCAATCGTAACGTTTATGAACAAACTTGACCGTGATGTTCGTGACCCAATGGAAGTGCTAGATGAAGTGGAAAGCGAGCTAGGTATGGCTTGTGCTCCAATCTCTTGGCCTATCGGTTGTGGTAAAGAGTTTAAAGGCGTTTACCACATTCACCGTGATGAAACGATCTTGTATGAATCTGGCCACGGCCATGAGATCCAAGAAGTTCGCATTATCAAAGGTCTAGATAACCCTGAACTAGACGAAGCTGTTGGCGAAGATCTGGCGAGCAGCGTTCGTGAAGAGCTTGAATTGGTTATTGGCGCATGTCCTGAGTTTGATCACGAACTGTTCCTTGCTGGCGAGTTGACTCCAGTTTACTTCGGTACTGCATTGGGTAACTTCGGTGTTGACCATATGCTTGATGGCCTAACTCGATGGGCTCCTGCGCCTCAAACACGTCAAGCAAATGAGCGTGATGTTGAAGCGACTGAAGAGAAGTTCTCTGGTTTCGTATTTAAGATCCAAGCAAACATGGATCCAAAACACCGTGACCGTATCGCATTCATGCGTATCGTATCGGGTACTTACGACCAAGGTATGAAGATGAACCATGTTCGTACTGGTAAGAACGTGAGTATCTCAGATGCAGTAACCTTCATGGCGGGTGACCGTGCTCGTGCTGAAAAAGCATACGCGGGTGACATCATTGGTCTGCATAACCACGGCACAATTCAGATTGGCGATACCTTTACTCAAGGCGAAAGCTTGAAGTTCGCAGGTATTCCTAACTTTGCGCCTGAGCTATTCCGTCGTATTCGTCTGCGCGATCCATTGAAGCAGAAGCAACTTCTAAAAGGCTTGGTTCAGCTTTCTGAAGAGGGCGCGGTTCAAGTATTCCGTCCTTTGCAAAATAACGATCTGATCGTTGGTGCAGTTGGTGTACTTCAGTTTGATGTGGTTGTAGCGCGCTTGAAAGCGGAATACAACGTTGAAGCGATTTACGAAGGTGTGAACGTTGCAACTGCACGTTGGGTTGAATGTGATGACGCTAAGAAACTAGAAGAGTTCAAACGTAAGAGCCAAGCTAACCTAGCGTTAGATGGTGGTGATAACCTATCTTACATCGCACCGACTATGGTGAATTTGAACCTAGCTTCTGAACGTTTCCCAGAAGTTCAATTCCGAGCGACGCGCGAGCACTAATCACTCTGCGCTCTATTCGAGTTAAACAAAAACGTCTATTGTTCTGCAATAGGCGTTTTTTTATTCGTGTCTTTTGAGGTTAGAGGCTTAAGGTAAGTATGTTCAGTTGGATAAAAGCTTGGATTAAGAAATACGATAAGTGGTGCGAAGAGCTTGGCTTAACGCCTGAAAATAAGCGCAGCTGCGTGGCTTATCGCCGTGATCCTCAAGGACAACAAACAGAGAGTAGGGAAGATGACACCAGAATTAAGTGAATTTCCGCTGTTTGACACCCATTGCCATGCGGACTTTGACATCTTTGAGCAAGGTTTTTCACTTGATAAAGGTATTGAAGGTTACGTTAAAGAGGCGAAACAGGGGCAAGTCGAGAAGTTAATCATCCCTTCTATTGGCCAAAGTAACTGGAGGAAGCTTGATGAAATCGCTCAATCTTACCCTAATGTTTACTACGCTTTAGGTTTCCATCCTTATTTTTTAGAGCAAGCCAATGACAAGCAATTCTCAGAGCTTCGCCAATTACTCTCATCAAAAAACAGCCAATGTGTTGCGATAGGAGAGTGTGGCCTCGACTTTTTTGTCGATGTTGCACGGGAGAAACAAGAGAGTTTTTTCATCCAACAAATGGAACTCGCGAAGGCATTTGAACTGCCATTAATCATCCATGAAAGGAAGTCTTTTAACCGACTTATTGAGCTAATAAAGCAGCATAAATTTACTTTAGGTGGCGTGATCCATGGATTTTCAGGGAGCGAACAGCAGGCTTTGGCGTGGATTCAGCTTGGTTTCTATATTGGCGTCGGTGGAACGATTACTTACCCAAGAGCACAAAAAACACGCACCACTATCTCAAAACTGCCTCTTGAATGCCTGGTATTAGAAACGGATGCCCCGGATATGCCCATGCATGGAAAACAAGGAAATATTAATCATTCCAAGCATTTAGTTACGATCTTAAATGAACTATTTTTGCTTAGAAAAGAACCGAAGCAATCGGTTGCAGCGCAAATTTGGCAAAATAGCCATCGCGCATTCGGTATATGTGAATAAAATCGAAGGTTTTTGTTTATCGTTTGCGTAAATTGCACTTGGCTTGTGATTCGGCTCACATTTACGTGTGAATGGTACATGAATCTTCTACGAAAGTGTGAGGACGGCATTACTTTATTAGTGGTCGCATGAGTATAATTGCCTCCGCTTTATAGCCCCATTTTGTAACACGCCAATAAATAACTAATAAGGAAGTCATAAACTATGAGCCTGTTTATGAGCCTCGTCGGAATGGTTGCACTGATTGCAATCGCAGTACTACTATCCGACAACCGCAAAGCAATTAATCTAAGAACAGTGGGTGGCGCTTTCGCTATCCAATTCGCACTTGGTGCATTCGTACTTTACATCCCTTGGGGTCGTGATCTACTTGCAGGTTTCTCTGCCGGTGTAGCAAACGTGATCGACTACGGTAAAGATGGTACTGGCTTCCTATTTGGTAGCCTTGTTAACTTCTCAGTTGACGGTATCGGATTCATCTTTGCATTCCAAGTTCTACCAACACTAATCTTCTTCTCTGCTCTTATCTCTGTACTTTACTACATTGGTGCGATGCAAGTTGTAATCAAGGTTCTTGGTGGTGGTCTTCAGAAAGCTCTAGGTACTTCTCGCGCCGAGTCTATGTCTGCAGCTGCAAACATCTTCGTTGGTCAAACGGAAGCGCCTCTAGTTGTTCGTCCATTTGTTCCTAAAATGACTAACTCTGAACTATTCGCAGTAATGTGTGGTGGTTTAGCGTCTGTTGCTGGTGGTGTACTAGCGGGTTACGCATCTATGGGTGTACCTCTAGAGTACCTAGTAGCAGCGTCATTCATGGCAGCACCTGGTGGTCTACTATTCGCTAAAATCATCAAGCCTGAAACTGATGAAGTTGACGAGAACCTAGGTTCAGACATCGACGGTGGCGACGACAAGCCTGCTAACGTTATCGATGCAGCTGCTGGCGGTGCGTCAGTTGGTCTACAACTAGCACTTAACGTTGGTGCAATGCTACTAGCATTCATCGGTCTAATCGCTCTTATCAACGGTATCCTAGGTGGCATCGGTGGTTGGTTCGGTATGGAAAACCTAACTCTAGAACTTCTTCTAGGTTGGATCTTCGCACCGTTAGCATTCATCATTGGTGTTCCATGGGAAGAAGCAACTATTGCTGGTTCTTTCATTGGTCAGAAGACAGTTGTTAACGAATTTGTTGCATACCTAAACTTCGTACCATACATCGGTGAAAACGCTCAAATCGTTGAAGCGACTGGTCAAGTAATGTCTGTTAAGACTCAAGCAATTATCTCGTTCGCTCTATGTGGTTTCGCAAACCTTTCTTCAATTGCGATTCTTCTAGGTGGTCTAGGTGGTATTGCTCCAAACCGTCGTCACGACATCGCACGTATGGGTGTTAAAGCGGTTGTAGCTGGTACTCTATCTAACCTGATGGCAGCAACAATTGCTGGCTTCTTCTTATCTTTCTAATCAGTTAGAAATCGATATATAGACGCCATAATAATATCGCCCCGTAGCAAGAAATTGCTGCGGGGCTTTTTTGTTTTTGGGCCTAGTGATTTTGAGCATTAGCATGAGTGAATGCTTGGAGTCGAAAATGGGTCTAGAATGTTTTTTTGAGATACAAACCGTTTGCGTTCTAAGGAGCACTACAATTTATTGATGGATACCTATAATGTATTAGCTAAAGGGATAGGATGTCTCTGCTGGCAAGAAAGTAACATTGAGATTAGCTCGAACGTTATTCTTCTGGGATTAAGCCAAACTTAGCAATACGCTATATTAGCAATACACTATAGATGTTAGACACAACATGACTGATTTGTTGTGCCATAGACCAAACTGGTACTGTGCGGTGACAAGGATTGCAATTGGTAGCGAAAGTTATCAAGTCTTCAGGGAACCAAGTCCGTTCATTTGTGACTACTGAGCATTACTAAAATATCCATCTATACTGGATGGATGGTGAAGTAGTTAACTATTTGAATATATTGATCGGAGATAGAAATGAGCGATTTAAAAGCAGCAGCTCTACGTGCACTTAAACTTATGGACCTAACTACGCTAAATGACGACGATACTACTGAAAAAGTAGTGGCGCTTTGTCATGACGCGAAGACTGCAGTTGGTAACACCGCTGCAATCTGTATTTACCCTCGCTTCATCCCAGCCGCTAAGAAGGCGTTGCGTGAGCAAGGTACTCCAGAAGTACGCATCGCGACTGTAACTAACTTCCCTCATGGTAATGACGACATCGAAATTGCTGTTGCAGAAACGAAAGCAGCGGTAGCGTACGGCGCAGACGAAGTTGACGTAGTATTCCCATACCGTGCTCTTATTGCTGGCAACGAAGAAGTTGGCTTTGAGCTAGTTAAGCAATGTAAAGCCGCTTGTGGTGACATCACGCTTAAAGTGATCATCGAAACTGGTGAGCTTAAAGAAGAAGCACTGATCAAGAAAGCTTCTCAAATCTGTATCGAAGCGGGCGCAGATTTCATCAAGACTTCAACCGGTAAAGTGCCAGTAAACGCGACTCCTGAGTTCGCACGCATGATGCTTGAAGTTATTCGTGACATGGGCGTAGCTAAAACAGTGGGTTTCAAACCAGCTGGTGGCGTACGTACAGCTGAAGATGCTCAAGCTTACCTAGCGATGGCTGATGAGCTACTAGGCGCTGAGTGGGCAGACAACATGCACTACCGTTTTGGTGCTTCAAGCCTACTAACTAACCTTCTTAATACATTAGAAGTGACAGACGAAACTGCAGATCCAGCAGCATACTAATTTCCCTATCGGGTATAACAATAAAGTCTGTTTGATGGAGTGGTGTTAAGTCACTCCATATTACCTCTTTCCCTACACACCATACTCACTAGAGTTTGGGAGGCACTAATGTATCTACCTCAAGAAATTATTCGCAGAAAACGTGATGGTGAAGTCCTAACGACTGAAGAAATTAACTTCTTCATTCAAGGCGTGGCTAAAAATACCGTTTCTGAAGGCCAAATTGCCGCATTCGCAATGGCTATCTTTTTTAATGAAATGACGATGCCAGAACGTATCGCACTGACGTGTGCAATGCGTGATTCGGGCATGGTGATTGACTGGAGCCACATGAACTTTGATGGCCCAATCGTTGATAAACACTCTACTGGTGGTGTTGGCGACGTAACTTCTTTGATGCTTGGCCCTATGGTGGCAGCATGTGGCGGTTTCGTTCCAATGATCTCTGGTCGTGGTTTAGGCCACACTGGTGGTACGCTAGACAAGCTAGAATCTATCCCTGGTTACAACATTACACCAACCAACGATGTGTTTGGTGCCGTAACCAAAGAAGCTGGCGTGGCGATCATCGGTCAAACAGGCGATCTAGCTCCTGCTGACAAGCGTGTTTACGCAACTCGTGATATCACAGCAACAGTAGACAACATCTCACTGATCACCGCTTCAATCCTATCTAAGAAACTGGCCGCTGGTCTTGATTCTCTAGTGATGGACGTAAAAGTCGGTTCAGGCGCATTCATGCCAACGTATGAAGCCTCTGAAGAGTTAGCAAAATCTATCGTTGCAGTAGCAAACGGTGCAGGCACTAAAACAACAGCAATCCTAACGGACATGAACCAAGTTCTGGCTTCTTCAGCGGGTAACGCAGTTGAAGTCCGTGAAGCGGTTCAATTCCTAACAGGCGAATACCGTAATCCACGTTTGTTGGAAATCACGCTAGCGTCGTGTGCGGAAATGTTGGTGTTGGGTAACCTAGCAAAAGATTCAGATGAAGCGCGTGAAAAACTGATGGCAGTACTGGATAACGGTAAAGCAGCAGAGTGCTTCGGTAAAATGGTAGCGGGCCTTGGTGGTCCAGTAGATTTCGTAGCGAACTACGATAACTACCTAGAAAAAGCAGAAATTGTTAAACCAGTGTACGCCCTCGAAAGCGGTGTAGTATCAGCGATGGATACGCGTGCAATTGGTATGGCTGTCGTTGGTATGGGCGGTGGTCGCCGCGTAGCAACAGACAGCATTGATTACGCAGTCGGTTTTGATAGCTTCATTCGCCTTGGCGAAGTAGCAAGCGACGATAAACCATTAGCAATGATTCATGCTCGCAATGAACAACAGTGGCAAGAAGCTGCGACGGCATTACAAAATGCAATCACTGTGGGTGGAGAATATACAGCAACGCCAGATGTTTACCGTCAGATTCGTTCTGAAGACGTGTAAATAACAGGTATCGGTATACCTCGTGTATACCGATAAACAGAGTTCTGGTGCAAAGAGCAATAAGTTGGTGAAGAAAATGAAAAGAGCATTTATTTTAGTTTTAGATTCATTCGGTATCGGTGAAACAGCGGATGCTGACACATTCGGCGATGTAGGTTCGGATACAATGGGTCACATTGCTGACCATTGTGATCAAGGCCTTGCAGATAACGCGGATCGTAAAGGTCCACTAACGCTGCCAAACCTGTCTAAGCTAGGTTTAGCTAAGGCTCACAAAGAGTCTACAGGTCGCTTTGCTCCTGGTATGGATGCAGACGCTGAGATCATTGGCGCGTACGGTCACGCTGCAGAGCTGTCTTCTGGTAAAGACACGCCATCAGGTCACTGGGAAATCGCAGGTGTGCCGGTATTGTTTGACTGGGGCTACTTCACCGACAAAGAGAACAGCTTTCCAAAAGAACTGACGGATCGCATCCTTGAGCGTGCTGGTCTATCTGACTTCTTAGGTAACTGCCACTCATCGGGTACAGAAATCCTAGATAACCTAGGTGAAGAACACATGAAGAGTGGCTTGCCAATCTTCTACACTTCTGCAGACTCTGTTTTCCAGATCGCATGTCATGAAGAGACATTCGGCCTACAAAACCTATTAGATCTTTGTCAGATTGCTCGTGAAGAGCTAGCTGACTACAATATTGGTCGTGTTATCGCTCGTCCGTTTATTGGCGCAGGTAAAGGTCAGTTCGAACGTACTGGTAACCGTCGTGACCTTTCTGTTGAGCCGCCAGCGGCGACAGTTCTTCAGAAGTTGGTTGATGAGAAGGGCGGTAACGTTCACTCAATCGGTAAGATCTCTGATATCTACGCAGGTTGTGGTATTACTCAGAAAACGAAAGCAACAGGTATTCCTGCGCTATTTGAAGCAACTAAAGAAGCGATCACTGAAGCGGGCGACAACACTATCGTGTTCACTAACTTCGTTGATTTCGACTCAGCTTACGGTCACCGCCGTGATGTTGCAGGTTACGCAGCGGCACTTGAGTACTTCGATGGCCGTATCAATGAAATCATCGATATGATGAAAGAAGATGATGTACTTATCCTAACTGCTGACCACGGTTGTGATCCGACATGGCCAGGTACTGACCATACTCGTGAACATATCCCTGTGATTGTTTACGGAAACAAGGTTCCTGCTGGCTCTTTAGGCCGTCGCGATACCTTCGCTGATATCGGTCAAAGCTTAGCGTCTTACTTTGGCACATCGCCAATGGGACACGGTACAAGCTTTCTATAATAGTTAACGAAGAGAGAGGGAAACCTCTCTCTTCTTTTTTGTTTTGAGATTAAGGATATTTTCAATGGCTACTCCACATATTAATGCTGAAATGGGTGATTTCGCTGACGTAGTTCTAATGCCCGGCGATCCGCTACGTGCAAAATACATCGCTGAAACCTTCCTAGAAGAAGTGGTTCAAGTGTGCGATGTTCGTAACATGTTTGGTTACACGGGGACTTACAAAGGCCGTAAGGTTTCGGTAATGGGGCATGGTATGGGCATTCCATCTTGTTCTATTTACGCGACTGAGCTGATCAAAGACTTTGGTGTGAAAAAGATCATTCGTGTCGGCAGTTGTGGTGCAGTGAGCGAAGATATCAAAGTACGCGATGTGGTTATCGGCATGGGTGCGTGTACCGACTCAAAAGTGAATCGTATTCGCTTTAAAGGTCATGACTTCGCGGCTATTGCGGATTACAAAATGGTGCGTGCGGCAGAAGATGCGGCAAAAGCGCGTGGTGTAAACGTCAAAGTCGGCAACCTATTCTCGGCTGAGTTGTTCTACACGCCAGATCCTGAAATGTTCGAAGTCATGGACAAGTACGGCATTGTCGGCGTAGAAATGGAAGCGGCGGGTATCTATGGTGTATGTGCTGAATACGGCGCAAAAGCTCTGACAATTTGTACTGTTTCAGATCACATCAAAACTGGTGAGCAAACCACATCAGATGAACGTCAAACGACTTTCAATGACATGATGGTTATCGCACTAGACTCTGTGCTTCTTGGTGACCAAGACTAATCTGCTAATAGATTTCAAAAAGCTTAATAGATACCGCAAAGTTTAATAGATAACAAAAGCCCCGTTGCTGCCTGAGCTTCGGGGCTTTTTATTGGATTTGTTAAACTAATACCAATCGTAGTAAATAACTGGTCAGCCTAGCTAGTTAAAACACTCGATAACTGCGTTGTGATTTTTGATTGTAGAATAACTACTTATCAGAAAATCACGCCTTGTTCTCAAGCCTTTTTCCTGCGCTATTTCTGATCACTTACTTACTGTGATTGGTATAAGCTGTTAAGAGCTGACATTTTTAAGCAGCCAGTTTTCCCCAGACTTAGCCTTTCTTTTACGAATAAGCATGATGAACAACACGCCACTGACAAATCCCATTAAGACCATGCCGATCATGTAGCGATCGCTCTTACGGTAGTGATGATCAGAAATAGCTGTCATTTTTCCTGTCTCAAAAGTCACGCGGATAAAGCCAATGATCGTACTCTCTGGAGAGTAAATAGGTTCAACGAGTTGCTGCCTGCCGATACTTGCCGTTGAAAGAGGTGTGTCTAAGCCAAGAACCTCGCGTACCGAGAGCGCTTTTTCACTCGAAGCCAGTCGGATCCCTTCTGCATCGTAGATGGTGGTATCAAATACCAATCGATCCTGAGACAGTTGGTTAGTGAGCTCTAGTAGGCGCTCTTGGTCTTGCTGAGTGATCATCTTACTGGCTGAAAGTGATGCCTGTGAGATCAGTAGTTTGGTCAGCGTTTCCAACTGTTTTGCTTGGATCTTCTCATTACCTTTACTGATCACTACTGTGTTTTTAATGGTTACCACGAACATAGCAGCCAACAGAATTAGGGCTAGTACTCGTAAAGCGTTACGTATTGAGAACAATGATTCATTCATGTTTCACGAAGCCTGAAATAAACAAATGTTATGATTAAGACATATTGAGACTTGCGTTTTCAAATTGCAATAGGTTAACGTTTAGCATAGTTAATTAGGAATCATACACATGGACGCTCAGAAATATCTGCCGATTAAAAGGCATACGACATTATTAACCCGACTCCCCGAGACACGTTTCGCTTCTCAACTCGCCAAATCTAAAGCCAATTGGATTGTGTTCGGTGAGTACTTATCTCCACAATCATTTGATGACATCGACTTTTTCACTGGTACCTACAACACCATCCTCAATACGTGGAAGGTGGGACATTACGAAGTGGCACTGATGTCAGGGAACTTAACCCCGGCACACGAAGAAATTTTACAAGCATTGAAGCTTGATTATGCTTGCCTTAGCGAGGTCCCAGACTTATCTAAGCCAGGTTTGATCGTGATGGATATGGACTCCACAGCAATTCAAATTGAATGCATCGATGAGATAGCAAAGCTCGCAGGAGTCGGAGAGTTAGTTTCTGAAATCACAGAGCGTGCGATGCAAGGCGAGCTCGACTTTGAACAGAGCCTACGCCAACGCGTTGGGGCACTGAAAGGTGCGGATGAGTCGATACTGGAGCAAGTGCGCCAGTCATTACCATTCATGCCAGACTTGGTTGAGCTAGTGAATACTCTGAATAAACTTGGCTGGAAGACGGCGATTGCATCGGGTGGTTTTACTTATTTCTCAGACTACCTGAAAGATACGCTTGATCTTGACCACGCTCAGTCAAACACGCTAGAGATCGTCAATGGTAAATTGACGGGTGAAGTATTAGGCGATGTTGTTTCCGCACAGACCAAAGCGGATATCTTGGTAGAACTTGCTGAAGAGTATGAACTGGAACTGCATAACACCGTTGCCGTGGGTGATGGTGCCAATGACTTGGTTATGATGGGTTCTGCCGGTTTAGGGATTGCTTACCATGCAAAACCGAAAGTTGAACAACAAGCTCAAACTGCTGTGCGTTATGCTGGCTTAGGTGGGGTGCTTTGTATCTTGTCAGGTGTATTAGCTAAGCAGCAAAAAATCAGCTGGCAAGCGAAGCCTTAGTCATATTTAGGGCGGTATAACGGATACAAAAAAGCAGGTGACGAGCCTGCTTTTTCTATTTTTAAATCCGATAAGTCGACAAACCGGTAAGTTGATCTGGTTATTTAGTGCGAGAGTTCTAATCGAATCAATACTTCATCGGTAATGTCTTCTATCTCACCATAACCAATAAAAGCGGTGACCTCACTCTCTAACTTCTTCGCTTGGTGCATACTGATGCGAGAAAGCTCGGCTAAGTCTGATTGGAACAAACTGGTTAATGGATTAAAGATAGGGGCGGTTGTGACTCGCAGTACATACACATCACCCAGATCTTGCGCCTTCTTGATGAACGAAATACGTTCTTTCGTAGATGCAAAGTCTTTTACCAACTTCGTATGTACAGATTGAATCTTGTTACCAAACTTTATCGCAGCAATGTATACGTCATGATGTTTTGGCTCTGCACCTTCAATTCTTTTCAGTGGCTCAGCTAATAGTGAATTAGAGTGACCTTTGAAAATCGGTTCCAGTGAAAACTTTTGGTTGTGCCCAAGTTTAGCGAGTAACGCTAGATGCTTGTTCAGCGGGAAGTTCACACCAATGAGCTTACAACGCAACGTTGAGCCCGGCTTATCAATGAAAATTGGATTACTGACCATTTTGTTAAGCAAAACAGTGTGCAGTGATTTAAGCAGTGAATCGGTGGGCAGTATTTCTTGCTTCTTATTTAGCTTACTTTGGTTCTGATCGATAAGCCCATTGAGGAAGGCGATGGTACGCATTGTTTTTGCATTCTCGGTGATAACCAATTGAACCTTGCAACCGTTCGGGCTTACACGAATTACATGGTAAGGCACTGTGCTTAATGGCAAGTTTTTATCATAGAGTTGCAGTTCATTAAAATTCACCACAACCGGATCATCAATCTTGAGTACCATTGGGTGTTCAAGGGTAATGCTTAGGCCACGTTTTGATATGTCTACAGTGTGTCCATTTATTGTTGGGCTATCTTGTGATGTGAGTTGAATTGGAGATTTAAAGCTATATCTCGGTTCTTTACGACGACTTTGGGAATCAAAGTAGATACTTTGAATGTTCCCCACCACCGTTCGCGGATGACGAAAGCGATTAAGGTCACTGCTTGGAATGCGTGGTTTTTCACTTAATAGGTAATCGGCAGCACTTTCGTGATCACCGATCTCTTGCAAGATACCGCAATGAGTCAGTTGCGCAGAGCTTTGAGCAAGCGTATCTGAATGCTCAGCTAAGGCTTGTCGCTCAGAGTCGGATAATTCGAAAACCGAGAATTTGAACGCCTTCCAACTTTTACGTTTACCGCCGATGTGCCAGAACAGTTGCCTCTCTTCACGAGAAGCTTCAGGCAGCATCATCGAGTAGAACAAGGTCTTATTTTTATGTTCATGGGTAAAAGAGTAGATAACGTTACTGGTTCCCTTCACGCCAGGCTTAGCGAGTAAGTTCATACGTTGTTCGTTGAACAAAGTACCCAGAGCCTGTTGGTTACGCTCATCATGCCAGTATTGCCATTGGGGATGATTGTTATCCGTGAGCAGCGCGAGCTTCAACTCACTACCACTGAAGAATAGAGGGAGATTACAGGTGTACTTTAGATAGGTGTGTTCAATACCGCGAGTTCGCGTTCGAATGAGCCTATCTTGATTCTCATGGCTGGTTTTCTTGCTGACACTATTTAGAGATTCATCGAGTAAACGAGCCACACTCGTTGTATCGCTGATTCTCATGCATCTTAAAAATTTGACTGCATTGTTCTCGTAGGATTCATCAATACCCAGAATACGAAATTCAACCGCCTCATTAACATCGGCTTCTAGTGACTTCTCAACAAGCTCAGTGAATTTAACACTGATGATTTCCCCTAGGTTGTATTTAAACGCCCTTGGTACCTTGAACTTTGCACCCGACGGAGAAATATCAACTGTCACACCATGTAGGCTTTGTCCTTTAGGCGTGGTGATTTCAACCTGTGAGCTAATCTTGAGCCTGTTTTCTTTGCGTTTTAAATCGTAACCGAGGTTAATAGCTTCTGCTTCATAGGGGCTATCAGCGTTAGTGATATCGTGGTCATCTTGAGAGGATGTTTTAACAATATTACGAAGAGGTTGAATGCGAGGTGTCATCACTAACTCCCACACGCCCTCGGTATAACCTTTAAATTTTTTAGTACCACGTTGATACGCGTTCAAAGCTATGTCATCAAGCCAATGTTTACGCTCGTCTAGCGTGAATTGATGACATTCATTATCAATACGCCCGCGTAAATCAATGCTCTTTGTGCACGGAGCCATGATACGATTCAGTTCCATTTTAACGAGCAGTTTTAGAGACGGTGATTCGCCTTCTGTCATTTGAGAAAGAAGGAATTCGAAATCTTCGGCATGGTAGGCCGGAATAAGTCGTTCTGCTACAGATAGAATTTCAGATTGCTGCATACTTTTCTTGTTAGAATGGATGGTGCGTTATTGTTATCGACGAGTTGTATTTGATCTTTAGGTATTCGTGGCCCTACTGCAACTTTTATTTTCACCTGTACGGTCAACGGGGTCACAAAATAGCAACATTTACCCGTTACTAAGCAAATTATTGAGGTTTTATGGCTAAGGCAAAGCGAGCTTATGTGTGTAATGACTGTGGTGCTGACTTTCCACGTTGGCAAGGGCAGTGCAATGCATGTGGTGCTTGGAACACGATTACAGAAGTTAGGTTAGCCGCTTCACCTCAGGTCGCGCGCAATGAACGACTAAGTGGTTACGCTGGTGGTGCAACTGAATCTTCGGTTCAAACGCTATCGGAAATCGACTTGCAAGAGGTCCCGCGCTTTAGTAGTGGCTTCAAAGAGCTTGATCGTGTACTTGGTGGTGGTGTTGTACCTGGCGCTGCGATTCTTATTGGTGGTAACCCTGGTGCCGGTAAATCAACGCTGTTATTGCAGACTATGTGTCAGCTTTCTTCCCAGTTACCGACACTTTATGTCACTGGCGAAGAATCTCTTCAACAAGTTGCGATGCGAGCTTCTCGATTAGGGTTACCAAAAGAGCATCTCAAAATGCTCTCTGAAACCAATGTTGATAAAATCTGTCAGGTTGCAGAAAGAGAGCAGCCTAAGATCATGGTTATCGATTCAATCCAAGTTATGCATGTCGCTGATGTTCAATCGTCTCCAGGCAGTGTTGCTCAGGTGCGCGAATCGGCAACCGCATTAACGCGCTACGCAAAACAGAATAACGTTGCCGTATTCCTAGTGGGACACGTAACTAAAGACGGTACCTTAGCGGGACCAAAAGTACTTGAACACATTATTGACTGCTCGGTACTGTTAGATGGCGGAACGGACAGTCGTTTTAGAACCTTGCGCAGCCACAAGAACCGTTTTGGTGCAGTGAATGAGCTAGGTGTGTTTGCTATGACAGGGCAAGGGCTAAAAGAAGTTAGCAATCCATCGGCTATTTTTCTGTCTCGTGGTGAAGAAGAAACCTCAGGCAGTTCAGTGATGGTAGTTTGGGAAGGAACGCGTCCACTCCTTGTTGAAATCCAAGCGCTAGTGGATTATTCGCAGCTGGCTAACCCACGTCGTGTCGCTGTTGGTCTCGAGCAAAATAGACTGTCATTGTTACTAGCCGTGCTGCATAAACACGGCGGCTTACAAATGGCTGACCAAGATGTGTTTGTGAATGTCGTTGGTGGTGTTAAAGTAACCGAAACCAGTGCTGATCTTGCATTGGTAATGGCTTTACTTTCGAGTTTCAGAGACCGCGCATTGCCAAAAGATGTGGTGGTTTTTGGCGAAGTAGGCCTTGCTGGTGAGATTCGACCTGTACCTAGCGGTCAAGAGCGCTTAAATGAGGCGTTTAAACACGGCTTCAAGAGAGCCATTGTACCAGCGGCTAACATGCCTAAAGGTGGCATTCCAGGAATGCAGATCCACGGTGTGAAAAAATTATCGGAAGCAATTAATGCTTTTGATGAGTTGTAATTGAGCTCACTTCAGCTACTCTATACAGCAGAAATTCAGTCTAACTTAAACGCTATTTTCGCTTTAAGTTAGCACTAAACTTAACAATCATTTAGATTGTTTCTTCAGATTGCCTTTTTCTATATGTTAGAAAAAGGCAAAGTTTTTTAGTCCCAAATGCATGCAAAGCTATCAGTCCTCACAGATTGTGATATACTCTGCGCGCATTTTATATCCTATTAACAGAGTAAGACAATGGCAGATTTATCGAAATACAGAAACATTGGTATTTTCGCGCACGTTGATGCGGGTAAAACAACTACCACTGAGCGTATCCTTAAGCTAACTGGTCAGATCCACAAGACTGGTGAAGTACATGATGGCGAATCAACTACTGACTTCATGGAACAGGAAGCTGAGCGCGGAATTACTATCCAATCAGCAGCTGTAAGCTGTTTCTGGAACGGTCACCGTCTAAACGTTATCGATACTCCTGGACACGTTGACTTCACAGTTGAAGTATACCGTTCTCTTAAAGTACTTGATGGCGGTATCGGTGTATTCTGTGGTTCTGGTGGTGTTGAACCACAATCAGAAACTAACTGGCGCTACGCTAACGAATCAGAAGTATCTCGTCTGATCTTCGTTAACAAACTAGACCGTATGGGTGCAGATTTCTACAACGTTGTTGACCAAGTTAAAAACGTTCTAGGTGCAACTCCTCTAGTTATGGTTCTACCAATCGGCCGCGAAGATGAATTCGTGGGTGTTGTAGACCTTCTAAGCCGTAAAGCATACGTTTGGGATGACACTGGTCTTCCTGAAAACTACGAAATCACTGATGTTCCTGCGGACATGGTTGATGACGTTGAGCAATACCGTGAAGAGCTAATCGAAACTGCTGTAGAGCAAGACGATGACCTAATGGAAGCTTACATGGAAGGTGAAGAGCCTTCTATCGAAGACATCAAACGTTGTATCCGTAAAGGTACTCGTGATATCGCATTCTTCCCTACGTTCTGTGGTTCTGCGTTCAAGAACAAAGGCATGCAAGTTATCCTTGATGCTGTAGTAGATTACCTACCTTCTCCAACTGAAGTTGATCCTCAACCTCTAATGGATGAGAACGGCGAAGAAACAGGCAACCACGCTATCGTTTCTACTGAAGAAACTTTCAAAGCGCTTGCGTTCAAAATCATGGATGACCGTTTCGGTGCTCTAACTTTCGTTCGTATTTACTCTGGTAAATTGAACAAAGGTGACACGATCCTTAACTCATTCACAGGTAAAACTGAGCGTGTTGGCCGTATGGTTGAGATGCAAGCTGATGACCGTAACGAACTAACTAGCGCACAAGCTGGTGACATCATTGCGATCGTTGGTATGAAGAACGTTCAAACTGGTCACACTCTATGTGATCCAAAAGACCAAGTAACGCTTGAGCCAATGGTTTTCCCAACTCCAGTAATCTCTATCGCTGTATCTCCAAAAGATAAAGGCGGTTCTGAGAAAATGGGTATCGCGATCGGTAAAATGGTTGCTGAAGATCCATCTTTCCAAGTTGAGACTGACGAAGAAACTGGCGAAACTATCCTTAAAGGTATGGGTGAGCTTCACCTAGACATCAAGGTAGATATCCTTAAGCGTACTTACGGCGTTGACCTAACAGTTGGTGCTCCTCAAGTTGCTTACCGTGAAACTATCACTCAAGCAATTGAAGATAGCTACACGCATAAGAAACAGTCTGGTGGTTCTGGTCAATTCGGTAAGATCGATTACCGTATCAAACCAGGTGAAGCAGGTTCTGGCTTCAAGTTCAACTCAGTAGTTGTGGGCGGTAACGTTCCTAAAGAATTCTGGCCTGCAGTTGAGAAAGGCTTTGCTGGCATGATGGATAACGGCGTACTAGCTGGCTTCCCTACGCTAGACGTTGAAGTTGAACTTTTCGATGGTGGTTTCCACGCAGTCGATTCATCTGCTATCGCATTTGAAATCGCAGCGAAAGGCGCATTCCGTCAATCTATGCCTAAAGCTGGCGCGCAACTTCTTGAGCCTATCATGAACGTTGACGTGTTCACTCCAGACGATCACGTTGGTGATGTTATCGGTGACCTTAACCGTCGTCGTGGCATGATCAAAGATCAACAAGCTGGCGTTACTGGTGTTCGTATTAAAGCTGACGTACCTCTTTCTGAGATGTTCGGCTACATCGGTCACCTACGTACTATCACTTCTGGTCGTGGCCAATTCTCTATGGAATTCGCACAATACGCACCATGTCCAACTAACGTTGCTGACGAAGTGATTGCAAAAGTTAAAGCAGAAAAAGAAGCTGGTAAGTAATTAGCCCTTTTCTAAATTAGCTAAAAAAGCCCCGCAAGTGAAAGCTTGCGGGGCTTTTTATTATCAATGATACCAGCGAGCGTCGTTCTATTATCTTAAGCCTATATTTAAGAGCTTATGGGATGATCTTGGTTTTGATTGAAGAACATAGAGAAGAAATTAAAAAGGCCAACGAAAAATAAATGGCAGACTTTTCAAGTACGTATTTCTAAGGCATAGCTTTAACTTCAACCGTGATCGTATCTTGATATTTTCCAGCACGCGCAAATTCGATGTTACCTAACGTCACCTCAAGGGGAACTCCCCAGCGCTTAGTATCCTCATTGTTTGAGAAGGTATAGACCGATTTCTGGTTTACTAAGGCGTTATTAAAGCGCAATGTATATGGGATCGTGACGTTGGATTCCGACTTCTGTTTTAACTCACCATATCTCTGCTTTACAACCAATCTTACATTCGAGTTCGAAAGAAGATCAAAATCGGATCGATAGGTTCGGTTAGATTCAAGGTCACCAAGCTGGAAGCGATAACCTGAGCTCCCTGAGCGTTGAAGGTTTGGTGCGTTAGGCACAGAGTTGAAAGCCACAAACGCTGGTACGTTGAGTTTCACTTTGGCATTTTTTGTCTCTTGTTTTCTATCTAGGGAAATAGAGGCTTCAAGAAGTCCGTTATAATGACCAGATGCGGCCACTTTAGCCTCTGGCACTTTTATCCAAAACTTTGTTCTTTGGCTGTTATCCAGAGGTAGTTGAAAGCCTTTACTAGGAAAGTGGCTCAATTGGCGGAAGTTTTTGTCCAGAATAGTCAGAGGTAAATTTGTTCCAATTGAACTCAAATAGCTAGATTGTTTATTGTTGACCGATACTATGGCCGTCGGGAATCGACAGGTCTGAATATCACGCGACAACTCTAAATAAACGGGAATATAAGCGGCTAAATCTCGCTTAAATTCAACATTGCTTCTGTCGACGTTAAGTATCCACTTGCCACTGCATTCGGCCAAAACCGGTTGAGATAACATGGCTAAACCGAACACTGAGAACTTAAGTAAGTGTTTCATGGTTTATCCCTCTTTAATAAGTAAAGTTGGTAGATAAATCAGATTGTCATTGATTTCTGGGACGCTCAATTTTGTTGGGCTAAAGCCATCTATGACGATGGTGTAGTCACCCGGCGCAACGCCTTCCACAACGAACCTACCTGATCGATTAGTGAAAAATTCATATGTTTTCTGTTGTCCAACTAACTGACCTTGGAAAAGTTTTAGTGGTGTTTTTGGCCCGATCTCAATCTTACCTATAATGGTTTTCGATGCTGCCGAGCCAATTTTTATTAGATGGCCTGTTTGTGAACCTGGTGTAATGTTGTATTCGTGGTCACCGAAGTTATAACCTATTGGCGCATCCGGTACATCAATGTAGATACTGGATAATTGGTGCCCTCCAGATAACTGAACTGCATTACTTATAGTATAGGTAGATATTGCTTCTGCAGGATCGTCTGCAACCGCATTTATTTCTACATCAGCATCTAACGAGTCATGGACAGCGATGATTGCTACAGGGCCATTGATTGGACGTGACCAAGCCAAGTTACCGTCAGCCAAAGTAAACGCAGTACTCGCTCGTAAAGAAGCGGTTTGGTAGTTTGCTGAGTTATCAAATGCTAGGTGAGAAACTTTAGCGTCGGTGATAAATCGGTTTGCTACATAATTACCTTCGATTGAATAAGTTTGAGAGTCACTCTCGCCTTCAGCCGTCATCGCATAACCATAGCTGCCAGTATAATCCTCCGATGGACGTTGGAATTGAGCTCGATAGGTGTCTGGTTCGTTGGAGTAAGATACATTTGCATTGTATTTGCCGTCGTCAGAGTTCCAATCCCAATCAGCAGAAAAGGTGAAGCGAGTTTCGTCAATGTTTTCGTTTGGGTTTTCTTCTTTTTCGATACCTGCAGAGAGTGACACGTTATAAAATTGCCAAGCAATTTCAGTCGAGGCCTGCCATTGTACTTCTGCCTCTTCAAAATCACGATAGTCACCGCTCAGGATTAAGCTCAGGTTATCCGTAATACTGAAAACGTAGTTTGAAAAGACGCGGAGGCCAGTATTCGCATCCGTAATCTGCCAAGGTAATGCGAAATAATTCTCTTGATATTCACTACCAAGACGGAAGTTTGGGGAGCCGTAGCTGTCTGTTCCCCATAATTGATGAGAGTAATCTAAGCTGTAGATACTACCTGTCTCATTATTGGGCTTGTTGTTTTGTGCCGAGGCTCGAATCCCCAAATTACCCCAATCGGAACCAACGGTAGCAATCATACCGAGTTGTTGTCCTTCTGGGTGGTACAAACCATTTACACCGACTGTTAAGGTATCGCTGATGCCATAGTCGTAATATCCAGAAGTTACCCATTGCTCGTTGTCATACTTAAAGTTGTTATCTTCAATTGTCGACGTTAAACCAGAGTAAAAGCCGAAATCAGAAATGCCTTCTCTTAATAAGCGTGAGTTAAAGAACTGGCTATAAACGATGGTATCGGTTCTGCCTGATTGATAACTAATGTCTAACTGAACGTCATTGGTACCAGAAACGAGAGGCAAATCATCAAGTGTATATCGACCTGGGGGTAATCGAATCTCGGTGAGAAAAACATCGTTGATATAGATTTCCACATCGGCACTCTCATTCAATACTAGCGGTTGAGTTCCTCCGTTCTGGATGTTTCGGGTAGGTTGTAAGTCTTGATACAAACGTTCAAAAGCAAGGCCACCGAGAGGTGTACTAGGAAGGTGCCCTGCACTTGCTTGGGTGACATCACCAAAGGTTAGACGAAAAGGGGTATTTGGTTCATCGAAGAACAGGCGAGCTTCACCTCGATACACGTCGGAATTGAGATCGCTACCACCAGTTACAAAGCCAGATATTTCAACATTAGCGCCTCGGACGCCACCAATATTGGATTTCAATAACCATTCACCAAGCCAAGTTTGGGTGTCTTCTGCATTAGAGTCGTTGAATAAGGAGTAATCCGTACTGGCATTCAGTGTATTTTGTACTGTCCAAAACGCGCTTTCTGAATATTGGGCGGGTTCATATTTGCTACCAAACGAAAGCAAAAATTCAGCTGCAGCCGTTTCATCAATCACTAAATTTATGCTTTGTTCGGAGGAGTTAAAAGTTGCATTGATACCCATACGATCCAACTGTTCGACTGTGATGTACTCTTCGGAAAAATCTCGTAGTGCAGCCAATGTATCAGGGTTAATCAATTTTTTAGTCGACTGAGCTATCTGATCTACGTTGACAGATCCAACACTTATACCGTCAGAGTATGCATTTACTTCACCGATTGTGTTTTCACCCCAAGTGACAGGAAATGGGAATAACCAACTTTGAGCGAACGCGGTTGGTATAGTCATTATTAGAGTGAGGTATAAAATGAGACTCTTCATGAAAGCATCATTAGTCTATTGTTTTAACAGAAACTTTCTCTGGCTGTCCCAGTTCACTTGGTAAGGTGTATTTGACGGTCGTTCCTGGCATCAAGTAAGCGCTTGTTTTTTTGCTTAGGACTTCCCAATCGACCGTTTTGTTTGCTTTATCGCCAG
The DNA here is from genome assembly GCF_041439035.1 of Vibrio sp. 1F263. NCBI lineage: Bacteria > Pseudomonadati > Pseudomonadota > Gammaproteobacteria > Vibrionales > Vibrionaceae > Vibrio > Vibrio sp. 1F263. The sequence goes on along the minus strand of NZ_JBGONI010000007.1, from coordinate 55,816 downwards.
AGAAATTAAACTCCATACCATTCATGTTCAGTACTCGCTTACCATCGTTTCGGATAGTAACTTGGCGGTTTTGAAGTGTAGTGGTTGGAATTGATTTACTGGATGTGGGAGATACAAAAACCAAAGTTGCAAACTCTAGTAACATGGAAATAGAACTGTCGTCATTTTCCTCAATCTGATTTTCTAGCTCAATTTGCGTAAAGACAATACGGTAGGTGTCGGTTTGTTTTATTGGCCCTGTTGGCATGTAACGTACGCGGAAAGTCTGAGACTTTTGGCCGTCAATTTTTGCTTGAGGTGGTAGGATGAGAAATTCATCTTCTGACGGGGTTAAGATTTCTTCACCAGTAGAAAAATCAGTTTGATAGACGTTTACTTCTAGGAGAATCGGCTCTTCTTCAACATTAGTCACTTTATACAAACCTTGAGAATTCCGGCCCACATCATCAAGTTCTAAATAGATGGGGCTTACCTCGTATGCGAAAAGAATAGAACTAAACAACAAAGAAGATAGAAGAGTGGTAATCCTAACCATAGATATTTCTCCATAAAATAACTTGGCTCGATAACCGAGCCAAGTTTTGTTTGTCTATAAGACAATGTCCATAAAGTGTTGTTCGGTGATTAGCTTGCTGGACCTGCTGCTGCAAGACTCACTTTGATTTTACCTTTATATTTACCTGCTCGTGCAAATCCTGAATCTTCAGGTTTCACATAAATGGGATGCTTGTTGATTTTGTTCACCAAGTGTTCGCCCAATGATGGAATTGGTGGTGCCGTTACTTCTATGGCATGGTCGTTTTCAGTGTTCGCCACCATGTCTGAACCAATTCTTACTTTATAGTTAATTTTTTCACCCATATTGTGCTTGGTTACACCGTTTAGTTGGTAAGCTGTAACTGAAAATTCCAAATCAGCACCGTAATTACACCAAGCACGTAAGTTACCTACTAAAACTTTCTTGTTGTTGAAGCCATTGCTCCACGAATCAGTATGAACTTTGTTCGCTTTACGTAGAACGTTATTCTTCACGTCTTTTTTACCGATTCGCAATAGACAGCGTTTTGGAACTCGACCTTCGATTCGAATCGTCTTTTGGTCCGTTTTGCTCAGTGTTGTAAAGTCCACAGCATTATTAAACTGAACCGCAGAAGCGCCAAAAGAAAGTGAAGCGGCTGCTACAGCGGTAGCAAGAAGTAACTTTTTCATCGTTCAATCCCTCGTTAGTTAAGATGCATACCCGTGCATCACTTTTAAAGGTTACGAGGGAACAAAGTGCCAAACCTCATCACATAGAGTGAAAAATATCGCTTACATAGGGTGAGTTTAGAATGAGTTTTGTTATATTCCAATTTTCTTGTGATCTTACTATTTTCTTGTGACCTTGCTATATATCGAATCTAATTAAAGCTTTTTACCTGAGCAAGAAGTTCATACCTGGATCGTAAGTTTAATTTACGAAGTAAGTTTGATGAGTGAGTCTTCACTGTGTTAATACTGACGTGTTGCTGAGATGCTATCTGAGAGTTTGACAGCCCTTTTAGCATCAATGAGCAAGTATCCCTTTCTTTATTTGTTAACTCTTGATAATTAACGAGGTTTTCGCAAGCAGATTCAAGGCTTGGTTCATTATTCTGATAAAAAGAGACAAGTTTATTTAGAATAGTCCTAGGAAACCATATATCTTCTTGATAAACAGATAGGATTGCTTTCGATATGAATTCGAAGTTTTGCCCGACTTGCCCCGAAAATCCCTTTTCTAACCATACCGTTGATGTATTGTCATTAACATTTACGGCTAACCAAAACTCGAGTCGTTCATGAAGGATAAACCCGTACCTTTTAGGACAAGGCATCGTCTGAATATCAAACAAGACTACTGTTTCTGGCGATAGTTTAGGTATTTGCATAAAGCATCGATCATGGGTTATCTGGGCGTTAGGGAGAGATACGGCAAGTAAGTCTTTTATCACCCGTAAGTATGAGTTATTACGGGTGAGAACATGAATTTCTAAAACGAGTTCAGAATCATTTTCCATTAATGACCTCTCTACTTATTCACGTATAAATCTTGACTAATCGGTAGGTTAGGGAAGTAAATCCCTACGATTCCCAGTTCAATAATAGTAGTATCGATTAAGTATTATTCAACGTAATGAATGCGTTATTTTTATTAATTGTTGATTATTAAGGGAATCAGGGAGAGGGAAATGAGGTGCGCACCAATTGTTTCATACTTTAGTACCGTAAATGGTGCGCTTTGTTGAAGGTGAGAGCTAGTTAGTTTTTAGTTGGATGTAAATCTGCTCTACTTTGGTGCGTGCCCAATCTGTTTTACGCAAAAATTTTAAGCTCGATTTAATGCTCGGGTCTTTTTTAAAGCAGTTGATGTTCACCATGTAACTCAACTCTTCCCAACCGTAATGTTCAACCAATTCAGTCAGTAGCTTCTGTAGAGTGATACCGTGAAGTGGATTATTGCCTTGTGTCATGAGATGTTCTCGCCATTTATTTGAGTTAAGTATACCAGTTTCGCTTTATGAATTATCAGACCATTTAAGTCGGGTGTATGTGTTTCGTTATTGAGGAAATATCTAAAAGTTGTTGTGTTTGTTTTCTATAAAGCTTGAGACTTATCCTTATATGCTTCTGTCTCACTATTGAGAACTCCGGGCTTGTTTGTTGTAAAAACAACTACTGTTATCTTTATATCCTTATTCTTATAATGGATATAAAACATACAGTTATTTGAAGGGTTAATAAATTAAGGCTCAGCCTTTATTGTGTTTTCGTTATTGTGACTTCTATTAAGTAATTGAAAATAAGATGGTTAGATTTATTTTAGCTTTAATTACACTTCCTATTTGCGACCTTTAAATTCGTATGGGGTATTAATCTTGAACAACCAATCCATCACATCTATAGATGTAGGATATGTTTTTCTATATTTTCTGAATCTCCAATGGGCCGGAGGTGATGATTAGAAAAATGCATGGGTGGGGGCTGTATGAGATCTATTTCAAGAGGTTCAGAACGTAACCGCTATCGAAGCGGTCTAAAATCCAAAATAAAAGGCATCGCTATTATCGAGTTTACGATCGTGGTGAGCCTGTTTTTTGCGCTTTTTTTGACGGTTGTTGATCTTGGTATATATGGGTTTGTTAAATTGACCATGCAACATTCGGCAAGAGAGGGCGCAAGATATGCCATCACAGGTCGTTCTGACTTGGATCCTGACTCATCGAGTGATCGCGAAGCGGCAATCTTAGAAAAAATTTCTCAATCGTCGAGCGGTTTACTCGACAAAGTGATGGATGTTCAAAACATACGTGTTGAGGATGTCTATGGCAATGCAATCACCGGCTTTGGTGGTTCAGGAGACATTATTTCTATTCACCTTGATTGTGAGTGGCCATCTGTAAATCCCTATATGTATGTTTTGCTCGATGATGGAAAGTTCAAATTTACCGTTAGCGCAGCGATGAAAAACGAAGCTTTTTAAGGAGGAAAAGGATGTTTCCTTTACAGATAAAAAAATCCGCAGAGAAAGGGTTTGCGGCAATCGAAATGACCTTAATAGCACCATTATTTATGTTGCTTATTGTTGCTGCTGTCGATATCACGCACCTCATTCAAGCCAATCACATCATTATCAGTATCAGTCGAGAAGGTGGGAACATTATTTCTCGGAGTAATACTGACACTCCCCAAGAAGTGATGGACATCATTGCGACGACATCGGGAACATTGGACTTAACGCAAGACGGTGTCATTTACATTACCGAGGTGGTTGGGCAAGAAGATGCTTCCCCCTACATTAAAAGTCAATATCGATGGAACCAATACGGATTAAGTAAAAATAGTGCTATTTGGTCTAGTTGTAGTAATTGGGCAAATGATGGGGAGTGTTCTGATGTGGATTCAGATGATCCTCCGCTCATAAACAATCTAGCCGTTGCACTTGATGACGGGGAGATCGTTTACAGCGTAGAGGTATTCTATGACTATTCACCTATTTTTAGTCGAGTATTCGACGAGGAATATATTCTGAGCGACACAACATATATGTAGGGAGGTCAAAATGGATAAGGGAACCCCAATCAAATATCGTTATAGTCGGGGGTTAGTGGCTTTGATGTCAATCATCGCACTGCCTTTTATTTTGTTAGTTGTTGGACTTTCAGTGGATGCTGGACGTGCTTATATTGTTAAGTCTAAATTATTTGCGGCGGTTGATGCCGCGAGCATAGCAGCCGCAAGAGCGGTCGCTAATGGCGAAGATGCTGGCCGTGCGGCAGCTCAAAAATATTTTTCAGCCAATATCCCCGCCGACTTTTATTCAGCAACGCCTAGCTTAGGTGCAGTGAACTTCGCATATGATTCTTTTGGTAACATCTCCATAGATATTTCGGCCACAGCGCAAGTGCCCACTATCTTTTTGCCCTTGATAGGGTTAGATACATTTAACCCTGGTGTTTCCGCACAATCCATTCGTCGACCTGTAGATCTAGTGTTAGTGATTGATAATACAACCTCCTTGAGACTGGGGAGCATCGGTGATGTAACACAAGATGTTATTGATCGGTCTAAGTCGTTCGTTGAAAATTTTCATGAAGGATTTGATCGAATTTCATTGGTCAAGTTCGCTTTTGGAGCTGAAGTCCCTGTGGGGTTCAATGCGACGCGTGGACATAGTCGGAGTACCATCAAATCTGAAATTGACAGTTTTAACTTTGGTAGCACCTCAAATGCCCAATACACCAATGCATCGGAAGGGATGTATCGAGCTCTGAATGAACTCAGAACGGTGACTGATCCTGCCAACTTGAAAGTGATCGTGTTCTTTACTGATGGAGCGCCAAATACCTTTGCTACGACGTTTGATTTCGAAGGGGGGGGAACTCACACTGGAGCCATAAGATCGAGCGACGGTAGTAGTGGTAGGCCTAGAGGTCTTTGGAGGCATGATACGATTGCTACCACTTTACCAGGCGGTTACGAGGGGCGAGATATTGATGACTATATCAGCGAAATTCCTGAGCACTACACAGCCCATGATACTAATGCCACTGAATTCAAAATTTTAAACCCGACTCATGCGGTGCGCCCAGTGGCGCAATATGCCCCTAATAGCCATTCAGCAAATGATTTGTATACCAGAGTGAATCGGGTTGCTCGTAATCTAGTTGAAGACATCGCGGAAAAGGCTAGAACGGAAGACATTTATGTATTTACGTTGGGTTTAGGCTCATCACTTACATCGGCAACTGGACCTGATAGTGAGTTTGGTGAGGACTTATTGTTACGAATGGCAAACTCTAGCGCGCTTTTAGATGATCCAGATCTGAGTTCCGACTATGATCCCGCTCAGCTTGAAGGGGTGTATTGCCATGCCATCGATGAAGAGGCATTAGGCCCTTGTTTTGATGAGATGTTAGACGTAATTATCAGGTTAACCTTGTAATACTTGTCTGCGGGTTATTGCTTGCGTTAAGACTGTCAGTAAGAAGAACAGTCATTAGGAAGTAGAATTACATAAAAAGAGGGAGCTCTTAAGCTCCCTCTTAGTGCCAATTTCAGTTTAGTAGCACTCTTTATTCAGTGTTAGGTGCAAGTAATGGTTATTCTTCCCAAACCACCAATTTATCTTTCGGCCAGTTATGACCGATTTCATGGTATTTCTGCTCAAGGATATGTCGCTTTATCTTGAGAGTCGGGGTAAGTACACCGTTGTCGATGCTCCACGGTTCCTTAATCATCAGTACCCCTTTGATCTTCTCATGCGAGGCTAACTGTTCGTTCATTTTTTCAATGACACGTTTACTTGTTCTTTCATAACGAGCTCGATCAAAATTAGGGAAGTCATGCGGTACCACTAGTAGGATAGGACCAGGTAAGCCTAAGCCGATCAAACACATCATTTCTACGCGGCTGTATTCAAACAGTTTGTTTTCGATTGGCACTGGAGCCACAAACTTACCTTTCGCAGTTTTAAAGGTGTCTTTTTTACGTCCCCGGATCGTTAGGTAGCCCTCGCTGTCGATATCACCAATATCACCAGTATGAAGCCATCCCTCAGAGTTAAAAGACTCTTGGGTGGCTATGTCATTTTTGTAATAGCCAGAGAACATACCTTTGCTTCGAACCAAAATTTCTTCATCTTCTGCAATTTTGAGTTCGATGCCCGGACCAGCATTACCCACAGTACCAATTTTGTCGGCTCTAAACGGGTGATTAATCGTGCTGTAGGCGAAAGACTCTGTCATTCCCCAAGCCTCGGTAATGTGTAGACCAACACTCTCATACCATGCGAGTAGAGCCGGTGATACCGGAGCTGAACCACATCCCAAAACGCGGGCTTGATCTAACCCTAGGCCATCAGCCAGTTTCTTCTTAATGATGTTGTTGATAAACGGAATCTTAAGTAAGAAATTCAGTTTCTTCTGCGGAAGCTTATCTTGGATTCGTTGCTGGAACAGAGTCCATAAACGAGGAACTGAAATAAATAGAGTAGGGCGATGCATTTTCACATCATCAATAAAGGTATCTAAAGACTCCGGGAAAGCAGTGACTATACCGCCCATTACCGATGAGCCAAAGATGTAAACGCGTTCTGTAATATGGGCAAGCGGTAGATAAGAGAACAAGCGATCGCCGGGTTGGATACCAATATGATCGATCAACCGTTGAACTGACCACGTAAAGGCGCCGTATGTGAGCATCGCGCCTTTTGGTAGCCCTGATGTACCCGAAGTATAAACAAGCGACATTACTTTATCATCGTGATGCTGAGGACGCTTGGTTGAGGGTTCATGGGTATCGATGAGTTGTTCGAAAGTATGTTGGCACTTCGCTGCGCTATCGTAGGGAAGTGAGATACTCACCAAGTTTGGATTATCATCCAGTACTATTTGAGTGGCCTTAGGATCGTCGAGTTTACCCGCAATCACAATTTTACTTTCACTGTGTTCAATACAGTACTGTATGGTATCGGCACCCGCTGTTGGAAAGATTGGGACGCTGACAAAATCTCCTAACATCATGGCAAGATCGCAGATAAACCATTCTGCACAGTTTTTCGATACGAGAGCGACTCGATCACCGGGTTGGGCTCCGAGTCCTTCTAATGCTGACGCCAGTTTCAGTGCTTTGTCGGCCACTTCTTTAAAAGTAAACTCAACAAATTGGCGGTTAATAATTTGCTTTAAGTAGACTTCATCTGGGCGTTCTTCTGCCCATTTTAAAATCATGTCATTGGGTGTAGGGAGAGCTGTTGCTTGTTCTTGGCTAAACTCGTTAGGCTGAATCATTGTCTAACTCCATGTTTTTCGCTAAGTTATTTTTGTTAAAATCATGTTAAATGTAACATGATTTTTTCTTTTAGGGAGTAAAATTAGCGTTTATGTTCTTTGTTTTCCGTTATCTGTGCAGGCTCGCCTGTAACTTGCAGGCGTTACTCCAGTCCGTTTCTTAAAAATTCTCGAGAAATATGACACATCCTTGTATCCACATTGATAGGCAATGACAGCAATTTTTGATTCGGTATCTGCCTCGATTAACTTTTTGGCAAGTAGAATGCGTTTATCGCACACGAAGTCTCTAAAGCTTACTCCAAAGTGTAGATGAAACTTCTTAGAAAAATAGGTGGTTGAACAGTGACATTTCTCGGCGATCTCTGTTTCTCTGATTTCTTTGTTGATGTTGTCCATCACAAAGTTAATAACTTCGGATGTGAAGACCTTTACAGGCAGTTGGTTGTTGTTGTTTGTGTCTCTGTCGATATCGAAGTGGGACTCGAACATATGCTGTGTCTTGGCCTTAAGCTCTTCGAATTGACTGGTCAGATGATTACTGTTTGTTTCTATGATGAAAAATATATTCTTATGATTTCGAACGATATTAGGTAACGGGTCAGAGCAAATAATGACAATTCTTTTGTTCAAATTTTCGCAAATAGATAAAGCCATGGTAAGTAGTTGGATTTTATCTGCGCTATTCAATATGAAAAATACCAATCTTACATCTAAGTTACTGATTATAGATATGTCTTGTTTGAAGTTTTTAATAGAAAAATAGTGGCCCATTTTATTAATAATAACGGAGTTGAAATCACTATCTTTGTCCGACAATAACGGAGTTACTATTTTCATATCAATATAATCTTCGTTTCATATCGGTTTTTTTGTCTAAAAACAACCGAATAACAAGTAATAGTAATTAGATTAGAAGTACCACAAGAAAGTGCAAGTAAATGGCAAAATAATCCTAACCTAATATATCGTTCAGCTCTAGATTTAGTTTACAGGTAAATAAAACCTGATACGTAAATCAAGGAGAGATTCTTATGAATAACCTATTGAAAAATATTAAAGAATTTATGAATGATGAAGAAGGTTTAACGGTCATCGAATATGTGATCGGTGCTGCTATGCTCGTGTTAGGGTTGACAACCATATTCAGTGGAATTGGTAATGTCTTGTCAGCGAAACTCAGTGCTATTGTTAATGCTATTAGTACGACAACAGCCCCGTAGACACTATGAATAAAAAGGGAATTAGAAAGCAGAAAGGACTAACTATTGTCGAGTACGTTATCGGTGCTGCTTTACTTGTCATTTTTGCTTGGGCCATATTCTCTGGTATAGCTACAGCCTTATTCAGTAAGTTCATATTAATTGTGTCAGGTATATAAATGAATGATAAGTGAATCTCTAGTTTTTTGGGTGCTATTAATTATTGTTTCAGTCTTCGATGTGAAAGAAAGTCGGATACCGAATAAGGTGCTGATTTTATTCGTATTGCTGTACTTTATTTTATTGATTAATGGCGGATTTTCTTGGGATTCACTTGTTATTTCTTTGATGGGGGCTATTACTCTTTTCTTCCCAGGGCTTTTTTTATATTTATTAAAAGCAATGTCTGCTGGTGACGTCAAGTTTTTGGGTGTGATAGGTCTATATGTTGGATGGGGAAATCTACTTGATACTTCTTATTATATTCTCATTTCCTCAGGGATAATCGCTACGTTTTACTTGCTCTATAATAATGCAAACAGTGAATCTCTGACCGTTAGAAACTATTTTGAAGAGAAATTAATGTTAGTTAGTGGAATGTCAACTAGAACAAAGAATTTGTCTACGGTTCATTCTAGGTATTCAAATAAGGTGACGATGCCTTTCGCACCTTCAGTTGTTATAGGCTTAGCGATGTATAGCTATTTTACGTAATTTAAATTGAATTATTATTCGATGTGTTGGAGAGAGCATATGGATATTAGTGGGATACCGTCCCCGAGTAATTTAAAGCCTCAAATATCAGCACCTGTGGTTCCTACATCCATTGAAATGCTTGGTGTACCTGAGGTTGTGATTGAAAATTTATTACTCAAACACCTGTCCGCTTACCCTAAGTCAGATGTCTTGGATCTATCTAACTATTTGTGTGTGGTTACGCATATTGTAGAAAATGGACTTGCGGTACTTAGACAAAAATCATTCATTGAAGTTTTTCAACCAACTTCAGCTTTAACGTTAGACTCATCTTCACACAGCCATGTCCGTTATTCACTGTCTGAAAAAGGCATAGAAGAAGCTGATTTAGCTTTCACTCGAGATGCTTACTTAGGACCCGTTCCCGTATCTCTTTCTCAATATAGCAATATTGTTAATCAACAAGATTTACGTTCTGAATTAGTGACTCGATCGCATGTTGAAGCGGCTCTTAGTGACGTCTACGGAGTCGACAGAATGATATCAGTGTTGGGACCTGCAATTAATTCCGGCAGGGCTCTACTTCTTTATGGGCATGCTGGTACAGGTAAAACGTTTGTAGCAACACGTATCGTCAATGCTTTGCATACTTCGGTGTTTATCCCTTATGCCGTTTACGCCTTCGGTAATATTATTAAAGTTTTTTCTACGCAACATCATAAACCGCTAGACAGTAACGGTAGTGAAACATTGGTTTCTCTCAAGGATCAGTACGACAAGCGTTGGCTCAATTGTGAAAGACCCAATATCCAGGTGGGTGGAGAGTTGACCATGGATATGCTCGAAGTTAATCATTCTGAGAACAGCCGAGTTTGGCTAGCGCCTTTACAAATGATGGCAAATAATGGGATTTTGGTTATTGATGACCTCGGGCGTCAACCAATGCCAGTGGACAACCTCCTTAATCGCTGGATTGTACCTATGGAGCACTACTTCGATTACTTATCGTTACCGAATGGACAGCAAGTTACGATGCCATTTGTGCTCACACTCGCTTTCTCTACCAACTTAAACCCGGATAAGATCAGTGACCCAGCGTTCTTGCGTCGGTTGGGTTATAAAATTGAATTTAAACCTCTTTGCCAACGAGACTATGAAGCTTTATGGATGAGCGTCGTTGCTGATAAAGAAGTAGAGCTTCAAGATGGATTCTTTGAGCGTTTGTCTCAAATGCACACGCTTCTTAAGGTGCCACTTTTCCCATGTTTACCGAAAGATCTCGTTGGTATAAGCAAAGATATTCTTTCGTTTGAACAACTCCCGCCTGTTATTACCTTCGATATTCTTTCCATGGCATGGGAAGTCTATTTTACCTCTGATGGACACGAGGAAGAAAATAATGAATAAGAGTCAAGTTTTCCTACTGTTTTTACTGTCCGTAGTATTTGGCTTAGCGGCTGTATTTTTTGCTAAGCAATGGATGGATAACCAAGTTCAACCGACGATTGAAGTTGAAGAGGTTGAGCGTCACCCGGTTGTAGTCGCATCTCAAGAAATTGAAGCTGGAACCGTAATTGAAGATCAGTACTTAACGACGAAGCTGATGGAAGTGGATTGGATCAATGAAAATAATTACTCAGATCAAAACGAGCTAATTGGAAAAGTTGTCGCCAATACTATCTACGCAGGAGAGGTGCTTCATAAGTTGCGCTTTACCGTTCCTGGTGAAGGTTCAACACTCGCTGCGTTGATTCCTGAAAATAAGCGAGCAGTAACTATTCGAGTCGATGATGTTATTGGTGTGGCAGGGTTTCTATTACCAGGAAATAAGGTCGATATTCTTAATACCGTTTCCTATGGCAAAAACTCTGCGGCGACTCGAACAGTGTTGAAAGATATTAAAGTGTTAGCCGTAGACCAAACAGCAAGAACCAAAGAAAACAGCCCTATCATAGTTCGAGCGGTAACACTTGAGGTGACCCCAAAAGATGCAGAGAAGCTTCTTACGGCGAAGAGCAAAGGCAGTATTCAGCTTACCTTAAGAAACCCTCATGAGGTTGATAAAAAAGTCGTTCGTCGATACGTGCCTAGACCCAGTGTCACCATTATCAAGGGTACGGAAACATCCAGTGTGCGCGTCAAGGATTGAGGTGAGATATGAGAATTATATTAGCGTTATTTTTGAGCCTGATTTGTTTTTCGACCGCAAGTGTTGCTGCATTGCAAACGGGAAAAACAGTGACGGTTCCACACCATAAATCTACACATGTGGTGTTATCAGGCAAAGCGAGCAAGGTTTCACTTGGTGATCCTGATGTTTTGGATATCGTAATTTTAAAATCTAACGAAGTGTTTTTGATTGGTAAAAAGTTAGGTGCGACAAATCTGATGGCTTGGGATTCACGAGGACAGTTGATTGAGTCGATTAATATCGAGGTCACTCATGACTTAAATAGTTTGAAGTCCAAGCTGTATGAGTTTCTTCCTGATGAGACTATAGAGGTTCACAGCGCGCAGAATCGTTTGTTACTGAGTGGGCAAATTAGCAACCAACAGAAGATGAATGTTGCCATGCGAATTGCTGAAACTTACGCAGCAGGGCAAGCTGCAGACGACTCTAAAGAGAGTGGTAGTGAGCAAGTTGCTACCACCGGAGTCATCAATTTAATGTCGATTGGTGGCGCTCAACAAGTCATGTTAGAAGTGACGGTCGCCGAGGTTCAGCGAAGCTTAGTGAGAAAGTTCGATGCCAATTTCCACTTCTTCCAGACCAGTGGCTCTAACTTTTCATGGGGTGCATCATCGGTTCCTGCTGGTGTATTAGGGGCTACGCCTGTCTTTGATATTCCAACCTCTACTGATTACGGGATTTTAGGCTCGTTCATTGATAGTAATACCCTGTTTACATTCGCCCTGGATGTAGCAAAACAGAATGGTGTAGCGAAAGTATTAGCTGAACCTAACTTAACCGCATTAAGTGGATCTAAGGCTGAGTTTTTAGCGGGTGGTGAATTCCCTATCCCTGTGCCAGATGAAGATGGTATTACGATTGAATATAAAGAGTATGGGGTCGGTCTGAAATTTATCCCAACGGTTCTGAGTGATAAAAAGATCAATCTAAACTTGGCTGTGGATGTGAGTGAAATTGCGAACAGCAGCTCGTTAACGATTGACCCTGGTTCGACGAATGCGACGTATTTTATCCCTCCAATCACACGTCGAAGTGCCTCTTCTACGCTTGAACTTGCGGATGGACAAACTATTGGTATTGCGGGGCTTCTGAGTGAAAACGTGCGGGACGTCAGTAACAAAATGCCAGGTATTGGGGATGTGCCAATTTTAGGTCAGCTCTTCAATAGTCAAGAGTATGTATCTGGCGAAACAGAGCTTGTCATTCTTGTTACGCCTAGGCTCGCTAAACCCGTAGACAGAAGCAAAGTCACACTGCCAACTGATGCCTTTGTTGACCCGAATGACCTGGAATATTACTTGTTAGGTAGAAGCGCTTATATTGCTGAGCCTTCTGATTCTGAAGACAACAGTAATGTAAGTTCTTCTAAACCTATCACACCAACTGATGGTGGTAGTGAAGGTTCATTCGGTCATGATTTGTAAGGAGATAGATATGATTAGAACAATGATGGTCTTTCTCGCACTGGTATTAGTTGGTTGTGCGAATGACGCGCCTTTAGGGCAGTCGGTTGTTCAGTTGAAAGTGGAACAAACGTACAACCCGAACGCGACTCAAGAGAACTTGGAAGTTTTACCTGATGGGACTGGTGAGCGTATGCAAGCTAGTTATGACAGCTATGTGGGCAAAGGTGATGAGGATCTTTCCGGAAATAATAGCCAGGTTTTACAAAGCTTTAATTAGCGTGGAGGTACTTTATGTCGTATCAAGTATCAAATAGTCCCAAGAAGCAGGGAGGTTTGGTGGTCATCTTTGTGACCATTGCGTTACTCGTATTCCTTGCGGTGTCTGCTTTGGCGGTGGACATCAACCATATGCTAGTGAATAAAACGCGCTTACAGAATGCGGTTGACTCCGCTGCATTAGCTGCAGCCACTATATTGGATAACAGCAAAGACCAGGCTGCGGTATCTGCAGAAGTTACATCAACATTGAATGCTATGGCGGGAGCTTCTGGTAATCATGAATTTAATTTTTCTACAGCAGTGGTAAGTGTTGAATATTCCAATGACCCTCAAAGTTTTGCGGGGGCAACTACGTTTGGTGCTGATGATGACGTTTATGTTCGCGTTAATGTTAGTTCACTGGATATGGATGAATTTTTCATTCAGATGTTTGGTTTAGCTAAAGATGTATCGGCAACAGCGGTTGCTGGGCCTAGTTCTGGACTGCAAGTCGTCAACAACATTGTACCTATTGGAGTATGTATTGGTGATGGAACTTCAGATAATGACATCAATGAAGACGGCTATGATGATGCGACCGGTGAAGCAATTACCAATGTATTTGGCTATGAAGTAGGAACCGTTCATGCTCTAAAAGTGGGTGATAAAAAACTGTCACAAATGGGGAATGGTAACTATCACTTGCTGGACTTTGGGTCTGGGGGAAAAACAGTAAAAGAGGCGTTGGCTGGTTATTACGACTACTCCGTAGCTATTGGCGATAGTGTCACTACCAAGCCCGGGGGAACTGTCGGCCCCACTGCTGATGGGTTGAACACTCGCTTTGGTGATTATGGTGGTGGTTTATCAAGTTCAGCTTATCCTTCTGATTATGTCACTACCGAGCCTAACTCCCAAATTAAGATAGATAAAAAAACGGGCGACATTAATTTTGATGGCTCTTATACCTATGCTCAATATGAGTCAGACACAAACGCATGTATTACAAACAATGGTTCGGGTTGTGTTTCTGGTGGTACAGCATGGCGACGCATTCTTCCAATTCCGATGGTCGATTGTTCGGGTAAAAGTGGTGGAGTAACCAGTTTTACCGTGCAGAAAATAGGGTGTTTCTTCTTATTGCAAAAGGCACCAAGTAATAATTCAGGAACCCCAGCAGTATTTGGTGAGTTTATACATTCTTGTAGTGTCGCTGGTGGCTCTGGTGGTTCTGAATCATCAACTGAAGGTCCATACAAAATTGTTTTGTATAAAGACCCTGATGGGGGAGGCTCTTAGTTATGAATAGGAAATTAAACAAGCAGCAAGGTCTCGCAGCTATTGAAATGATGATTGCAACACCAGTCTTATTGTTTTTCTTAGTGTTGGTTCTTGAGTTGGGAAACATTCTAATTCATTACAATGTGATATCTAAATCGGTTCAAAATGGGGCTCGCTACGCAGTTAGCGAAGTTTATGGAACACAAGGTGGAGCATTGGCGCCGACTGCGGAAATTCAAAACATCGTGGTTTACGGGAAAAACACGGTAGGTACAGCCATACTTTCTAGTCTTGCAACTTCTGATGTGGTTGTTACTCCTCCCACTGCGGACAGTTATGTGAGAATAACGGTGAATTATGAGTATGTTCCTCATTTCTTATCTGTCCCATTTTCATCTGAAAGTTTATCAATTCCCTTGAGTGTGTCGTCCGTGATGAGGGTTTTTTGATGGAGTCAATCAAGAAACATAGCGGTTTAGCCATCATCGAATTTACGATTGTTTCTTGGTTGGTGTTTTTGCTGATTTTTTTGATTCTAGCTTTAGGGGCTTACGTATTTTCATTGCAGATTGTTAATGAGGCGACCAGAAAAGCAGCTAGGTTAGCGACCGTTTGTTACGTGCTAGATCGCGATAACATTGCGGGGGTTGTCGTAGAAGACATACCACTACTAGGCTTTAGTGATAGTAATTTGGAGGTCGCGTACTTAGATGCTTCTGGCGTTGAAATTACTTCTGATTTCGAAGCGAACCTGAGTGCGATCAAGTTTGTTAGAGCAAGAGCTACAGGTTATGGCATTCAACTGATCAGTAACCTAAGCTTTTTAGGGGCCAATGGTTTTCTTACTGCCCCTGCGTTTGAGACAATTTTACCAGCTGAGAATTTGGGTGTGATAAAGGCTGAAACAAATACTAGGACAAGGTGTCCGGAACCAGTACAGGGTGGGTAGTATGGGCGAAGCAATTGATATTTTACCAAGTGAAGACGATGCGATTCGCCTTAAAACCAACTTGAATGTATGGCTTATCTATAGCAACGAAAAATTTCATGCACATATGAGACAGCAATTAAAACGCTGTCGAAATGTTCATATTGACTCTTTTTCTTTGCTAGGTATGACTGAAGAGTATGTGAAAAATATAGATGCTCCCGATCTTATTTTTGTTGAAGCAAGTGGTGGTTGGGCTCAGAAAATGGTGGATCTTCAAAGCTACAACCTACAGTTAGAAGAGCATGATTTATCTTTAGTTGTGTTTGGTGATGAGAGTGATAACGGCTCATTGAAAATAGCGCTAAGACTTGGTGCTTCTGATTTTCTATCTCATGACATTTCAATTTCAGGCCTTTTACCGCTTCTTAAGAAAACTGCAGCGGAGAAAATCGAAAACTCGAGCTACGGAGAAGTGTTTTTATTTATCAATACTAAAGGTGGTATGGGGGCGACCACCTTAGCGCTCAATACAGCCGTAGAAATAGCAAGTTATCACCCGAATGAGGTGCTGTTGCTTGATATTGATCTCCAGTTTGGTGTTATTCCAGAATATTTGAATATCACACCGTCCTACAGTATTTCGGATGCCATCGACAGTTCTAATGATTTGGATGAAATGTCTTTAGGAAGTTTAGTGAACAAGCATACATCTGGGTTGCATGTTTTAAGTTTCAAGCATGAAAATAATGCGGATGATTATGAGCACGCCCAGAAAATTGGAAAGTTATTACCTGTACTACGCCGTTTCTATCGCTACATTATCATTGATTTCTCTCGAGGTTTGGATCATATCTTTGCGTCAGCTATTTCTCCTGCGACCAAGGTGCTACTTGTTGCTCAGCAAACCTTAGTGTCTGTTAAAAACAGTAACCGTTTAGTAAGAACGCTGAAGTTTGAGTACGGATTACAACAAGATGCAATAGAGATCATCGTAAATCGTTATGAGAAACGACAAACCATTAAATTATCAGATATAGAACAGACCGTTGGAAAGCATGATATCCATTTAATGCCTAACGATTTTAAAGTGGCACTGGAGAGTGCCAATTTAGGTCAGCCTTTAGTTGAGTCAAAAAAGAAGAGTTCGATTACACGGTCGATCATCGATTTATCTCATATCCTTTCTCCTCCAGAACAAGAAGAGAAGAGTTGGCTCAAAAAGATATTTTCATAGATTGTTTGTTCTAAGCATATAGATGAGGGATCGTTATGTTCTTTAAACGAAAAAATATAAATCCGGAGTTTGAAAAAAAAGCAGAACAATTTTCGCAGCAGGAGAGCGAAAACGTTGCTGCCTTTCCTCAAGGTGATGCTAGTGATTCAGTTGCTTTAAAAGGGCTAGATGCCAGAGAAGAACAAGAAAAATCGGTTAATGAAGCAAAAAAAGTCTTAGAACAAGAATTATCAATTAAACACTATTTCCATAAGCAGCTCTTAGAAACACTCGACCTTGGTTTGCTTTCTAGCCTTGATAAGGAGCGTGCTAAAGTCGACCTCCATGAAGCGATTGTTCAGCTAATGGCTGACGATCAAAGTCATGCCCTGAGTGCTGAAGGTCGAAAAAGAGTTATCAAGCAAATCGAGGATGAAGTGTTTGGACTGGGGCCGTTAGAACCGTTATTAGCAGATAAAACGGTATCCGATATTCTCGTGAATGGACCTAAGAGTGTGTTCGTTGAGCGAGGGGGGAAATTGGAAAAGACACCCTATACTTTCTTAGATGACCGACACCTTAGAAACATCATTGACCGTATTGTTAGCCAAGTGGGGCGTCGAATTGATGAGGCTTCTCCAATGGTGGATGCTCGATTGGCCGACGGTTCTCGTGTGAATGCGATTATCCCACCTCTTGCTTTAGATGGCCCATCGGTATCCATACGACGTTTCGCTGTGGATAGCTTAACTATGGATAATTTACTGGAGTATAAATCAGCCTCTCCACAAATGGCTAAGTTTGTGGAGGCTGCAGTGAAAGGTGAGCTTAATATCTTGATTTCAGGAGGGACGGGGTCAGGGAAAACAACCACACTGAATATCTTTTCTGGTTTCATTCCTCGAGACCAACGAATCATTACTATAGAAGACTCTGCCGAGTTACAACTTCAACAACCCCATGTTATTCGCCTAGAAACCCGCCCTGCTAATTTAGAAGGGAAAGGGGAGATTAGTCAAAGAGAATTGGTAAAAAACACCTTACGTATGCGACCGGATCGAATTGTGGTTGGTGAGGTGCGTGGTAGCGAAGCTGTCGATATGTTAGCGGCTATGAATACTGGTCATGATGGATCTCTTGCCACTATTCACGCCAATACCCCCCGTGATGCTCTAAGCCGTGTTGAGAATATGTTTTCGATGGCTGGTTGGAACATTTCTACCAAAAACCTCAGAGCGCAAATTGCTTCTGCTATCCATTTAGTTGTGCAGATGGAGCGGCAGGAAGATGGTAAGCGCCGTATGGTGAGCATTCAAGAGATAAATGGTATGGAAGGAGAGGTCATCACTATGTCTGAGATCTTCCACTTTCAGCGTCAAGGTGTCGATGAGCATGGCAATATTTTAGGTTATTACACAGCAACCGGTGTGGTGCCTCAGTCTCATGACCAATTGGTGAAGCGTGGTCTTGATTTGCCGTTTGAGCTCTTTACCGAATCACATAGCTGAGGAGCGGATTATGGATAGCGTAACAGTTTCATTGGTTCTATTGTTTGTTGCGGTGTTGTTTATTTCACAAGCCTTATTATTGCCAGCTGCCGGAAAAAAAGCTAAGCACAAAGAGTTGACTCGTCGCTTAAAAGAGACACAAAGAAATATTGATGAAGAGAGTTTGTCGCTCTTAAAAGATCACTACAACAAAGAACTATCACCACTTGACCGGAAGTTGATTGTCATTCCTTTCTTTGCAGACCTAAAACGTATGCTGGAATTGGCGGGGCTGAAGATCACTTTAAGTCGCTTCTTATTGATTGTGTTCTTGTGCGCCACTTTGTTGGCTTTGGTTGCTTTAGTATCAAATCAAGTGTGGTTCATTTGTGTAGCGGCTTTTGTCTTTGCTTGGGTTGTTGCTTACTTGTTTGTTCAAAACAGAGTGACATACAGAATGGCACGATTCGAAGAACAGTTACCAGAAGCTTTGGATATTATCAGGAGAGCTTTACAAGCAGGTCAGCCATTGGTTCAGTCTTTCAATGAGGTGGGTGAGGAGATGCCTGAACCTATTGGCGTTGAATTTAAGAACACCTACAACTTGTTGAACTACGGTTACGATTTGAGGCTCGCTATTATGCAAATGACAGAAAGAGCACCCACGGTTTCGATGTTGGCTTTTTCTAGTGCAGTCATGCTGCAGAAAGAGACTGGGGGGAATCTCTCTGAGAATCTGCAAAAAGTATCTGAAGTACTGAGAGCGCGTTTTAAACTAGAAAGAAAAATCAAAACTCTCTCTGCTGAGAGTCGGCTTTCTGCCTGGATACTGACTCTTTCTCCCTTTGTTCTGTTTTTCGGCCTTAAATTCGTAAACCCAGAATACATAGAACCTTTGTATACCGACCCTAGAGGAATATCGATGGTCAGTATTGGGGTTATTTTGTTGGCTATTGGGGCGTTGTGGATAAGAAAAATAATAAATATCGAGATATAGATTATGGAATTCTTTGATTTAGATGTATGGAAGCAAGCACTCTCTGAGTTCGGGATCAGTAGCCAAGCCTTACTGTACGGGATGATCTTGCTGACCACTATGTTACTGACCCTCACGCTTGGTTTTCTTTTTGTAGGCACTCGCTCCCCGTTGGATAAAAAGCTAAAGCAGATATCCAGTGGTCGTCATACGAGTAGTCGAAAACCTTACGATTTTACCAATACGTTAGAGTCGTTAACGCCATTTATTGGACGAGGGAATAAAAAAGACAACGAAACTTACTCAGAAAAACTCATGCATGCCGGATACCATGAAAAAAGTGCGCTTTCTGTCTTTTATGCTTTCAAAGTACTTTCAGCCCTTGTCGGGTTTGTTTGTGCATTTATGGTGTTTTATTTAGCGATAGGGGGCAGTTACAACAACTTACTGATCGTGACTTGTATCTTTGTCGGTACGTTTTTACCCAATTTTATATTGAGTAAAATGCAAAAAGATAGACAGAGAAAGATCAAGAATGGTGTGCCAGATGCTCTTGATCTGCTGGTAGTTTGTACAGAGTCCGGTCTTGGTTTTAATGCTGCGCTAGGACGAGTTGCTAACGAACTATACATTTCACAGCCCGAACTTGCCGATGAGTTGGATACTGTTTTTGCCAAGATACAAGCAGGTGTCACCATGCCAGACGCTTTGAGTCAGCTCGTTGAACGAACGGGACTTCATGAGTTAGACGGACTCGTATCCTTGCTGTCTCATGCCTCAAGAATGGGGGGGAGCTTGGCGCAAACTTTACGAGACTATACCGAAGATTTTCGAGATAAGCGGCAACAAGCTGCGGAAGAAATTGCAGCAAAAATACCCACTAAGATGTTATTTCCTATGTTGTTATTTATTTGGCCTTGTTTTTTTATTGTTGCCCTAGGACCTGGGATGATGATTGTTATGGACGCATTGAGTGCGCCAGGAGTCGGTTTATGATGCTAATGAATAGAATGGTTTTACTTTTACTGCCGTTATTAATTTTAGGGTGTGCCTCTTCTGATGAACCAACCAATCAGTTTGATGCCGAGTTGTATTCGGGGAAGCCAATTGACACCTTAACCAGTGACGATCCCCCTGTCAGTGAAAAAGAAGCCATTATGCGCGGTGATGTAGCTTTAAGGGATAACAATATCGATTTAGGTCTTTACGAATACATTCGTTCTCTGTCTTTTCCTGAGCAAGAGTTTCACGATAAAACGTTGTTTACTATCGGCCGGATTCATTCATCGAGAGGCAACTATGCACTGGCTGAAAAAGCGTATCTGGCGGCATTAGATTTTAACCCGGCGCATACGGAAGTGCTGGAGCAGTTAGGCGTGTTATATACCAAACAGCGTCGTACAGATGAGGGAAGAAGCTATTTCTTTAAAGCGATCAATGCAGACCAAGTTCGTTTAAAAAGTAGTAGCACGATTAAAAACTACCAAGCGTTAAATCAAAGTGAAGTAGCCGCTTTGAAGGTTGACAGTATGTCTCCTGCATCAGCCTTTATGGGTATTGGCGTGCTGGAAGATGTCGATGGAAAACATCAAATCGCACAAGAATACTTTAAAAAATCGCTTACTATCGATAAGACATCAGTGAAAGCTCTACTGAATATGGGGTATTCCCATTACATGTACGGTAACTACAAAGAAGCGTATCAATATACTCGTTCGGCTTTAGAGATAGAACCGAACAATGAAAAGGCTCAAAACAACCTTGCGCTCATTTATTTGGCATCAGGTGATGTGAAAAAAGCGATAAATGTGTTTATGCGTCATATGGATGCACCTGAAGCTCTGAACAATGTAGGGTATTTTTTAATTATTCAAGGTCGACCAGATGAAGCCGTTCCTTACCTTCAACAAGCAATTGATAAGAAACCCTCTTATTACAAAATCGCCAATGAAAATCTGAATAGAGCGCTATCAGAGGTAAGAGAGATGAAGCAATAACTACTTAGCGCCAGTTTTAGTGCAATGAAAAGGATCTTTATATTGCCTAACCGTGAAAGTTTTAATAAAGATGTCATTGTAATCTCTATTTTTTGGTTTGCCTGCGCATCAGTGATACTGTTTTACAAGTGGGAAGCAGTATCCGCACTCAATCTAAATGATAACGATGATTATATGCGTTATGTTCAGTTCCAAGCGTGGATGAAAAGTGGTCATTGGTACTTAGAACCGATGAGTAATTTCAATGCTCTCGATGGCATTATTATTCATTGGTCTCGGTTTCCTGATCTAATGTTATCTATAGTCGCTTTCCCATTGCTATTTATAATTGATGATAGTCTTGCTTATTCAATCTCGATTTCTGTTGTGCCATTGTTTTACTTGTTACTTTACGCATTATCATGTTTCTATTTATGTGACCAATACTTTGGGAGCAAATATCGTTTCATAAGTATGATGTTTGCTATTTCCTCTCCTTCAATTATTCATTTCCTGCCAGGTTCTATTGATCACCATAATATTCAACTTATATTAGCAGCACTGTTTCTTTCAGTTACACCTCTTACTACTCGCAATCTCAATCAATCATGGCGTGTTTATATACAATCCACTTTCCTATCTTTATCTTTGTGGACGGGTGTGGATAATCTATTGTTGTTTTTTCCGTTCTTTTTTCTTTATACGGTCTATTTCAGTTTTTTTAATAACGGATACTTTAGTTATATCTCCAAGCTATACGCTACTTGTACGTTTTTGTCATCTATTACTGTTTTATTGAATAGGCCTTACGATGAGTTTTTTGTTTTAAAATATGATGAAGTATCATTTATTATTATAATATTATTCTTTAGTGGTTGGTTGTTTGTTCATTTTTATCACAGGTTGGCGAGTAATGATAAGAGTGTAATTGAAAGGACTTTCCTGTTTATTACTCTTGGTTTATTGTGTTTACTTCCTGTTTTTATTGTTTACCCATCACTTACTAGTGCTTTATTAATTGATTACCCTCCAATACTTAAGATGTATTGGCTTGATCAAGTCACGGAAGCTAAATCTGTTGCTAGTTATATATCAACCCATGGTTTATTTTCTGTTGAAAACTATGCGTTGCTATTGGTTCCCGCAATTCTATCCCCGATATTTAAGTTAAAAAACCACCATGCAATAATATTGTACATCATCTTTATGTTTAATTTATTTCTTGCGCTATTTTGGCAGATTAGAATAATGAGGCTGTGCTTTGTTTTAGCTGCACCTTTTCAAGCATACTTTATTATAAAATTGTCCGATGTTGTTAGATATTCAGTTCTAAAAATTATTGTTATCTTCTCTGGTGCTCCTTTAGCTTTAGCACTTTTTATTGTTATTTTGTCACCAGAAGAAAAAGTAACCACTGTTTTTGATAATATAGAAAACCCACCAGATATATTTAAAGTATTAAAAGATAACGGTATTAATTCACATACAATTCTTTCTGGGATAGAAACCGGCGCTCCTGTACTAGCAAAAACCAACAACAGTATCATTGCAGCGCCTTACCATCGAAATATTGCTGGCAACCAATTCCTAATTGAAGTGATGCTAGAAGAGGACATGCTCTTAGCAAGAAAAGAAATAATAGACAAAAGGGTTGATTATATATTGATTGGTAATGACCCTCATTTATCTCTTCTGGAGGCGTCGGGAAGCGATAATTCTCTAGTTAAAAGGCTTCATGGGGATAATGTTCCAGATTGGCTAGAGGTGACATACGACGGAGTTAAGGATGGTTACCGAGTTTTTAAAGTGAGGGGTGAGAATGAATAAGCAGAAATTAGCAGTATTGCTCCCATGTTTTAATGAAGCGGGTGCTATTGGGAAGACAGTTATGTCTTTTAAGCAGGCTTTACCTGATGCGTCTATTTATGTGTATGACAACAACTCAACCGACAACACGGTAAACGAGGCCTTGCAGGTTGGGGCTATTGTTCGACATGAGCCTCGCCAAGGTAAAGGGGAGGTTGTCAGGAGAATGTTCTCTGATATTGATGCTGATATCTATGTGATGGCTGATGGTGATGACACTTACGATGCGTCAATATGCCCTGCGCTGATCGAACAATTGGATAATGAAAAACTCGATATGATTATTGGAAGTCGAGAGCGAGCTTCAATGGCTTATCCCAAAGGGCATATCCTAGGAAATAAGCTGTTTTCATCGCTGATTAATTTAGCATTCAATGCTCAATTGAGTGATGTGTTTTCTGGTTATCGAATTATGAGCCATCGATTTGTCAAAACCGTACCCATTTTCAGTGATGGCTTCCAAATAGAAACAGAGCTTACCGTTCATGCGCTACATCATAATATGCCAATCAAAGAAGTTTCGACGCAATATCAATCAAGGCCTGAAGGCACAGCCAGTAAATTGAATACCTTTAGTGATGGGCTCAAAATTCTCAATTTCATTTTGTTCTTATTGAGAGATGTAAAGCCAATGTTCTTCTTTGGCGTATTGTCTATGTTGCTTTGCTTCATTTCATTGGTTTTAGGAATCCCCGTTATCATCGACTTCATCGATACTGGGCTCGTCGAAAGGGTGCCTACTGCTATTTTGTCTAGTTCAATTGCATTGATAGCGGTGATGTCTTTTTTCTGTGGGTTGATACTCGACAACGTATCACGAGGTAGGCGAGAGATGAGGATCCTTTCTATATTACGAACGAGTGATAAAACGCTATCTGAATAGGAATCAAGCATGAGAACAAGCAAGGATGAAGACAAAGAGTGGATCGATTATTTATCTCGTTTCAGTGACGAATATGATGAGCGAGTTTATAACGGCAATACAACGGGTTATGTGATGAGAGCTGGTCATATAGCATGTGAAAAGCCATTTGGTGAAAGTGAACACTTTTCGAGAGTGTTAGAAGTGGGCTCCGGTACAGGTGAACACTTGCTGCACGTCAAACACACCTTTGACGAGTATATCGTGAGTGATGGCGATGCTGCGGCGCTTGAGGTGGCAAAAGAGCAACTCAATCATATTGGTTCTAACGGTAAGCTTGTTTTCAATTTGGCTAATGCTCGGCAATTAGACTTTGAAACTAATAGCTTCGATCGTGTTATCGCGACCCATATATTGGAGCATTTATACGAGCCTCACTTGGTGATTAAAGAGTGGTTAAGAGTGTTAAAGCCTGGAGGCACTCTGTCTATTTTGATTCCTACCGATCCTGGGGTCGCTTGGAAAATCGGTCGCTATATGACGACAAGAAAACACGCCTTACAGAAGGGGTGGCATTACGATTACATTATGGCGAGAGAGCATGTCAATCCATGCAATAACTTAATCGCTTTCTTAAGGTATTACCTTCCTGAACACCAAAAATCATTTTGGCCGCTGAGCTTTGTGCCGCTTATTGATTGCAATTTGTTCTTCAACTTTCATGGTATTAAACCGTTATCGGGAAATTAAAGGTGCCTCTGTTTTTAAAAGTAAGAAGTAAGTGATGAAACCACTCACTTCTTATTCTCAATTATTGCTTAGATCGCCAAACCTGTAATTGCGCCAAACAACATAAACACACCCACTAACCCTACAATCGGGACCTTTACGGTTTTTAATAACCACACACCAACAATGATCAGAGCGAAGTCTATGCCGCTGCTCACTGCGCTTGTGAAGATGGGTTGGTATAGAGCCGCAAGCAATAGACCAACAACTGCTGCATTCACACCGGTAAGAGCACCTGCCACCAAAGGCTTGCTTGCAATCGCCTGCCAATTCTTCAGTACAGCCAGTAGCAATAAGAAACCCGGTAAGAACACCGCAACTGTTGCGAGCAGTGCACCTGTAATCGGTGCCGATGGCATCAACTCATAGCCTAGATAAGTGGCTAATGTAAACATTGGGCCCGGTACAGCTTGCGCAGCGGCATAGCCTGTTAGGAAGGTATCTTGGGACAGTTGGTCGCCAATACCATTTTGTAGCAGAGGAAGAACCACGTGCCCGCCACCGAATACCAAACTACCTGCTTGGTAAAATAAACCAAATACTTCAATGCCTTGAGAGTATGCACTGAACAGCGGTAGACCAATCAGTAGTGCTACAAAAATCACTAGCGGTGTTATGGATATCTTATGTGTCGAAGGCGTTGTTTTTAAGTCTTGCGAGGTTAAGAACTTACTGCCAACCATCGCTGCAAATAGGAGCACTAAGACTTGAGGCCAGATCCCAGGAATCAAAAGTAGAACAATCGCGGTGATCACACACAGTGCTGTTGCTATCTTTGATTGGCAAAAGTTTTTGTACATGCCGAAAGTGGCGTCAGCTACAACCACGACCGCGAGTAGCTTAAGTCCGTGGATGATTGAAATGAAAAGCGGTGCTACCAACAACTGATTGCTCACTAAGGCCAATATCAACATTAGGATGACAGAAGGGGAGGTGAAGCCTACAAATGCGGCAATCGCACCGGTTAAGCCACCTTTTTTGTAACCAACCGCGAAGCCAACCTGACTTGAGCCTGGCCCCGGCAGAAATTGACTGAGGGCGACAATTTGCCCGTACTCTTCGTCGGATAACCAATTCAGTTTCTCAACAAAGGCTTTACGGAAGTAGCCAATGTGTGCCGCTGGTCCACCGAAGCTAATCCAGCCAAGCCAGAAAAAGGTTTTAAAAATTGAAAGCATGATCGATTCCAGATAAATGTTTAGCGTAATTTAGGTGGAGTTGAACTATGATTCAAATTAATTGTTTTAATTATAACTATGAATAATATGGGATTGATTTGTGGCTGATTTTAACTGGAAAGGAATTGACCTTAACTTATTGATTGCACTGCAAGCTCTGTATAAAACCAACAGTGTGAGTAAAGCGGCAGAACGTTGTTATGTCAGCCAATCTGCGATGAGTCATAGCTTACAAAGACTGAGAAAGCTGTTTGATGACCCTCTGTTTGAGCGTGTCGGTAGCAAGATGGAGGCGACCGACCGAGCCATTGAATTATCGAGCACCGTCGATGCGTTGCTTAATACTATTCAATCTGAAGTTCTGTTGTCCAAAATGTTCGAAGTTGATAGTTATAAAGGCAGCTGGAAGATCGGACTTACCGATTACGCGGAACAGATGTTTGGCCCAATGATCTTCGATTTTATTAAACAAGCTTCGCCAAACTCTCAAGTCGCATTTCTTAACGTTAATCGAAACAATTACCAGCAGGTATTTGAAGAGGCTAAGCTAGACATTGCGATAGGCAGTTTTGGTGAAGTGCCTAAGCTATATGGCATTGAACATCTCTATACCGAGCAACATGTTTGCTTGCTTGATGCATCCGTTTTGGATGTTGAGTTGCCTATGTCATTACAATCATTTGTCTCTGTGGAGCACGCCTTAGTGTCTCCTAATGGTGCCTTAAAAACGGCAGTTGATACTAAATTGTCTGAATTGGGCTACACCAGAAAAGTGGCGATATCTTCAAGCAACTTCTTAACGGTAAAACGATTGATCAGTGGCAGAAAGCTATTGTGCATTGTGCCTAAGTTAGTCGCTAGAAATGCCCCTAATGTCGACAGTTCACTGATAGCCGTTGCTCCGCCGATAGATGTTCCTGATTTTGATATACAGCTGGTTTATCGTAAGGGAAAGCAATTAGATGACAAAAACACTCACTTGAGGAAAGTGATCTCTCAAGCGGTTGAGATTGTCATTGCGGCTGAGTGATTGATGACGCGTTTCTTTTTAGCAAATAACCAATTAAGTGCCAAAGAGCAACTACCATTAGAGCGCCTATATACCCATCTATTGCGTAGTGCCACGCTAAGTGAACGGACCCAACTTGGACAAAGAAAGCGTAAACCCACGCAATATATCCCCAGTTTTTGTTTAACCGGAATGTGGTCATAGCCATTAACACTGCGATTGTTACATGCAAACTTGGCATGGCGGATATGCCCGTTCCTCTGCCTCTTATTCCTGTCACATAGCTATCCCAAAGCATATCCTGCGCGGATAGCATCCAAAGTGGGAATAGATTCGCTTGCTTTAACTGGAGGTCTTGCGCTTGTAGACGTTCCATTAACCTAAGATAGAGATCTTGTTCATAGAAGTGGTGAAAGTAGGCGGGTCCCGCAGACGACAACAGCGTCGCTATGACGTTACCTAGGAGAAACCAAGATATCAAAAAGGTGAGGATAAATTGGTTACGCAGGTGGTCATTTTTCCGATAGACAATGAAAAAAAGTAACATCCCCCACATAAGAAAAAACCATAAATTGTATAGAAAATTAATCACTAGAGTTGAAGCCGCATTAGGCAGGAAGAAATGTGTTATTTCCCATGGGGATACACCGAAGTGCAGCCACTTATCTAAATGATAAAAGGTAAGATCTAGATTGTATGGATTGAAGTGAGGTATCAGTGATTTTATAAACGT
Source organism: Vibrio sp. 1F263 (assembly GCF_041439035.1). Classification (NCBI taxonomy): domain Bacteria; kingdom Pseudomonadati; phylum Pseudomonadota; class Gammaproteobacteria; order Vibrionales; family Vibrionaceae; genus Vibrio; species Vibrio sp. 1F263. The sequence continues at coordinate 28,452 of NZ_JBGONI010000007.1, read as the reverse complement.
ATAGCTCGAGAATGAGATGTTTAAAACGAGCATTAACAAAACAAAATAAATAGGCTTGGATATAGGAAATAGCAGCGATTTCACTTTTTTTATTAACCGTATCGTTGGTTTTTTTTCTCGTTTAAACAATAAATAGCAGTAGTAATACGTAGCCCAAACAGTAAAAGTGACAGAGCAAATTGTAATCAAAACATCGATATAGCTATAGATGTCATATTTCATATTCTCGGGAACAAATATGTTGATGATTAAGGTAAACGGGGCAATGAATGCAACATAATACAGAATCAGTTTGTTTCTTCTGAATTCATGAAGTAAAGACGATAACAAGTTTGATTGTTCTTTTTGAGGAGTGGATTTGGCGGTGGTCGTCTCTGAATCCATATAGCCCTTCATCAAGATTTCCTATCATGATTAAAGGTTAGTTCATTTGAGCTGGTTTTCTACTTTTCAACCTTGTGTCTAAGGTAAAAATAAACGAAATAAAACCTTCCATTTTTCACAACCCGACTATACTTAATTTACGACTAAAAGTAGTCGTAAAGAATAGGCTTTTTGATTTACCTAAGTAAAAAAATGGGTTATATCCTAATGATATAGCTTAAAAAACTACCAGGCTAAACGGACTTAGTTGGTCTTGAAAGCGCTAGCTCCCTCTAGCGCTTTTTCTTTTGTTCGAAGTTAGCTCTAACCCCTTAGGTGTTTACAGGTTTGAGTTGTTTAATCCCGATTTAGAACAGTTAACGGTCGAGCTCACTGACTAAGAGCAACGAGCTATGTAGACCGACAAATTATGAGTATCAACTAGCTACGAACGGTCAGTATCAAGCCATCAATCACACTGTGGTGGTGATCAGAAACCCCAGCAAGGTTGCCGTATTTCGGCTGGTGGCGATCATTTTCTAATGGATGGTGCCAACCTTGTGTATGTTCTACAAAGTGCGCTGCAAAGCTTTCAGACACCTCTAAACATCCTGCCATGACGGTATCAACATAGGTTTGAACGATAGGGCTGTTTTCACAAGGCGCTTCGATTTTGTCTTTGATGTATACCCAGATCGATTGATCCGCTTTAAACTCGGTTTGGCTCTCTATCTGATCGTTTCTTAACTCAATTCGATGATAACCACGCTCACGACGATCAAATTCAGCCAACGCAACATCATCGACCTCCAGCAAAACACCATTCACTTGTCCCTCACCAAGATTGACGATCAACGGTGACAAAACATAGCTGTCGTCGATTTTACTCCAGTGACGCACTAGGCCGTGCACTATCGCAGGAATCGCTTGTCCTGTTTGACCTGTGAGTTGACGAGAAGAGGAGTTGATCAAGCTACCATAACCAAAAATATACATCGCGTTCCCTGTCTGTTCTTTTGTATTTGAGACTAGTCTTACTATATGTTTGGCTTCATCAAATGTCAGTAGTTTTTTATTTTACACACCTTCGAGTCTAAATAACTCTCTGGTGGTGTGTTTAATTGACACTTTTTTGACCTCTAAATACACCTTGTTGCTTGTTTTTATTGGTTTTATATCTTTGGCGCGTTTCATGCATTGTGTTAGGCAATATTGCGGTGATGATTACTGCACCTTGAATTTGGCTATTGGTAGCAATTCAATATAAGCCACACTTGGCTTGTTATCTGAAATGAGGAATGAGTTTGTTAAATATCACAGATAAAAGCGTAGAAGATGCGATTCCAGCTTATCTTCGTTTAGGTTTTAGACCTTTCTTCTTTCTTGGCAGCCTCTATGCCGTGATTGCTATCGTCGCTTGGGTTGTCATGTTCCAAAATGGTCAGCCTGAAGTGTTAAAAGTACCCGCACTTTGGTGGCACGTACATGAAATGCTGTTTGGTTTTTCTATGGCGATTGTGGTTGGTTTTGTTCTGACTGCGGTGCAAACATGGACGGGAGTCAACGGAACTAAACATTATCGATTAGCTGCGCTCGTTGGTTTGTGGCTAGCACCTCGTATTCTATTTTGGACACCAGCGCCATTGTGGTTAATCTCATCGGTTGAAGCGTTGTTCTTGATCTTTGCCGCTTACGAGATTGGTTTCCGTGTCGTGAAATCGAAAGGCTGGAAGAACCTGTTTTTTGTGCCGCTGTTTATATTGGCTATCGTCGCCAACTTTGCTAGTTACGCGACGATTAAAGGCATGCCTCCATTCCCTTCATCCGCGGTATGGCAAGCGATGTTGTGGTGGTTTACGTTGCTATTATCCGTGATGGGTGGACGAGTGATTCCATTCTTCACCGCTCGTCGTTTCGACTTTGAAAAAGCTCAACCACTGGTTTGGTTGGAATGGCTAGCGAACCTGCCTTTGGTTGGATTGTTTGTGCTGAGTTTCTTCCCGTTGACCTTTGCTCAAGTGGGTAATGAGTTGATGGTGTTTGCAGGTGTGACTCAGTTGGTTCGCTTTGTTCGTTGGAAGCCTTGGACAACGTTGTCTGAGCCTTTGGTGTGGTCACTGCATGCGGCTTATTTGTGTATTCCTTTGAGCTTGTTGCTAAGAGGCTTGTTAGATAATCCATTTGCAAGCCATAACATGCTACACCTGTTTGCGATTGGCGGTTTGAGTGGGCTCATTCTTGCGATGATCACACGTGTCACCATGGGACACACTGGCCGTGCTATCTATAAAGGGCCAAGTATGGCGCTGGCGTTCTCGGCTATCTTTATCGCGGCATTAGTTCGTAGCTTAGGTGTCACTTTCTTCCCTGCTTACTTATTTGAGATGGTCAACATCAGCGCGGGTTTATGGACGTTGGCGTTTGGTCTGTTTATCTGGAAGTTTGGCATGATGCTGTTAACACCAAGAGTGGATGGTCATCCGGGGTAAGCGTATTGATTTTCTAACACATTTTTAAAGGGAAGCACTGAGCTTCTCTTTTTGATCGCAGCTAGTTATCGCTTTAATTTGTCTCTGTTTGAGAACAGTTCATTTCATTGTTGTCGATAAAATAGCATAGAAGTTGATGGTGAATCGGAGAGTTACGAACCCATTGAAATCCGGCACACACGATTTACAGCACTGGAGTGTGATCCGCTGCAAATATTTGCAGCAATATTCATTGATTTGTGCTCTAATACCGCGCTTACCAAGGGATGGTGTTAAAAGATGCTCACTTAGATGGAGTTATCAAAGTTGACCGATCCCTTAATGATCTCCCTTAGGAAAAAATAGAACATGTCTAAGAACAAAAAATTTGATATCCGCCTTACAGAAAAACGCAACGGTTGGTGTGCCGAGATTACTCGTCAAGTAACGTCTCGCAGCACAACAGTATCTAAGCGTGAGTCTGGTTTTGAAACTGAAGCTCTAGCACAAGAGTGGGCAGAGAAAGAGCTAGCATCTTTCATCGCAAACCAAGCTGAACGTAACGAGCGTAAATCAGAGCAGCGTAAAGAGCGTGACGAACTACGTCATACTAAAGAACTTAAAGCTGAGCAAGCACGTGAAGCACGCGCAAAAGCTCGTGAAGAAGAGCAAGAAGACGCTGAGTAATTTAGCGCTTAATTAATTTACAGGTTCCTTAATTTTAAGATAAGGGACAAGTAAAAAAAGCCCCAATATAACTTTTTTCTTTCTAGTCAAAAGTGTATTGGGGCTTTTTAGTTTGTGGAGTTTATTTTCGAAAATGTAGCCACTTCTTGCTAGTGACTACATGTCATTCATTGATTAGTTGTTAAGCGCCGTTAGCCAATCATCTTCCGCTACTTCTTCAATATAGCTCTCAACTGATTGTCCCACTTCATCGTCATCTTGTTTGAAGTAAGCAATGTGGAATACTGCGTCACCTTCGTTTACCAACGGTAGAGTTTGTTGGCCAATCACGATACCGCCTTTGGTTGTGATCACTTGGCCTTCTTGGTGACCTAACGGAGAGCTTATGTAAGCGAGAGTTTGTCCTGCTTCAACTTGTTCGCCAAGTCTCACCATGTTACGCAAAATACCGTCTGACTCAGCGCGGATCCAGCTGGTGGATTTGCTCAACACTGGTTCTGGCAACTTTTTACGGTTTGGGCGCAGCATGCCGATTTCTTTCATCACTTGATGTACGCCAAGGTAACCCGCACGAATCGCTAGGTGATCAAAACGCAACGCTTCACCACCTTCGTAAGTTAATACAGGGATACCCAATTTTTCCGCTTCGCTACGAAGTGATCCGTCACGCAGTGGTGAGTCAATGATCACTGGTGTTGCGAACGCTTTTGCGATGCGCAATGTTTCTGGGTTCGACAGGTTTGCACGGATCTGGGGCAAGTTAGTACGGTGAATCGCACCTGTGTGTAGATCCAAAATAAAATCACAGTGCTTCGCCACATTCTCAAAGAAGGTGTAAGCGATGCGTGATGTTAGCGATCCTTTCTCACTGCCTGGGAAGCAACGGTTTAGGTCACGACGGTCTGGTAGGTAACGAGATTTATGGATAAAGCCAAACACGTTAACGATAGGCACAACAATCAAGGTACCTTTCAGTTTCTTTGGATCAATCGCATTGGTCAGTTGTCGTGCAATCTCAACACCGTTTAGCTCATCGCCGTGGATAGCCGCATTTACCATCAGTGTTGGGCCTGCTTGGCGACCGTGAATAATTTCAATCGGGATCGAAAGTGGAGAGTGCGTGTAAAGCTGAGCCGCTTGCAGTTCAATCTCCATTCGCTGTCCTGGCTGAACAGTATAACCAAGTAATTCGAATGGTTGATTAGGTTTTAGTCTTGCCATTTAGGTTGTTCTCAACATGGTGATAATTCGTTAACACGGAATGTACCAATCGTTGATTTTTAGTACGAATCAATCGGTTTACGGTGACGACAAAAGTTTTCTATGGAGTTGTCTATAAATAAGCTTCCAGTTTTAATTTGACTCATTATAGGGTGTTTCAAATTGTGGTTTTTCTGACAGTACACTGATATTTGTCATTTGGTTGGTTGCTATTATCCACCGCCATTTTTTGGCGGCCAAATTCAAATATCGAGATGAAAATGAAAAAAACAATTTCAAAAGTTGTAGCACTAGCGGTGGTATCTGTTGCTTTATCTGGCTGTGTTGGTAGCAACGCAGTAACGGGTTACCTAATGAAGTTCAACCTTAAAGCCGTTGATAACCGTTACGCTCGTGGTGGTTTGAACATATTGCTTGCACCGGCTTACGGTCTAACAGTTGCAGCTGATTACTTGGTATTCAACTCACTAGAGTTCTGGACGGGCAGCAACCCACTAACAGGTGCACCGCATATATTTGATACTAAGATTGATACTTACCTTGATATCAACCATCAGCTTGATAAGTCACTTACTGAAGCACCAGTAGGTCCGATTACGAGTGCTGATATGATTGAGAAAGGTCAAATGCAGCAGATCGACGAAAACACGATCCAAATGGACATCACTTACCAGTCTGGTGAGCGTGCGACATTGATCGGAGTTCGTGATGGTGAGATGGTGACATACTTCATCGACGGCGAAGTAGTGGCACAAACTTCAATTGATGAGTTAGAAAGCTACGCGGCTTCACGCGCTTAATTGTTTATTTAGTCACAAGTACATAGCTACAAAGATTGGATACAAAAACAGGTACTCATTGAGTACCTGTTTTATTTTGTGTCTATAAACGGTGTTTACTGAAAAGTGCTATTTAGTGAAGATCCCTATTTATTGGAAACACCATTTATTGAACATACATAGTTTATCGAATTATGCTTTTTCTGGGATAGCTGCAAGCAGTGCAACCATTTGATTCCAGAATAGCTCAACCGTATCGATCTTCACTTTCTCATCAGGAGAGTGAGGGAACTTGATGGTTGGGCCGAAAGAAACCATATCCATGTTCGGGTAAGGTTCTTTGAATAGACCACACTCAAGACCAGCGTGGATAACCATGATGTTTGGTTTGTGACCGTAGATACCTTCGTACATGTCGCGGAAGATGTGCATGATTTCTGAATCTGCATCTGGCTTCCAACCTGGGTAAGCACCAGAGAATGCGATGTTAGCGCCTGCTAGTTCAGCAACAGAGTGAAGCATGCTTTCTACTTGGCTACGACCTGAATCGATAAGAGAACGGATCAGGCAAAGCACTGTGATTGAGTTCTCTTCTGTTGTGATAACACCTACGTTTAGAGACGTTTCAACAACACCTTCAATCTCGTCACTCATACGAATCACGCCGTTTGGACATGCGTTAAGTGCCGCGATAAAGCGAGCCTGGTCTGCTGACGCAAGTGCGCCCATTTCTACAGAAGCTTCTTCGTTGAAAGTCACGATGCTGTCTTCTACTTTACCTAGCTCTGTTGAAAGCAGCTCTGTGTAGTAGTTGTATAGCGAAGCCAGTTTCTCTTGGTTTTCAGCAGGAACAGCAACCGTTACGAAACCTTCACGAGGAATAGCGTTACGAAGGCTACCACCTTTGAATTCGACGATGCGAAGGTCTAGCTCTTTTGCGTGACCCGCTAGGAAACGAGCAAGCAGTTTGTTTGCGTTTGCACGACCTGTGTGGATGTCGCAACCAGAGTGACCGCCTTTTAGGCCTTTTAGCGTTAGCTTACGTGTTACGAAGTCAGCTGGAATCGCGTTACGTGCAATTTCAAATGTCATTGCGCCGTCGATACCGCCAGCACAACCCATGTACACTTCGCCTTCTTGCTCTGAATCGGTGTTAAGAAGGATATCGCCTTCTAACCAACCCGCTTCAAGACCGAAAGCACCAGTCATGCCTGCTTCTTCATCTACGGTAAGTAGAACTTCGATAGGGCCGTGTTGGATTTCGTTCGAAGCCAGAACCGCTAGGCAAGAAGCCATGCCCATGCCGTTATCAGCGCCAAGCGTTGTGCCTTTCGCTGTAACCCACTCACCATCAATGTATGGTTGGATTGGATCTTTAGCGAAGTCATGAACTGTGTCTTCGTTCTTTTGTGGAACCATATCGATGTGAGCTTGCAGCACGACACCTTTTTTGTTTTCCATACCCGCCGTTGCAGGCTTTTTGATGAATACGTTACCCGTTGGGTCACGACGTACATCTAGGCCTTGCTCTGTTGCCCAAGCAATAATGTATTGAGCAAGTTCTTCTTCATGTTTCGAAGGGTGCGGGATTGAACAAATTTTATCGAAAAACTGCCAAATAGGGGCAGGGGACAATTTACTGATCTCAGAATGGAATTCAGACACGGATGACTCCTTTTTTATTTGATAACCATATATTTAGGTTTTGTAATGGCAAAAAACTAGAACAAAAATCTAAAATATGGGTCTGTTTTGATGGCAACAGCATACCACTTGAGCGTTTTGACGAGTAGCGGTTCTAAACCTCAAATAGCTCAAATTTTGAAAGCGATCTTGTCTATCTGATCATAAATAAGCGCGTTGATGCTTATAAACGGCACAGGCAAACGTTTGTTTAATTCTATTTTGTAATTTAATTACAAAAATGAGTTTGTAACATAACCGCAAATAGCCAAAAGTGTGACGCATAGCAAAAAATGCTTGTAATCTTTTTTCTTTAGGGTATATTAATAACCAACTTCTGAAGTGAAGAGTAAATGCTCAAAGGATGAGTCCGTTTTATCGCCTCCAAGGAACCGAGAAATCAAATTCGTTTTTTATTGATTTATTAAGGTGATAGTTATGAAAGGTTTACCATCTGCAATGTTCTGGATTAACAGCTCTGTTTACACTAGCAACTTTGCATACCCTACAAGCTTTGGTTACTAATACCACAAGCATGTAACTCGAACAGTTTTGTTCACCCCTATATATTGGAATTATTTTACAGCCCTTTTGGTTGACAGATTCTACCGCCACTCAGTTTTGAGTGGCGTTTTTTTTGCCTGCTACTTTTCCAAACCGCTTTCGCTTATCACTTTTCCTGCTGTTCTGCGTGGTTGTTTTTTAAACGCCGAAATATCAATTTGCGCCTTATTACTGATCCTGTTGAAAAATACATAACTATTGTGGGTTTGAATTCGGAATTTATTAGCTAGATTCTCAATGAAAATAACTGATGGTTTAAAAAATGGCCAAGTACTTTCATCGTATTTATCTTACTTATCTTATTGTTTTTAATCGTTACTTTATCTTTCAATCTTCATTTTTAATCGCTCTGTTTCATACTGCATTCTGATAAAGATCGATTAGAGCCTTAATTCTATCTGGAATTTGTTATTTGATAACTTTATAATCCACAGCCAATCGATTACGCAACCGTTTACTTTTTACCCTTATAGGATTCGATAATGTTCGAAAAGCTATTCAAACTCAGTGAAAATGGCACCAATGTGCGCACTGAAATCATCGCAGGTCTAACAACCTTCCTAACAATGGCTTACATCATTTTTGTAAACCCAATGATTCTAGCTGATGCTGGTATGGACCATGGCGCTGTATTTGTAGCAACCTGTTTAGCAGCTGCTATTGGCTGTTTCATCATGGGCTTTGTTGCTAACTACCCAATTGCTCAAGCTCCAGGCATGGGTTTGAATGCATTCTTTACCTACGCTGTTGTAATGGGGATGGGTTATACGTGGCAAGTTGCTCTGGCAGCGGTTTTCGTATCGGGCGTGATCTTCATCTTCTTAAGCATCTTTAAGATCCGTGAATGGATTATCAACTCGATCCCAATGTCTCTGCGTGTTGGTATCTCTGCAGGTATCGGTCTTTTCCTAGCGTTTATTGCTCTTAGCAATGCAGGCATCGTTGTTTCTAACCCAGCAACGAAAGTTTCACTGGGCGACATTACCGCGATTGCTCCTATCCTAGGTGCGCTTGGTTTCTTCCTTACGATTGCTCTTGTTCACCGTGGTGTAAAAGGTGCAGTGATGATTGCTATTCTAGCTATCACAGCTGTTGGTATTGCTATTGGTGACGTTCAATACGGCGGCATCATGTCGACACCACCAAGTCTTGCACCGACATTCATGCAGCTTGATTTCTCTGCTGTATTTGAAATAGGTATGATTTCAGTAGTATTCGCTTTCTTGTTCGTCGATTTATTCGATACAGCGGGCACTCTGGTTGGTGTTGCAACGAAAGCAAACCTAATCAAAGAAGACGGCAAATTGCCGCGCTTAAACAAAGCACTGCTTGCTGACTCTACAGCAACATCTATTGGTGCATTGTTAGGTACATCAAACACAACCTCTTACGTTGAGAGTGTTGCGGGTGTAGCAGAGGGCGGTCGTACTGGTCTAACAGCGGTTGTTGTTGGTATCTTGTTCCTACTGGCTCTTTTCTTCTCACCGCTTGCAGGTATGATTCCAGCCTACGCAACATCAGGTGCATTGTTCTATGTAGCAATTTTGATGATGTCTGGCCTAGTTGGTATTGATTGGCGTGATCTTACGGAAGCAGCCCCAGTCGTGGTAACATGTCTGCTTATGCCGTTGACATACTCTATCGCTGAGGGTATCTCACTAGGCTTCATCGCTTACGCTGCAATTAAGCTGCTAAGTGGTAAAGGTCGCGACGTTTCACCTGCTGTGTGGGTAATGTCGGCTATCTTTATTCTTAAATATACTTTCGCTTAATCGTCTAGATTTCTGCTTAATCGCTGAAGAGGCTATGTTTGAAGTAGCCTCTAATAACATGACAAAATTATTAGGTTTTATACTATGAGCAACAAATTCGTTATCACTTGGGACAACATGCAGACTTACTGTCGTCAACTTGCTGAAAAGCAAATGCCAGCAGAGCAGTGGAAAGGCATCTGGGCAGTGAGCCGTGGTGGTTTGGTTCCTGGTGCAATCTTGGCTCGTGAGCTAGGTATTCGTCACGTAGATACGATTTGTATTTCTAGCTACGACCACGATCACCAACGTGATATGACAGTCGTTAAAGCACCTGAAGGTGACGGCGAAGGCTTCCTAATCGTTGAAGACTTGGTTGATAGTGGTGACACTGCACGTAAGCTTCGCGAAATGTACCCGAAAGCGAAACTGATCGCTGTGTGTGCAAAGCCATCTGGTGCTGACTTGTTAGACGAGTACATCGTTGATATTGCTCAAGACACATGGATTGAGCAACCTTGGGATACTAGCCTAAGCTACGTTGAGCCGGTAAATCGCAAGTCAAAATAAGCGTAAACTTAGTTTTTTGAGAAATGACCCTTTATAGGGTCATTTTTTTTTATATGATTAGTAACAACCATTTCTTATTAAGTATCCCAATGTCTGAATCAGAAGAAACGAGCTCAAACCTTTCGGAAACCTTGTTTGTAAAGCACAAGCAGGCTAAAGAGACCTCAATGCTGACACAATACATGCCAAGCTCTGAAGCGCTATTGGATGAGAAGCGTGAACAGCAAAACTCATCATGGTACCGAAACCTAAGACGTCTTCAGTGGGTATGGCAAGGCGTTAACCCCATTGAGCAAGAAGCGGTATTGGCTCGCATCGCGTCATCAGATAACTCTCGTACAACCGATGAGTGGCTTGATACGGTCATGGGTTACCGAAGTGGTAACTGGGCATATGAATGGACCAAACTGGGTATGCAGCATCAAAATCGCTCGAACGAGAAGAAGGGTGAAGAGATGGCTGAAGAGCTGTTTTCAGCATCGTTGTGCTTCAGCATTGCGGGTTACCCACATCTCAAGAACGACAATTTGGCGGCTCAAGCTCAAGTGTTGGCCAACGCAGCTTATTCTGAAGCAATTAAGCATACGAAGTTGATCGTCAAACAGATTGATATTCCATACCAAAACAAGAAGATCAAAGCGAACTTGCATCTAACCAAAACAGACAAACCACAACCGGTTGTGATTGTCAGCGCTGGTCTAGATAGCTTGCAAACCGATATGTGGCGTTTGTTTAGGGATTACTTAGCACCAAAGAACATTGCAATGCTAACGGTAGACATGCCATCGATAGGGCACAGTGCACATTGGCCGTTAACAGAAGACTCATCTTGTCTTCATCAAGCTGTCTTGAATGAACTGCCTAACATCCCATGGGTCGATCACCATAAAGTCGGCTTGTTTGGCTTCCGCTTTGGTGGCAATGCGATGGTGAGATTATCTTTCCTTGAGCAACATAAGATTAAAGCGTGTATCTCTTTAGGCGCACCAATTCACGATATCTTTGTTCATGCCGACAAATTGAAACAGATGCCTAAAATGCATTTAGATGTGTTGGCTTCGCGTCTTGGTAAAGGGGCCGTTGATATCAATAGTCTTTCTGGGCAATTGATGGCGTGGTCACTCAAGGTGCAAGGTTTGCTGTCAAACAGTAAAACCAGTGTGCCTATCTTGGCATTAGCGTTAGAGGGCGACCCAGTATCACCTCCAATGGATAATCAACTGGTTGCTATTTACAGTGATTACGGTAAAGCGAAGAAAATCAAAGCTAAATCAATTACACAAGGTTATGAGCAATCCCTCGAATTGGCGATAAAGTGGCTTGAGGATGAATTATTTAGATGACATTTCTCCTAAATTAGTTAAGCATGAAAAGTGTACAAAGTAAGTACCTGATACTCAGAGGTAATTTATAAAATCCAATTGCGTAGTTTCTACGTATAACATTCTGAGTAACGTCATTCTTAACATTGAAATGGAGATTCAATATGTCAGAAGTGACACAACAACCTACGCATTATCGCTTGTTAAATGTTTTAAAGGCTATAGGCCCTTACTTAAGGGAGCCGCAATCAGAAGAAGGCCACTATATTTTTGATTGCTTGTCTGTGTGTGTGAACGATAAAAAATCGCCAGAAGAACGTGAGTTTTGGGGCTGGTGGTTGGAGTTGGATAAGTCGGAAGAAGGATTTTCGGCGAAGTACAACACGGGTAAATACAACATCGATGGTAACTGGGATCCTTTGCCATTACCTAAAAAGGCGATCGCTGAGGTCTCTCGAACTCAAGAAGCCTTTCACCAAAAGCTGGTTGATGAACTTCAAAAGAAATTTGAAATCGGCGTTCAGTTAGACGAAGAGTCTGTCGAATTCGTCTGATTTTAAAGGTTACTCTTCTATATAAAGCAAAAAGGTGCGATTTCGCACCTTTTCTGCTTGTGAATTCCCCTTTTGATTGCTAAAACATCACCTCTTATTTGTTTTATCCATAAAAGACTTCATGACAACAAATCATCAAAGCGGGACAACAACACAGCGTAAAACTGTCGTTGTTAAACTGGGTACCAGTGTCTTAACTGGTGGAACATTGGCATTAGACCGCGCTCATATGGTTGAGCTGGTTCGTCAATGTGCTGAATTAAAAAAACAAGGCCACTCTGTGGTTATGGTTTCGTCTGGCGCAATTGCAGCCGGACGTGAGCACCTTGGTTACCCCGCACTTCCCAACTCTATGGCAAGCAAACAATTGCTTGCGGCAGTTGGGCAAAGTCAGTTGATTCAAGTTTGGGAGTCTTTGTTTGCTATCTATGGCCTTAAGATTGGCCAGATGCTACTGACTCGTGCTGATCTCGATGATCGCGAGCGTTTTCTTAATGCACGTGACACGATCAATGCGCTTGTTGAGCACGACATTATTCCGGTAGTAAACGAAAACGACGCAGTAGCCACCAACGAAATTAAAGTGGGCGACAATGATAACTTGTCGGCCTTAGTGGGTATTTTGTGCGGTGCTGATAAGCTTTTGCTATTAACGGACCAAAAAGGCCTGTTTACGGCTGACCCTCGTAAAGACCCAAATGCTGAGCTCATCAAAGAAGTAAAAACCATTGATGACACACTGCGTAAGATCGCAGGCGGCAGTGGTACTACGTTAGGTACCGGCGGCATGGCGACAAAACTGCAGGCAGCTGATATTGCTCGTCGTGCGGGTATTGAAGTGATCATTGCAGCAGGCAGTGCTGAAAATGTGGTGTTTGACTCATTGAGTGATAACCCACAAGGCACGCGTTTCTTGCCTTTAGCGGAAGCGCTTGAAAACCGTAAACGCTGGATTTTAGCAGGCCCAGCTTCAGCTGGTGACATCGTGGTCGATGATGGCGCAGTCAATGCCGTTAACACCAAAGGCAGCAGCTTGTTGGCAAAAGGGGTTGTTCGAGTTAAAGGCGAATTCTCTCGTGGTGAAGTCACCCAAGTCACAGACAGCAAAGGCAAAGTAATTGCGCGTGGTATCGCCAGTTATTCAAGCCAAGACCTAGCAAAAATTGCAGGCAAGCACAGTAAAGATATTGGCGATATTCTTGGATACGATTACGGGTCGGAAGTCATTCACCGTGACGACCTGGTTGTAATCCAAGAATAGCTCGTGATGAGAAGGCGAATCACCTTTTTGTATCCAAAGACAGACAGAATTTAGGGAGAGTTAAACGTGGATTTAACTAACATGGGTATTGCAGCAAAAGACGCTGCTTTCCACCTAGCGACCGCATCTACGGCGCAAAAGAATAAAGCATTGGCGATCATCGCTGATGAGCTAGAAGCAAACGCAGCAACGATTTTAGAAGCAAACGCGAAAGATATCGAACTTGGCCGTGAAGCGGGTCTGACTGATGCACTGCTTGATCGTCTATTGCTGAACGAAGAACGCTTAACCGGTATCGCTAACGATGTGCGTAACGTGATTAGCCTGAATGACCCAGTTGGCAGCGAAATTGACAGTAAGGTACTTGAAAACGGTATGTCACTCTCTCGCCGCCGCGTACCACTTGGCGTGGTGGGTGTTATCTACGAAGCGCGTCCAAACGTAACTATCGATATTGCAGCACTGTGTCTCAAAACTGGTAACGCAAGCATCCTACGTGGCGGCAAAGAGACATTCTTCTCAAACATGGAGCTGGTTAAAGTAATCCAGTCTGCATTAGAAAAAGCGGAACTTCCTGCGGCTTCTGTTCAGTATATCGAGAAACCCGATCGTGAGCTTGTCTCTCAACTGCTTAAACTGGATGACTACGTGGATATGATCATTCCTCGTGGTGGTGCTGGTCTGCACAAGATGTGTAAAGAGAACAGTACTATTCCAGTTATCATCGGTGGTTTCGGTATCAGCCATATCTTTGTTGATGAGAGCGCTGATCTTGATAAGTCTGTTGATGTGGTTGAAAACTCGAAAGTTCAACGTCCATCAGCGTGTAATTCATTGGATACGCTGCTAGTGCATGAAGCGGTTGCTGAGGCTTTCCTTGCTAAGCTAACACAGCGTTTAGCAGGCAAAGTAACCTTGGTTGCTGACGCGAGTGCTAAATTATTGCTTACTGGTTTTGAAGACCAACGTGATGCGGTTGAAGGCGACTTTGACACAGAATGGCTAAGCTACACGCTAGGCGTGAAAGTGGTTGCTGACGTTGCAGAAGCGATTGACCACATGCGCGTACACAACGCGAGTCACTCAGATGCGATCATGACTAACAGTCTAGAGAGCTCAGAACGCTTTATTAATTCAGTCGGTTCAGCTGCAGTCTATGTGAATGCATCAACACGTTTTACTGATGGCGCACAGTTTGGTTTGGGTGCAGAAGTTGCTGTGTCTACTCAAAAGCTGCATGCTCGCGGCCCAATGGGCTTAGAAGAGCTGACAAGCTACAAGTGGGTAGGTAAAGCGAACTATTTAGTTCGCGGTTAACGCTGGTCGTTAATTTTACTCCTCAGCTCATTTTTGAAATGGCGCTCGAGTAGCAATAATCAATGAATTACCACACAAAAGGGCCTTAATTGGCCCTTTTTCTTTCCTAACGTTTGGCAATTCCGTTACACTGATATTCAATTATTTGGAGGTGATATGCATTGTCCTTTTTGTTCAGAGAACGACACTAAAGTAATCGATTCAAGACTGGTAGCCGATGGCCATCAGGTTCGTCGTCGCCGTCAATGCCTTGCATGTAGTGAACGTTTTACGACTTTCGAATCGGCAGAACTTGTGATGCCTAAAGTCATAAAGTCGAATGGAAACCGCGAACCATTTAATGAAGATAAAATGGTCGGTGGTGTGCAGCGCGCCCTAGAAAAACGCCCAGTGAGTGCTGATGCGATTGAACTTGCGATCAGCACGATTAAGTCACAACTCCGTGCGACTGGTGAGCGTGAAGTACCAAGCGAGATGATTGGTAACCTTGTGATGGGCCAATTGAAAGAATTGGACAAAGTGGCGTACATTCGTTTTGCCTCTGTTTACCGCAGCTTTGAAGACATCCGAGAGTTTGGCGAAGAAATCGCTAAATTAGAGGACTAACCCCTCAATCATGTCTAATTTTACTCCCCTAGATTTTCAAATGATGTCGCGTGCTATTCAGTTAGCCAAACGCGGCATTTACACTACTGCGCCAAACCCTAATGTGGGTTGTGTCATCGTGCAAACCGATGGCCAGATCGTTGGCGAAGGTTTCCATGCCAAAGCTGGCGAAGCTCATGCCGAAGTACACGCTATAAGAATGGCGGGTGATAAGGCAAAAGGTGCGATCGCTTATGTCACACTTGAACCTTGTTCTCATTACGGTAGAACGCCGCCTTGTGCTGAAGGTTTGATTAAGGCTCAAGTTTCAAAAGTGATTTGTGCCATGCAGGACCCAAACCCTAAAGTCGCAGGCCGTGGTATCAAGATGCTACGCGACGCAGGTATTGAGGTTGAAATCGGCTTGTTAGAGCAAGATGCTCTCGATTTAAATCCTGCATTTATTAAGCGTATGCAAACGGGCATGCCATTTGTTCAGTTAAAGATGGCCGCTAGCCTTGATGGACAAACGGCATTGGAAAATGGTCAAAGCCAATGGATCACATCGCCAGAAGCGCGTCGTGATGTTCAGAACTTTCGAGCAAAATCAGGCGCGGTGCTATCAACCAGCCAAACGGTGATTGAAGACAACGCGTCGCTGAATGTTCGTTGGGCAGAGTTGCCAAGCAGTACCAAAACAAATTACGTTGAAGACGAGTTGCGTCAGCCAATTCGCGTAATTCTTGATCGCCAAAATCAACTGTATCCTGAGCTCAAGTTATTCCAAACTCCAACATCGGTATTGAGAGTCGCTGAAACCTCTGCTGATATTGAAGTCGAAACCACAGATGCAGGTCAGCTCGATTTACACGATCTAATGCGTCAATTGCCAGCGAACCATATTGATCATATTTGGGTCGAAGCGGGCGCTACCTTGGCAAAAAGCTTGATTGAAGCGCAGCTAGTGGATGAGCTAATCCTTTATTTAGCACCTAAACTAATGGGCAGTGACGGACGAGGTTTGATGGGCGCATTAGGACTCACTTCAATGTCTGATGTGATTGACCTAGAAATTAAAGATGTTCGACAGGTTGGTGTGGATATTCGCATCGTCGCGAAACCTATTATCGCGAAACAAATAATAACGAAACCATAGTGGAAATAGTTCTGCTAACCAAATACATGTCGTTGACAACAAAAAGAGTTTTAAAATGTTTACAGGAATTGTAGAAGCCGTAGGTACATTGAGTGCAATCACTCCCCGCGGAGAAGACATCACCGTAACGGTTAATGTTGGTAATCTTGATATGGCTGACGTTAAGTTAGGCGACAGTATCGCGACCAATGGTGTTTGTTTGACGGTTGTTGAGTATAACGATCACAGCTACAGTGCAGACCTTTCGCTTGAGACCCTGAAAAAAACGGGTTTTGTCGATTACCAAGCTGGCGACAAGGTAAACCTTGAGAAAGCAATGTTACCAACCACGCGTTTCGGTGGACACATCGTGTCTGGTCACGTTGATGGCGTGGGTGAGATTGTTGAACGTAATCAAGTTGGTCGTGCGATTGAGTTCTGGGTAGAAATGCCAGCAGAAATCTCAAAATACGTGGCTCAAAAAGGTTCAGTAACGGTCGATGGTATCAGCCTGACTGTGAACGATTTACGCAAGAACGCATTCAAGCTGACTATCGTTCCTCACACTTCTTCAGAAACCACCATCGACCAATTCAATGTCGGTCGTAAAGTGAATCTAGAAGTTGATGTATTAGCGCGTTACATGGAGCGTTTACTGCAAGGTCAGCAGCAAGAGTCTGAGCCTGAATCTCGATTAACGATGGAATTCTTACAGCAGAATGGTTTTGCCTAACCGTTGATACAAAGTGCGTTAAGCGAGACTTTGTAAAGCGAAGCAATATCATCAGGTTTAAATAGTGTCGGTTCTAGGAAGCAGAACCATTTCAAAGGATATAGAACAATGCCAATTAGTACTCCTCAAGAAATTATTGAAGACATTCGCCTAGGAAAAATGGTTATCCTGATGGATGATGAAGATCGCGAAAATGAAGGCGATCTGATCATGGCAGCAGAACATGTGACGCCAGAAGCGATTAACTTCATGGCGATGTATGGCCGTGGCTTAATCTGTCTGACGCTAACCAAAGAGCGTTCAAGCCGTATGGGTCTAGCCCCTATGGTTCAAGACAACAATGCACAGTACACCACGAACTTTACGGTTTCGATTGAAGCGGCTGAGGGTGTAACGACGGGTATCTCTGCATCAGACCGTGCAGTGACAGTTCAAGCGGCAGTGGCGAAAGATGCGAAAGCGGCTGATCTTGTTCAACCTGGTCATATTTTCCCACTGACAGCGCAAGAAGGTGGTGTTCTAACGCGCGCAGGCCACACAGAAGCAGGCTGTGATTTAGCACGTCTAGCAGGCTGTGAGCCAGCTTCGGTTATCGTTGAAATCCTAAATGACGACGGCACCATGGCACGTCGCCCTGATCTTGAAGTCTTCGCTGAAAAACACGATATCAAATTAGGCACCATTGCTGACTTGATTGAATACCGCAACAACACAGAAACGACGATTGAACGTGTAGCACAATGTCATTTGCCAACAGAGTTTGGTGACTTTGAGCTTGTGACTTACCGTGACACGATTGATAACCAGATCCACTACGCGATGCAAAAAGGTGACCTGTCTGTGGGCGCTCCTTTAGTGCGTGTTCACCTGCATGACACGTTTACCGATCTACTTCACTCAGACCGTGGTACAGAGCGTAGCTGGTCACTAGATAAAGCGATGAAGCGCATTGGCGATGAAGGCGGTGTGTTGGTTATTCTGGGTAACGAAGAGTCGTCTGATTCTTTGATTCACAAAGTGAAGACATTCGAAGCTCAAGATAAGAACGAGCAGCCAACCATGGCTAAAAAGCAGGGTACTTCTCGTCGTGTTGGTGTGGGTTCTCAGATTCTACAAGACCTTGGTGTTCATGATATGCGTCTGCTTTCTTCAAGCACCAAGCGTTACCACGCATTAGGTGGCTTTGGTCTTAACGTTGTTGAGTATGTTTGCGAGTAAGTCGATATATCTCTGCTTATAGCAACATAATTTACCGATGATTCCAGTGGCTCTTTTGGTGATTCGTTTTGCCAAAAGAGCAAAGTAGTTAAGCCCGATTCAAAACGTGTTAAATACACGAGCTTGACTACTGGTTGCTCCTATATGGTTGAGAGCCGTGCTGCGTTATCATCTTTACATCTCCGGTGTCTGTTCTTCTAAATTAGCATTAGATATTGCTCACAGTTTTGTGCTAGAATCCGGCGATTCTCACTTGATGAAAATAGTTAAAGGAAGGCTTATGAAAGTGATCGAGGGTGGCTTCCCAGCGCCAAATGCAAAAATTGCTATCGTTATTGCTCGTTTCAACAGTTTTATTAACGAAAGTTTACTTTCTGGTGCAATCGATACTTTAAAGCGTCATGGACAAGTAAGCGAAGACAACATCACTGTTGTTCGTTGCCCTGGTGCAGTAGAACTTCCACTTGTAGCGCAACGCGTTGCAAAAACGGGTAAGTTCGATGCGATTGTATCTCTTGGTACA
The DNA here is from genome assembly GCF_041439035.1 of Vibrio sp. 1F263. Taxonomy (NCBI): domain Bacteria; kingdom Pseudomonadati; phylum Pseudomonadota; class Gammaproteobacteria; order Vibrionales; family Vibrionaceae; genus Vibrio; species Vibrio sp. 1F263. The sequence goes on along the minus strand of NZ_JBGONI010000007.1, from coordinate 9,718 downwards.
GTAATCCGTGGCGGTACACCTCACTTTGACTATGTTTGTAGTGAATGTAATAAAGGTTTGGCACAAGTGTCTCTGGAATTTTCTCTTCCAGTAGCGTTTGGTGTTCTTACTGTTGATACGATCGATCAAGCTATTGAACGCGCAGGAACCAAGGCTGGTAATAAGGGTGCAGAAGCCGCACTTAGCGCACTTGAGATGATCAACGTTCTTTCTGAAATCGATTCCTAATGGGGGCCAGTGTGAAACCAGCCGCACGTCGTAACGCACGTCAATTTGCTCTACAAGCAATTTATTCTTGGCAAATTACTAAAGAAAATATTGCTACCGTTGAAGAACAGTTCTTATCTGGTGGTAAGTATGATGAAGAAGAGCATCATGCCGCAGAACCTGCTCTAGCTATGCCAGAAACAGACGTTGCATACTTCCGCGACCTACTAACTGGTGTTGCTCTTAGCCACATGGAACTTGATAGCAAGCTTCGTCCATTCGTATCTCGCCCTATGCAAGATCTGGATTTGATGGAACTAGCGCTTCTACGTTTAGCTATGTACGAGATGACTCGTCGCGAAGATGTACCATACAAAGTGGTTATCAACGAAGCTATCGAGCTTGCGAAAGTATTCGCAGCAGAAGACAGCCATAAGTTTGTTAACGGTGTGCTTGATAAAGCTGCACCGCACGTTCGTAAGAAATAAGACGTTCGTATATTGAATCTAAAGGTCAGCTTTTATGCTGGCCTTTTTTGTAACTAAATTTCTGTAATATTAATAATTACGGTGATTTGTATGAAGACTAAAGATAGGGCATGTGATGTCTGGCGAATTTAACCTGATTGAAAAATATTTTGTAAATCGACAACCACAACGTAAAGACGTACATCTGGCAGCGGGCGATGACTGTGCTTTGGTCAAAGCGCCGGGCAATGTTGAGATAGCGATTAGCACGGATACTTTAGTCGCGGGCACGCACTTTTTAGCAGAGGCAAACCCAGCTTGGGTGGCACATAAGGCTTTGGCTTCGAACATTAGCGATCTTGCGGCGATGGGTGCGACGCCTGCCTGGGTTTCATTTGCGTTAACCATGCCAGAAGTCGATGAAGAATGGCTTGCTCCCTTCTGTGATTCTTTTTTCAAACTTGCAGACTATTTTGGTATTCAACTTATTGGTGGTGACACGACCAAAGGGCCGCTGAGTTTAACGCTTACCGTGCAGGGCTTTGTGCCAGAAGGCCGAGCACTGCGTAGAGATGGCGCGAAAGTGGGGGACTGGATTTACGTAACGGGTAACTTAGGTGACAGTAAAGCTGGGCTAGAGGTTATATTAGACCCAGAACAGAACAAAGCTAAGCCTTATGCACTTGAGCTAGAAGAGAGGCACTACATCAGCTCTCCACGAGTATTGGCGGGTCAGGCGCTCGTGAACCTAGCTTCATCGGCTATTGATATCTCTGATGGCGTTATTGCCGATTTAAAACACATCCTTAAGCGTTCTCAGGTCGGTGCAAGCATTGATGTGAGTGCGTTACCAATCTCTGCTGAATTACTTCAATTCTCTTCTGATACCGCTTCTGCACAGCAGTATGCGCTTACCAGTGGTGAAGAGTACGAACTCTGCTTTACCGTGCCGGAAGAGAATAAAGGTTCATTGGAAAGTGCTTTGTCGCACACAGGTACAAAAGTCACCTGCATTGGCCAGATAAGACCTGTAGAATATTTTGAATTACACAATAATGGTGAACCACTAAGCTGGAACTTAACTGGTTACGATCACTTTAAGGTTAATTGATGACAAATCCACTTTCTCTTATTTCTCTTAAAAATCCTTGGCACTTATTGGCTACGGGTTTTGGCAGTGGCTTATCGCCGATTATTCCAGGCACAATGGGCACGCTTGCGTCGATTCCATTTTATCTATTGCTGGTTCAGTTACCTTTTCCTGCTTATGTCGCAGTAGTGGTTGTTAGTTGTATTATCGGTATCAAGATCTGCCAGGTGACATCTGATGATATGGGTGTACACGACCATGGCTCTATCGTATGGGATGAATTTGCGGGCTTTTGGATCACCATGGGTCTAGTGCCTTTATTGAATATCCCTACGGATGACTGGAAATGGTTATTCACTGGTTTTGTCCTATTTCGCTTTTTCGATATGGTGAAGCCTTGGCCTATTGGCTGGCTAGATAAACGAGTACACGGCGGCTTAGGTATCATGATTGATGATATTGTGGCAGGTATTATGGCGGCTGTTGCCTTGTACGCAGTGGCACATTTCGCGGGCTGGTTAGTTTAGTTTAAGTTAGCTGAAGGATTAAGATTTAGTTGCAAGCACATTAAGCTAAGTCTCGGATACTAAAAAGGTTGACCCTAGGGCCAACCTTTTTTGCTTTTATTGCTTACGAGCTTACGAGCTTACGAGCTTACGAGCTTACGAGCTTACGAGCTTACGTGTTAAGGCTATTTAGCAAGGTAATCAGAGATAGACTTCTCTATGCCTTTAGCATCTAAGCCAAGCTCTTCATGCAGTTCGCCTTGAGTACCTTGAGCAATAAACTTGTCTGGTAGACCAAGGTTCAATACTGGCATCAGTAGCTTTTCTTTCATCAAGAATTCAATCACACCCGCGCCGGCACCACCTGCAATCGCGTTTTCTTCGATTGTAACCAATACATCGTGGTCAGCAGCAAGTTGTTTGATCAGAGCTTCATCGAGTGGCTTCACAAAGCGCATATCAGCCACTGTCGCATCAATAGCGTCAGCCGTTTGAAGTGCACTCTCAAGGAAAGTACCAAAGCTCAGGATAGCGACTTTCGAGCCATCTTTTGCTTTTTCGCTTTCGCGAACGATACGACCTTTACCAATTTCTAGCGCAGTAAATTCACTTTGAATCTCAGTTCCCATACCATTACCACGAGGGTAACGAACGGCACTTGGACCTGTGTGCTGGTGGCCAGTGTATAGCATTTGGCGACATTCGTTTTCGTCGCTTGGCGCCATGATCACCATGTTTGGAATGCAGCGCATAAAGCTTAAGTCGAACGCACCTTGGTGTGTCTGACCATCAGCGCCGACAAGACCTGCACGGTCAATCGCGAACATAACGGGTAGATCCATGATAGCTACATCGTGGATCAGTTGATCGTAGCCACGTTGTAAGAACGTCGAGTAGATAGCCACAATTGGCTTATCACCCGCAATCGCCATACCAGTTGCTAGTGTCACTGCGTGTTGCTCAGCAATCGCTACATCGAAGTACTGTTCTGGGTATTCTTTCGAAAAACGTACCATGCCAGAACCTTCGCGCATTGCTGGCGTGATCGCCATTAGCTTAGGATCTTGCGCGGCCATATCACACAGGAAGTCGCCAAAAATCTTAGAGAAAGTTGGTTTAGAGCTGGTGCTCTTAGGCAGACTTGAGTGTGCAGGATCGAATTTAGGTACGCCGTGATAACCAATTGGATCTTTCTCAGCAGGCTCGTAGCCTTTGCCTTTCTTGGTCATGATATGCAGGAACTGAGGGCCTTTAAGGTCTCTCATGTTCTTCAGCGTTTTAATCAGCTCATTCACATCGTGACCGTCAACCGGACCAATGTAGTTAAAGCCTAACTCTTCAAACATGGTGCCAGGGACAACCATGCCTTTTAGATGTTCTTCTGTACGACGAACGAGCTCTTTAATCGGCGGAACGCCCGATAGTACTTTCTTGCCACCCTCACGAATTGACGTGTAAAGACTGCCAGAAAGAACTTGAGCTAGATGGTTGTTCAGAGCACCGACGTTTTCAGAGATCGACATCTCGTTATCGTTCAGGATAACCAGCATGTCATTATGAATATCGCCCGCGTGGTTCATCGCTTCGAAGGCCATACCTGCGGTGATCGCACCATCGCCAATCACACTGACGACTTTACGATTCTTGCCTTCTTTCTTCGCACTGATCGCCATACCGAGTCCGGCACTGATCGATGTTGAAGAGTGACCAACAGAAAGCGTGTCGTACTCGCTCTCTTGACGCCATGGGAATGGGTGCAGTCCATCTTTTTGACGGATAGTCGATAAGCGGTCACGGCGACCCGTTAGAATTTTGTGCGGGTAGGCTTGGTGGCCAACATCCCAAACCAACTGGTCGAAAGGCGTGTTGTACACATAGTGCAGAGCAACGGTTAGCTCTACTGTCCCTAAGCCTGATGCTAAGTGACCACTTGACTGGCTCACTGAGTTAAGAAGATAGGTACGTAATTCATCACAAAGCTGTGTAAGCGTCTCTTTTGGAAGTAGACGCAAATCCTCTGGCTTATCAGCCAAAGCAAGAGTTGGGTACTTTGATATATCAAGAGTCATAGGTAATGCGCGCTTATTGTCTTAGTTCTTGCGCTCGATGACGTATCGGGCGAACTCTTCGAGTAACTGGGTATTGTATGGGATTGCAGCCAAAGCTTGAAGCGCTTCCTGTAGCAGAGTTTGCGCTTTTTCTTGAGCGCCCTCTAAACCTAACAAAGAAGGGTAGGTGCTTTTGTTCAAATCTTGGTCAGAGCCCTGTGGTTTACCCAAAGTTTCGGTATCGCTAATGATATCTAAAATATCATCCTGAACTTGGAAGGCTAACCCGATTGCATCGGCGTACTTATCTAATTGAGGCATCACTTCAAACGCTTTTTCGCCAGCAGCAAGAGCACCTAAACGAATCGCACTCTTCATTAGAGCGCCAGTCTTGTTACGGTGAACTTCTTCTAACTCTTCTAGCGTGACAGAGCGGTTTTCAGCTTCAATATCAAGTGCTTGTCCAATACACATACCTTGTGCACCAGACGCTTCTGCTAGGCGTTGAATCATTCGAACGCGATTGCTTTCCCCGTCAGCACTTAATGTGCCTTCCGCAAGTATAGTAAACGCGAGAGTTTGTAGGGCATCGCCAGTTAAAATTGCCGTTGCTTCATCGTATTTGATGTGACAAGTCTGATGGCCACGACGCAATTCGTCGTCGTCCATTGCTGGAAGGTCGTCGTGAATCAGAGAATAGGCATGAATACATTCGATTGCTGAAGCTGGAGTGTCGAGTTCTTCCGCAGTGCAACCGAGCATTTCCCCTGTAATGTAGACAAGAAACGGACGTGCGCGTTTGCCGCCTAAAAGTAACCCATAACGCATCGCGTTAATGAGATTCTGATTTTGGTGTGGCAGGCGATCAAGCCAAAGGTTAAGTTGCTCGTTATTACGTGCTTGATAAGACAATAACGTCTCGATCATAGGGGATCTCATACAATTTGTTATTCAGGTTGTGGGTTAAAGTCACTCAGTTCTGCATTTTCATCATTTTGCAGCAGGATGCTAACACGCTGTTCAGCGTCGTTTAGTTTACTTTGACCAGCACGAGCGAGGGAGATGCCTCGTTCGAACTTTTTCAGCGCATCATCTAAAGCTAGATCACCATTTTCTAGTTGATCAACCAAGCCATCAAGCTCTTCGATAGCCGCTTCAAAGCTCATATTTTCAGGTTTCTTAGTAGCCATAATAAATCTGCGTTTGGAAAGATGAACGAACGTTACCCTAGGCCGCTGAGATGGTCAAATGTAACCAAGAATTTTTGCTAGAAAGTTCGTTTTTAAGGCGCTTGAATTTACTTTGATTGAATAACCGTGGCTTTATCGAGTTTATACGCTTTGGATAAGTCCAAAGTAAGCCAATAGTTGTGATTCAAAAACGAAAAGTGTGATACTTAGACGAAGAATTAACTAAAAGATCTTATAGTCTTGCCGATAAGAATATTATCGTCGACGTAGAACTGTAAAAAAGCATGAGGAGTGCTCAGTGGATTTAGCAACCCTAATAGGTTTGATTGGTGGATTTGCCTTCGTAATTATGGCAATGATCCTAGGTGGAAGCCTCGGGATGTTCTATGACACGACATCCGTTTTGATCGTGATTGGTGGTTCAACGTTTGTTGTTCTAATGAAATTCACCATGGGACAGTTCTTTGGTGCGGCAAAAATTGCCGGTAAAGCATTTATGTTTAAAGCCGATGAGCCAGAAGATCTTATTGCTAAAGTCGTAGAGATGGCGGATGCCGCGCGTAAAGGCGGTTTCTTAGCACTTGAAGAGATGGAAATCAGCAACAGTTTCATGCAAAAGGGTATCGACCTATTGGTTGATGGCCATGATGGTGATGTAGTGCGTGCAGCACTGCAAAAAGACATCGCGTTAACCACAGAACGTCACGAACAGGGCGCTAAAGTATTTACAGCTTTTGGTGATGTTGCACCCGCAATGGGTATGATTGGTACATTGGTTGGTTTGGTTGCCATGCTTTCGAACATGGATGATCCAAAAGCGATCGGGCCGGCGATGGCGGTTGCACTTTTAACCACTCTATATGGTGCAATTCTTTCGAACATGGTGTTCTTTCCTATCGCGGACAAACTTGCTCTACGTCGTGACCAAGAGACACTGAATCGTCGTTTGGTGATGGATGGCGTACTCGCGATTCAAGATGGTCAAAACCCACGAGTTATTGACGGTTACCTGAAGAGTTACCTTAACGAAGGTAAACGTACGATTGATGGTGAAATGGCTTAAGGGGAATAAAAATGGATGAAGAAAATCCATGTAAATGTCCCCCTCCGGGTTTGCCACAATGGATGGGAACATTTGCTGACTTGATGTCATTGTTGATGTGTTTCTTTGTACTGCTCCTCTCATTCTCTGAGATGGACGTACTGAAATTTAAACAGATCGCAGGCTCAATGAAATTCGCGTTTGGTGTACAAAACCGCTTGGAAGTGAAAGACATTCCTAAAGGTACCAGCATTATTGCGCAGGAGTTTCGTCCTGGTCGCCCAGAACCGACGCCTATTGATGTAATCATGCAGCAAACCATTGATATTACGCAGCAAACTCTAGAGTTTCATGAAGGGGAATCTGAGCGTGCTGGCGGTACGATGCGTGATCAGGGCAAGATGACGGGGGGTAAATCAGCAGAGGTTTCTGCGCACAACAACCAAAATTCAGAATCAGATCAGCAGCAACAGCAAGCTCAAGAACAGTCTCAAGAGATGGAAACCTTGATGGAGAGCATCAAGAAGGCGTTGGAGCGAGAGATCGACCAAGGCGCGATTGAGGTGGAAAACCTTGGCCAACAGATTGTGATTCGAATTCGTGAAAAAGGCGCATTCCCATCAGGATCCGCTTTCCTACAGCCTAAGTTCCGACCTTTGGTTAGACAGGTTGCCGAGTTAGTGAAAGATGTTCCAGGCATTGTCCGAATCTCTGGGCATACTGATAATCAACGTCTTGATTCTGAGCTTTATCGCTCTAATTGGGACTTATCATCGCAGCGTGCGGTGTCTGTGGCTCAAGAGATGGAAAAGGTCCGTGGTTTCTCTCATCAACGCTTAAGAGTGCGTGGTATGGCTGATACTGAGCCAGTAGAGCCGAACGATACTGAATGGCAACGTAGCTTAAACCGTCGTGTTGAAATCAGTATTATGCAGGGCGAACCGCTTTACAGTGAAGAAGTCCCAGTAATCACTGAATAGTATTTACCAAGAATATGCACCCCAAAGCTCAATCTGTCGTAGATTGGGCTTTTCTTTGTGTGATACACAAAAGGGTTTGTACCAAGCTAGCAAGAGAAGAGAAGAGAAGAGAAGAGAAGAGAAGAGAAGATATGGATAAATGAGCTTGGATGAAATCGAGACGATAGTTTGTCACTAAGGTGAGTTTATTAATGGCACCAAAGCACGCACTCTTTTCCTTGTTTGATTTTCTCATGTATAATTCGCGCCCTTAGATTTAATATTGATCTATTATTGCTTCAATAACTATGTGAAATGACCTTTTACGTGGTGATGAACCTATTAAAATTGTGAACCTTATTGGCGTGAAAGTACTATGAAATTTATTGTTAAGCCCCACCCGGAAATTTTTGTAAAAAGTGAATCGGTGCGTAAGCGCTTCACAAAGATTCTAGAACGTAATATTCGTACTATTCTTCAGCGTCGTACTGAGTCTGTGGCTGTCTTCAACCGCCGTGACCATATCGAAGTGACGTCTGAGGGCGACAAATACTTTAAAGAAACACTTGAAGTATTGACGCAAACTCCGGGTATTCATCACTCCCTTGAAGTTCAGCAATCAGAATTTAAAGACCTGCACAATATCTACGAGCAAGTTCTTGAGCGTAGCGGTGCTCTTATTGAAGGTAAGACTTTCTCTGTACGTGCTAAGCGTCGTGGTAAGCATGACTTTACTTCTATCGAGCTAGAACGCTACGTAGGCGGCGGTCTAAACCAAGCGGTTGAATCAGCAAAAGTAAAACTGAAAAATCCAGATATTACCGTTAAAGTTGAAGTCGAGAACGATAAGCTAAACCAAGTTATTGAACGTCATAAAGGCCTAGGTGGTTTCCCTCTTGGTACTCAAGAAGATCTGCTTAGCTTGATCTCTGGTGGCTTTGATTCTGGTGTTTCAAGCTACTTACACATCAAACGTGGTTCTAAAGTGCATTACTGCTTCTTCAATCTTGGTGGCCCTGCTCACGAGATTGGTGTTAAGCAAGTTTCTCACTATCTATGGGATAAATACGGTTCATCTGCAAAGGTGAAGTTCATCTCTATTGATTTTGAACCTGTAGTTGCAGAGATCCTTGAGAACGTTGAAGACGGCCAAATGGGCGTTGTTCTTAAGCGTATGTTCATGCGTGCTGGTGGTATGGTTGCAGAGCGTTTCGGTATCGAAGCACTAGTAACGGGTGAAGCTCTTGGTCAGGTTTCTAGCCAAACGCTAACTAACCTGCGTCATATCGACAACGTGACGGACACTTTGATCCTTCGTCCACTTATCAACTGGGACAAAGAAGACATCATCGACCTGTCTCGTAAGATTGGTACTGAAGACTTCGCTAAAGTAATGCCTGAGTATTGTGGTGTTATCTCTAAGAAGCCAACCGTGAAAGCGAAGAAAGGCAAACTAGAAGCGGAAGAAGCTAAGTTTAACTTCGAAGTGCTGGATCAAGTGATCGAGAACGCTCGTATTATGGATATCCGTGATATCGAGAAAGAGAGCCAAGAACAGGCACCAGAAGTGGAGCAAGTTCAAGCCGTTGCTGAGCACGCTGTCGTTCTTGATATCCGTAGCCCAGACGAAGAAGATGAAAGCCCGCTAGAGATCGATGGTGTTGAAATCAAACACATCCCGTTCTTCAAGCTTTCAACTCAGTTTGGTGACCTAGACCAATCGAAAGAGTACTTATTGTACTGTGACCGTGGTGTCATGAGCCGCCTGCAAGCGCTTTACTTGCAAGAGCAAGGCTTCCACAACGTTAAGGTTTACCGCCCATAGTGGTGTGTTGACCAACCGTTAATAATTTTGCAAAGCCGCATACTGAAAAGTAAGCGGCTTTTTTATTGTCTATGATGAAGGATTGACAGTAGAAAGAGGCATGCGTTTGGACGTGCTATCGTGATGTTCTGTTTTGAACGGTTGATTTAATGTATTAAGGATGGAGTCTAAACACTTGTGAGTGGCACAAGAAGTGTGAGCGTTTTGAAGAGTTCTGTTATTTTTTAGTGCTAGTCAATGGTGCTATTTGTATGTGTTCAGTTGTTTATTTGAGTGGGTGTCTGATTCTGTGATTAGCGATGAAAAATAATAAAGATTAATTAGCACAGCGGCTCTTCTCCGCTTAGATGAGCTTGATTTCTGGGTAAAAGGTAGAGTGAGTTT